>JBKCVJ010000240.1:0-78335 GCA_046317915.1 Sphingobacteriales bacterium
TATCAAGGATTATAAGGTGTAAAATAAAAGAATTAAAGATAATACTACCCTATAAATTACATTAAAGGAGTTTTTCAATTATGAAATCAGGCCCTATGTTTACTTGAATTTGCAAGCTCAAACAATGAAAACGGCTGCAACTGTAAGCGTACCCTTTTTTCGGTCAGTTTGTAAGTTTAGTTTTCGGGGCATTACTTTGCCGGCTCTCTTCAATTTTTGAGTGATTTTCGTTCGCCGGCAAAATATGCCCCGTTGGGTATTTTTTCAGGCACTTAGCTGGTGACAGATATCCCAGTGCGCTATGAGGACGCTCCGTATTGTAGTCTTCCCTCCATTCTTCGCACATGGCTCTTACTTCGTTCAGGCTATAAAATAAGTATGCGTTAAGCAGTTCTCTTCGCATACTTCCGTTTTTGCGCTCTATAAGCCCATTTTGCATTGGCTTTCCTGGCTGGATATAGTTTATGATGATACCATTCTTCTCACACCACTCCTGTAGTTTCTGGCATATAAATTCAGGTCAATTATCCGTACGCAAAAACATTGGTTTTCCTCTTTCAGCCACCAACTGTTGTAGTGCACGAACTACACGCTGTCCAGGTAGCGAAGTATCTACTTCTATGCGAAGAGATTCCCGATTAAAATCATCCATGATATTCAATAAACGGAACTTTCGTCCATCTGTAAGGCTATCGCTCATAAAATCCAGACTTAAAGTATGGTTGGGAGTTGTTGGTATTACCAAAGGATTTTTTACGCGCTCTGGCAGCCGCTTTTTCGCTCTGCACCTGATATTAAGGTTCATAGATCTGTATACACGTCTTACCCTTTTGTGGTTCCAACTGTTTCCCCGGTTACGAAGTCTGTAATGACATGACCACAGGCCAATAGCTGGGTGACGCTCCACCAACCCTGTCAGGGCTTCCTGGATTGCGCTATCATCTTTGGGCTTGGGTTGATACTGGTAAGTACTTCTTGGCAGCTGTAAGATCCTACAGGCTCTGCTGACACTGCACTGCTGCTCTGTAACCAGAAACTCAGCAGCCTCTCTTCTTTCAGCAGGCCCTACAACTTTTTTTCAATCAAGGCTTTCATGGCCCTGTTCTCAAACTCCAGCTCACCCACCAGCTTCTTGTAGGCACTCAGTTCCGCTTCCATATCCCGGAGCTTCTTGATATCACTGCCCTGCATACCTCCGTACTTTGCCTTCCAGTTGTAAAAGGTCTGCTCTGACACGCCCATCTCCCGGACAATGTCCTTAATGGCAATGCCTTTTTCCTGTTTCTGGATAGCTGCTAAAATCTGTGTTTCTGTGAAATGACTCTTTTTCATGTTTGACAGTTAAAATTAGAAATAAAATCTAGTTTTATACTGCCGAAGTTTGGGTACGCCTACACCCGATCTTTAAGGCCCACACGGTCCAGCAGTTCCATGGCCTTGGCACGCACATTCGTTTGTTTACGTAATTCCATGGGCACCATCACATTCTCCAATGCGGTAAGCGTTGGAAGCAACTGGAAATTCTGAAAGATAAATCCGACGTATTGGTTTCTTACTTCAGCCCGTTTGTCTTCTGAAAGCGTTTCCAGGCGGATGCCGTTCAGGAGAACAGAGCCGGAGGTAGCACTGTCCAGACCTGCACACAAACCCAGTAAAGTGGTTTTGCCCGAGCCCGAAGGTCCAACGATGGCCATGGTGGATCCTGCTTCAACTTGCATATTCACATGATCAAGCACGGTAAGTTGTTTGCCAGCGCTGGTGTAGGATTTCGTGAGATTTTCTGTCTGAAGGATGTTTGAGGCATTTGTCATTGGGCATTCGGCATTTGATCCTTGAAATTAGGCTAAAAAAGGGTGTGAAACTGTCTAAGTGTTGAGGTGTGGAAGTGTGGTTAGTTGCGTAACTTTAAAGTATTAATGGAATGTATGCATTTGAAGTACTTGCTGTTGATCTGCATGGTTTGTTTTTCATTTTCCTGTAACGAGGACAAAAAGGCTGAACAGCAGGCGGCTGCTAAGCCCACGGAAGAAGCTGCGCCGGCTTTGAAGAAGAAGACCATTATTTTCTTTGGCGACAGCCTTTCGGCGGGGTATGGACTGGATGAGCCCACGCTGGCTTTTCCTGGTTTGATCCAACGCAAACTGGATTCATTGAAGATGGATTACCAGGTGGTGAATGCAGGTGTGAGTGGTGAAACCAGTTCCGGTGGCGTAGGAAGGATCGATTGGATTCTCAATCAGCCGGTGGATGTATTTGTATTGGAACTGGGTGCCAACGACGGACTGCGGGGAATACCAGTAGAAACAACAGCAAAAAATCTGCAGACCATCATGGATAGTGTGAAATCAAAAAATCCATCGGTAAAAATTATACTTGCTGGCATGCAGGTACCGCCGAACATGGGCGCGAAATATGCCAATGCATTTAAGGCTATTTTCCCAACGCTTGCAGAGAAGAACAAAGTAGCACTTATTCCATTTTTATTGGAAGGAGTAGGTGGCGAGCCAGCATTAAACCAGGCTGATGGGATTCATCCTAATGAGGAAGGACACCGGAAGGTGGCGGAGGTGGTGTGGCAAACGGTTGGTGGGATATTGTAGTTTTGGAATCCCGGAAGCCGGGAATCCTGAATTCCAGAATCCAGAATTCCCGGCTTCCGGGATTCCAAGATTTCAGGATTCCAATAGAATATGTTCATTCAGCTTATCCAAATCAATCACGGTTTTTTTCCCATCATGAGACGTGTGGAACATCGGGACAAATTTTGCATTGTGCACCAGTTCGTGGAATGTATAAGAAGTGCGGGCCATCACGGTATTGGAATAAACCGTATCAAACCCCGAGACATGCACAAAGACTTCCACATCAGCGGCTTCCATATCTTCCTTCGACAAATGTTGTAAAGGACTATCCTGATCAATGGGATGCACGATGGTCCAGTTCATCGCAAAAGAATCTACTTTGTCGCGCTCCAGTTTCAATGTGTAAAAATCATACTCTTTTTTTTCCAGGTTGATTAATGAAAGGTTCACTACTGCTGTTGCATTTGTGAGGTAGTGGTTGTCCTTGTACGGCACTACGCGGAACATCAATCCCATTCCGCCCCGATACGGGGCAAACAAAGCTTGTTGACTGAACTTTAAAAAAGCTTTGGGCCTGGTGGCTCTTCCATAAAACAGACCGGTCACCAATGCGAAGAATAGCCAACCCAGCATGGTTTCCAGTGAGGCCAGGATATTGGCGCCGGTTCCATGTGGGTTGATCCGTCCATATCCAACGGTGGTAAAACTCTGCGTACTGAAGTAAAAACACTCTTCAATGTTATGCCAGTAATTTTTGTCTTCAAATCCGTCCAGTTGTTCAACGCCAATCAATACATAGCCCAGGGTAAAAAGCACATTGAGAGTGAAATAACTCGCCAGAATGATCAATAGGAACTTGAACCAATGCACCCGTTGCATATAGGAGTAAAGGCTAAGGGTTTCCCACCTGGGAAGTCCGGTTCTGGTAATATTAAATGTGCCGTCCTTATTGATGAATCTTTCCCCAATCTGATTAGCTTGCACACCGAAGCCGCTGTTGGGGTTTTTTTCCAGCGATGGATTGATATTGGCCATAGGCAAAAGTTAATTCAATTTTGGAATACAGGCAATCAATAATACGGTAATACAGGAATTCTGGAGTGGCAACTGAATATTCGGATACCCTGATGCCAACTTCAGTTTTACTGAATGTCTGTATTCCTGTATGTCTGTATTCCACTCAGGCTACCAGATGAAAATAGACGATCTATTCGTTTTTCAACTGCAGGATCCAGTTCCAACGCCGGCGCATGATGAGGTTTTACACGTGCATCAATGATCAATGGTCCATTGCAACCCCAGTGTTTGTTGCTGTAAAATGCATGGATCCCGTGTATATCATGTGATGGATTGCAACGGGTGAATGCCACCCATAAGAAGTTGCGAAGGTTGGCGGCGGTGAAAGAAGCATCATCACACCAAATGAGCAGAGGTGGGAGGTTGTGGGTTGTGGGTTGGAGTTGGTGATTCCATGCGGCCACTTCTTTTTCAGCCTCTGTATGGTTTGTAAAGGAATTGGTCTGGATGGCCACTACACCGGGCATGATCAGTTGAATATCTTTCACACCGGGCAGGTTGCGGAGGGTTTCGGGAATTTCGGTGGTCAGTTCACGGATTTTTTCACCATATGCGGCAAACACCACCTTACTTCCGGTATTCAGACCTGTGCCTGAATAGTCCAGCGTATCCATGGTGGTATTGGTATGGAAATGCACGTCTCTGTCGAGGTGAATCCTTTCCAGGATATACCTGAAGAATTCGGCCTCATGATGCGTACTCAACTGGTTGGTATCATCGGCGGTTATAAACAAAAATTTAGCCAGGCTAAGTTGCCCTGTGCCAAGTATATGGTTGGCGATGGTCAACAGTTCTGCGGGTTGTTTCGTAGGCGCATAGGGCGTATAACGCTCGCTGCCGATGGCCAGCAGAAGCGGGTGTACGCCGGCCGCATCCACCGCATGTACTTCTTTGACGCCGGGAATCTCCTTTGGGATGGCCGAGCCCGTCATCTCGTGGATGAGCTGGCCGAAACTGGTGTCTTCCTGCGGAGGGCGACCTACAACGGTGAAAGGCCAGATGGCATTTTTACGTGCGTACACTTTATGCACGCGCATCAATGGGAACTCGTGGCGTAAACTATAGTAGCCGAGGTGATCTCCGAAGGGGCCTTCGGGTTTGTTCTCACCAGGATACACTTCACCGGTGATCACAAAATCCGCATCCGTGCTTACGCAGAATCCATCGGCATATGTATATCTGAATCTTCTTCCACCCAGGACGCCGGCAAAAGTCATTTCGCTCAGTCCTTCCGGCAGGGGCATCACAGCGGCAACGGTATGCGAAGGAGGGCCACCTGCGAATACACTTACTTTCAGCGGTTGTCCTTTACCGTTAGCCTTGGTCTGGTGAACACCAATGCCGCGATGAAGCTGGTAGTGCAGGCCTATTTCTTTGTTAGGAACATAATTATTGCCCGACAATTGAATCCTATACATACCGAGGTTAGCGTGCATGATACCGGGTTGATCTATGTCTTCACTGTAGACCTGCGGCAGGGTCACAAATGCACCGCCATCATTTGGCCAGTGTTGGATCTGCGGGATATCTTCAATGTGTATCTCTTCGGCCATAACCGGTTTGGAAGCTGGATTTTTGAGGGGCAGGGCCTTGAGGGCGGCGAGCGCGGCAGAAGTATTTTGGAATGGGTGCTTCAGCGCTTCCACAGGATTATTTTTGAGATCGATGAGCTTTCTGACCTGTTCCAGACTGTCCCGGAAAATGAACCGGCTCCGGTCCAGCGTACCGAATATATTGGATGCAGCCCTGAAGCGGGAGCCTTTGACGTTCTCGAACAGCAAAGCCGGACCACCAGCCTCGTGTACCCGAAGATGGATGGCGGCCATCTCCAGGTGGGGATCCACTTCTTCCTTGATCCTGACGAGTTGCCCATTCTTTTCCAGGTCCAGTAAACACGCTTCCAGTGAGGAGTACGCCATGCCGATGATTGAATTGCAAATATAACACCGGGGAGGCCCGTAGGTTCAGGTATTTTTAACGTTTACGATGCGGGGAATAAGCGTAGGGGAACAACAACATCGTCCTATCTTTGAATGGCATGAACCAAAACTTATTCCAGCAGATATACGGAAAGCTGCAGCAACTGGAAGCAGTACCACCCAACGAAGAGATCGCAGGCTGGGCCACCAAGGTCATTGGCTTGTTGTATCCAGCGTTATCTGATCATATCGAAAAGAGTGTTGAAGAGATGGAGACGCATGCCGATGTGTTGCGTCATGAACTCACCATGTTGCTCAATGCTACCAAGGCTTGCAGGGACTGTGATAATGCGGCAACCTGCTGAACCAGTTTGCTAATCCAGATAATTACATGGCACATTACAAAACCACGGGTCCGGAAATTTGGCGGGACTCTGCTGGTGCGCTCACCCATTTTGTTTCATCGATGGGTACCACCGGAACCATCATGGGTTGCTCCCGATATTTCAAGGAAGTGAATCCATCGATCCAAATCATCGGGTGCCAACCCACAGAAGATTCTTCAATACCCGGCATCAGGAGATGGAGCCCGGAGTATCTCCCTAAAATTTTTGAACCTAAGCGGGTAGACAGGGTGATGGATGTGAGCCAGCAGGAAGCAACGGCTTTTGCCCGAAGACTCGCGAGGGAGGAGGGGATCTTCGCAGGCATGAGCAGTGGAGGTGGTGCTGCCGTTGCCATTCGGTTGGCACAGGAATTGGAGAGCGGGTATATTGTTTTTATTTGCTGCGACCGTGGCGACAGATACCTGAGTTCCGATTTGTTTGGATAGTTATTCTTCCCCCGGTAATCGGTCTTTTACATACGTGATCTCTGTTTTTCCATGAGGGGCTGGCTTTCCATCAGGGCCCAGGTTTACGAAAACCAGTTTGTCGATCGTGAGGATTGGCTCCCTTGTCAGTTTGTTGCGCACTTCACACCGCATGGTCAGGGAACTGCTCCCAAAATGTGTAGCGATGATCCCAAGTTCTATTATGTCCCCTTGTTTGGGTGCATTGATGAAATTGATCTCTGAAATGTATTTTGTGACCACATGGTGATTTTCCAGTTGGATGATGGCATAGATCACTGCTTCCTCATCGATCCATTGCAATAGCCGTCCACCGAAGAGAGTATGGTTAGGATTCAGGTCCTCGGGCTTCACCCATTTCCGGGTGTGAAAATTCATGATTTGATGAGATGCCATGTGTAAATATAAGCATACAAAAGCCATCCTCCCTTTCAGGAAAATGGCTGGTTGGTTACCGGATGTGGCAAGAACTATTTAACCATGATGTTTTTCATTGCGGCTTGTTTGCGCGTTTCTTCTTTTTTAGGAAGCAACATATGCAGAACGCCGTCTTTGTAATTGGCTTCAATTTTTTCCATTTTAACGTCGTCAGGCACGGTGAAGGTTCTTGTGAAAGAAGTGAAGTTGTACTCATTGCGAGTCATTTGCTCCATTTTTTCTTCTTTCTTTTCTTCTTTCTCACACATAATGGTGAGCATGTTGCCGTTGAGGTCAATATGGAAATCTTCTTTAGCCAAGCCAGGCGCAGCCAGATCAATCAGGAAGTTATCTTTCGTTTCTTTGATGTTTACTGCAGGCATGGTCAGCATTTTGCCCCAGATATTACCATTGAATCTTTCGTTCCATGGTTTCAGAAAGTCGTCAAACATTTCAGGTAAAAAATCATTGACCCTTGTCATTGCCTTTGTCATAACACCTCCTCTTTATAAGTGAACATTTAGGTGATTCGGCGGACAGTTTAGTGTGGCATCGGAGTTTGTTTTTCAACGATAAAACTACGATGACAAAAAGCGAAAAACAATGATGCTGGTCAGTTATTGCATAAAAAAAGCGCTTCAGGATGAAACGCTTTTTCAGCACGTTGATGCATGGGCTATTTCTTCTTAGCAGCTTTTTTTGCTGCTTTCTTTGGTGCTGCTTTTTTAGGAGCGGCTTTTTTTGCAGCCTTTTTGGTAGCGGCTTTCTTGGCTGCTTTTTTAGGTGCAGCTTTTTTAGCGGCTTTTTTCTTTGGGGCTTCCGCTTTTGCATTCTTTTTCAGGTCAGCTGCGTGCGCTTTTTGGTAAGACTGGATGTCTTTGAACGTGCCGTCTTCATTTCTTACAGCATAGAGTTTCTTGCCAGCAGAACTCCTTAAAACGGTCCTTTTTGTTGCCATAACAGGAAAAATTGGGTTAGTAAATGATGGATTAAGATAAGTTGATTATCAACAGAATTATGCACATGTTATTCATTGTTAAAGCAATGAAACAAAACTTGCGTCATTGATCTGGAGTTTTTCTATTTTGAGGAAGCAAGCTTTGCTTAATACATGCAGCAGTTTACACCCATCCCGAGGATACTCATTGAGCAGGAGTTGGATAGAGTCCTATCCAGCAAGGGATTTGTCAATTCCCCTATCCTCTGCCGATTTCTGCGATACATCGTGTGCAAGACGCTTGACGGGAGTCAAAGAGAGATCAATTATTATTTCCACGGCAGCATTTCCGTTGAGGCCGATACCGTTCATGTGGGGATACGTCTGTATGAAAGTGCTGATGACATGTTGATTTGGTCAGATACCTATCATTTCAATACTACGGCCTGTGCACCTGATCTTGAATTGGAGAAAATTTCCTCACGCGTAGCGTCAACCATTTGCGGATACTCCGGTCTGCTGTTTGCCCGTCATGGAGAGCAGAGCATTGAGGCCGGGTATGGAAGTATCCAGGAGGAGGCACTTCATCTCTATTACCGAAACCAGATCCACAATAACGCAGAGACCTTTCACCGGGCATTACAAAGGATAGAATGGTTCGTGAAGACTTATGGCGATTGTTCCTGGTGTTATGCGATCCTGGCTTCCATGTATGCAGACGGTGTGGTTTACGGTTACCTGCAGGATGCTGATTCCATCGAACATTCCACGGCTTATACTGCGCGTGCCCTTGAATTGGATCCTGATCACCAGCATGCCCTTTTTGCGCAAGCTTGGCTAATCGTGATGATTGGGAATCGGGAGGCTGCCCTGGTGGCGATAGACCGGATGCGCCGGGTGAATCCACATGTTGCTTTTTTCAATATGACCATTGTGATAGGACTAAGTTTCATTGGAGAATATGATAAAAGTACAAAGCTGGTAAAGGACCTATTGGAAGTGATCCCTGTACCTTCCTGGTGGATCCATGTTCCGCATACGATATCCAGCATCAAAAAAAGGTATTTTCGGGCGGCGTTGTTCCATGCAAAGAAGATCGGAAGACTGAATACAATTTTCGATTCCGTGTTTGAGATCATTGCCGTTTATCACCTTGGAGATTTTCATGAGCTTCGCGAATTGGTAAGTAAATATCACAACAGGTTCCCCACAGGTTTGAAGTATCTTCAGCGTGCCTTTACATTGATTTTCCATGATGATGACCTGAAGATGCTGATGAATGAAACAATAGCAGGGATTCTGACCAGGTTGGATATAAAAAATCTGCGGTATAAGATGTCGCCGCCCGTTCGGCCCGGCGCGAACCAGTTTTATTTCTTTTTTGAACCGATTCATATAATTTGTGTTTAAACATTGAAAAAATAAAACCATGATGTATAAATTATTCTTCACCGCCTTCACGATTTTATTGGTGGTCACCGGACGGTTGCTGGCCCCTGTGCAGGAAACCCGAACCAGGGAAGCTATTCTTTGCCATCCAACAGATAAAGCAGCGCCGGATGATATGGCTGCCTTTGCAAATGATCCTGCTTTTCAGGCATTGCATTTGTCTCCATTGCCCATCGTTTATGCTGCGCAAGGGGAGATGGTGAAAATCAAAACAGCGGACGGCACAGATGCCAATGCATATTTTGTGAAATCGAAGAAGAAATCAGATAAATGGCTATTTGTATATCAGGAGTGGTGGGGACTGAATGATTATATTAAGCTGGAGTCAGACAAATTCTATGGGGGTTTGGGCGAGGATGTGAATGTGCTTGCATTGGATATGTATGATGGTAAATCCACTGCTGATCCTAAAGAAGCCGGACAGTTTATGCAGGGCGTTAAAGAAGAACGGTTACAGAATATAGTGAAGGGTGCCATAGCGATGGCGGGCAAGAAAGCAAAGATCGCCAGTGTGGGATGGTGTTTTGGTGGCGGTTGGTCTTTAAAGAGCGCTTTGCTGGAAGGGCCACAGGCTGTGGGTTGTGTAATGTATTATGGGATGCCGGTGCGTGACGTGGAGAAACTGAAAACATTAAATACGGATGTGCTTGGTCTGTTTGCAACAGAGCAATATATTTCCAAGGAGGTGATTGAAGATTTTGCTGTAAAGATGAAAGAAGCCGGAAAAGTTCTTGAATACAAGATCTTCAGTGGTGTGCATGGATTTGCGAATCCTTCTAATCCAAAGCATGATCCTTTCATTACTGCAGAGGCTTATGGAATGGCGTTGAATTACCTGAAGAAAAAACTTTCCTGATTGGTGGGGGTTAAAATTTCATTTCGAAGGGAGTTGTTGGCAGCCATATTTAGCGTTGTTCTATCTACCGGATTTTGCCAGATTGCGGTTGTACCCGCGGATGGAAAGAATGTACTTCGGGATACGTCAATGATCACATCCGAGTTATTGGCAACTTTGAAAACACAGTATGGAAAAAACAAAATCTATCCTGCGGAAATGGAGAAGCTGGTGTTGTATACCCTGAGCTTTCTTCCTGAATTGGCTGAACATAAAATCACATTCAAGGTGCGTCCCAAGGGCGCACCTTTGTCATCTCGTCCCGACTGGGGTACCTTATGGCGGAGTGCCCGCAAGCGGAGATACATGGTGTTTATTCACCAGGGACAGGATTCTTCTTTGTTTGGGTCCTTGTTCTCACGGACATCCGTACCCGCCAAAATCGGGATCCTGGCCCATGAGCTCTGTCATGTTTCCAATTTCTCCCGCAAGACAAGCATGGGGCTTCTTGGCATAGGCGTTGCCCATATTTCCAAGCCGTATATGGATCGTTTTGAGTTTAATACGGATAGTCTTGTAATTGAAAAGGGGATGGGCCGATATCTGAGGGAATGGTCTGGGATGTTTGATGCGATGTTTTCCGGAACAGGGGATCCGTTTAAGAATAAGAACACACCTACTGGAGAGCGATATATGAGCGCGGCAACTATTCAGCGATATATGGAGAAATCTGCTTATCCCGGATATCGTTAAAAACCCGGAAGCCTGGAAATCTGGAATCCCGGCATTCCGGAATCAGAATTTCCGGATTTTTTGGATTCCATAATTTCAGAATTCCAACCCAGACCCTTATCTTTGCCGTCCCCAAACGGAACGGATCGGTAGTTCAGTTGGTTAGAATGCCGCCCTGTCACGGCGGAGGTCGCGGGTTCGAGTCCCGTCCGGTCCGCAAGCTTTACAGATGAACCTGCTCTTTGAGCAGGTTTTTTGTTGTATGAATCACAGCGCGCCCAATGGAACAATTGTCCAACGGTCCAATTGTTCCATTGCTAAAGGCCAGTCGAGGTTAAAAGCGGATAGCCCAATATCGCTTGCCAGTAAAGGATCACAACAAACAGGAACCAAGTGATGGCCAACAGAAAAATTTGCGACCTTGTTCTTGCCAGATAGAAGCCCATCAACGGCAAGACCTGAAGTGAGTGCATGCCAAAGAAATGCGCTACGCGAAGATCGCCGTAGCTCTTGCTCCAGTTCACCAACGGCAAGCCTTTGCTGCCGTCTGGCCCACCAATGGTATGGGTCAGCATTGCTGCCATTTGTCCGCCTTCAAATGCAAAAATCACGAAGAACAATAAACCCAGGCGTATGCCCCAGATATATCCTTCCGGAAGGTCGAGGGGAAAATTCTTTTGCCTGAAAAAAAGGACGCCTATATATAATGTCCACAAAGTAAAAGTGACTATCGCAACCCCCATGAGCATGAACAGGTTTCCATAGAATTGACTGCTGATATTGAAATGGGATAGCCTGCCGTTTGAAGCCTGCCAAACGATGATCGTCATTTCGATGGCCATCGTGATGATCATTACCCAACTGTAAATGGTAACGGCCCTCTTGTTGTTGAGGTAAACCATGTACCAGCTCATCGTGAATCCCAATATCCCGATCGAGAGAAAAAATTTGGCAGGCTTGATGTAAGCATTGATGCCCAAAATCTCTTTGTCTGTGACAAGTGTCAATAAAAAACAGAGCAAAGCGCATATAAGATTAAAAATTCCGAACCAAAACAACAAAGGATTCCGGCTCTTGAGTTGATACACCCATCCCATCACAGGATTGGTGTTGTGCGCAGTATGTACCTGGGGCATGGGTCAGTAATTGTCTACGAAGTAATGTTTTGTCTTGATGAGCCTGACCACCAGGTACATCAGCAGGCCCACGGGACCCATCATGAAGGTAAAGAACAGACAGGGAATGAGTACCCAATGACTGATGCCGTACTTTTCAGCGTTCTTCTTGATCCAGATCCCTGTCAGTAAGTCAAATGCCAGGTAGTGTACCCAACCAGCTGTGACGGCTGTCTTGTTGGTGAACAAACCCATTACGCCATCGAGGGTGCCGAATTTTTGAAAATCATCGGGATGAAAACTCTGACCGATGCACCAGGCATACACAATGGCCAATAAAGTGACAACAATGCCGATGAGGAACTTGTCAGCCCCTCGCCAAAACGGACTTGCCACGATCAATATAACCCAGCCAAACATGGCGATACTGCTGCAAATGCTGAAGATGGAGTCCGCGCTCATAGCCATTAATTTCAGTAAAGATGCGTGTTTGGGACCTTAATACGCAGAGAAAATTATTTTTCGATTTCAGCAAGGATAAGCGGCCAGATATTATTTTGGAAGCGCCGACGGAAAATACCCATGTGCCCAATCTTTTTCACCCCTAGGTCAGATGGCCTGATCAAAATAGTCTTTTTCTCGGCGTTTGGAAAGAAACGGAGAAGGGCAGCTACCGTTTTTGTATTGGCAATGTAATCATCTGAGGGGTGGATCGCAATCATCGGCTGTTTGAAGTCTGCAAAACTGTTGATGCCAAACCTTTCCTGCAAAAATGGTTTGAAGTGCTGCTTATTCATACACCATTCACGCCATTCATAGAACACTCCTTTGGGGATGTCTTCTCCCCAGCCTATTTTCTTCATCGGCGCATAGCCTTTGCCCATGATCATCAACGGACCTACAATCTTCCATAACAAGAGCACATAAATGTTATATGGGAAAAAGAAATAGTTCCAATATCCGATACTTGAACTAATGGCAATCACTTTGGATATGGAATCTCTTTTATCCAGCATGCCATGCATCTGGGCGCCAACACTGTGACCAATCCAGATAACCTTTTTCGTTTGTTTTTCAGTGACCACAAAATCCAGTGCGGCATTCATATCCAGCAAACCCCAGTCATGCATGGTTGCGTGGAAGTTTTTTAGTTCCTTAGGTGCCGAACCACCGATTCCTCTGTAGTCAAAGCATAAAACGCGGTAACCTTGGTTTACCAGATACTGGGCAAAATGGTTATAGAACTCTTTCGGAACACCAGTTGCCGGACTAATAACAGTGGTACCCCTGAAATCGCCAATTGGGACGGCCCAGAACCCGGCTAATGTGTACCCGTCCCTAGCCAACAAAGTAATCTTTTCCATAAATGATACCGTTTGGTCTCTTTTTGGTTAAAAAATTTTACTGCTTTAGATATTGTATTCTTTCGATGAGAATATCAGTCGTTTGCAATCCAAAATCGATTTTCTTATGAAGCCTGCAAAAAAGTATGGCGCCTTCTATGGCAGCCATTATAAATCTTGTTTCTTTGACAAAATCAAGATCTTTTGAAAATACTTTAGACGCTATACCCTGCTGGAAAATACTTATCATAACATCTTCCCAGTCTGCCGCAGCTTCCTTTACCATTTTTCTGAGTCGCTCATTGGTGTCATCCACTTCGGTTGCAGAGTTGAGTATGGGACAACCACCCTTTACAGGTGGTTTTACCAGTAGCATCTTTATTTGCGAGAGAAATTTTATCAGTTTGACATCTGCAGGATCAGAATCGGAATAACAGCTGGTGTAAGCTGTTTTCATTTTTGAATACGCCAGTTTAAATACTTGTGCTGCAAGATCCTCTTTGTTTTCAAAATGGCGATATATACCACCTTTGGTGAATCCGGTTTTATCCATCACGTGCTGGAGCGAAGTTCCAACATAACCATTCGTGTTGAAAATTTCAACGGAGGCTTCCAGTATGTATTCTTTTGATAACTCGCCTTTCGACATATTTGAGACCGATTGGTATCAAATATACAAATCTCAACTCAAATGCCCAAAGGTCCAAATGTTCAACGGCTATTTCTTCCCTATCCTGTAGAGCTTTCCCTGATCGGTAATCGTGTATAGTGCTCCGTCGGTTCCTTGGGTAATATCCCGGAAGCGCTGGTTCTCGCTGGTCAGGAGTCTTTCTTCGCCAACCACTTTATTATTCTCAATGACCAACCTGCAGATGTGCATACTGCTGAGGCAGGAGATAAATAAATTGTTTTTCCATTCTGCAATGGCAGATCCATCATAGAAGGTAATGCCACTGGGTGAGATCACCGGATCCCAATAATACACGGGCTGCTCCATGCCTTCTTTCTGCTGGATCACATCGCCAATTTTCTTTCCGCTGTATTCAATACCATAGGTGATGACTGGCCAGCCATAGTTATTACCAGGCTTGACCATATTCAATTCATCGCCTCCGCGCGGACCGAATTCGGTTTCCCAAAGGTCTCCGGTAGCAGGGTGAATAGCGATGCCTTGTGGATTACGATGGCCATAGGAATACAGCTCAGGCCTCGCGCCGGCCTTTCCAAGGAAAGGATTACCAGCAACTGGTTTGCCTTCGGTGGTGATACGGATGATCTTCCCTAAACCAGAGTTCAGGTCCTGCGCCTGCGGCCGGGTCTCCAAATCAGAACGCTCGCCGGTTGATATTAAAAGATTGCCGTCTTTGGTCATGAGCACCCTCCCGCCATAGTGCAGCGTTCCTTTATATCCTGGAGTTGCCCTATAAATGACCGTCACCTCTTCCAGACTTTTCTCATTGGAAGAAAGTTTTCCCTTTGCAACTGCAGTAACATTGCCTTCCGGAAGTGGTTCCGAGAAAGCGAAATACACCATACGATTTGTTTTGAAAGCATTGTCCAGGCAGATGCCCAACAGACCGCCTTGGCCCGCGCTATTTACTGCCGGAATCCCAGTTATTGGTTCAGAAATCACCCCGGCAGCTGCCACCATCCGCAGCTTGCCTTCCCGCTCCGTCACCAGAAACCTTCCGTCAGGTAGTGCAGCAATCCCCCATGGTGCTTTTAAACCGTTGGTGACCACGCGATGATCAAATGCAGTACTTGTTTTCACAGATTGAATTCTCGTTTGACCGGCAAACGAGGATTTATAGTCTGCATTTGGTTTTTTGGTTTCCACGGGTTCGTTTCCGGTCGACTGCTGTGCTTCTGAGGAACAAGCGGTCAACAGAAAAATGACTCCGGCAAATACATGCATCATTGCTTTTCTCATCACAAATACTTTTTTGAAGATTAAGGGGACAAGATATTGAATTGTGCAGGCCCCGCAATGCCGTATTGCGGTTTTCTTTGGGGCTTTCATTCCCCGGATAGGGAGTGGAATTCCTGCCCGTAGCCGCTCAGAAAGGTGATGGACGATGATACACTTGACGACCAAACCCACAAAATGGAAGGCCCTTTTTCTAGTTTCGCACATTCAATAGAAAGTACGTTTTCAGATATTCGTTCTTGGGATCCTGGTGATTCAAAATAACGGAGGTAGAAGGGAGTAACAGGAATACAGTTCGTTTTGTAGATTGCAGGGATGAAACAATCCCTGCTTTTCTTTTGCCTTTTGTTGACTGGCTCGCTTTCCGTTAAGTCACAGTCCTATGAACGCCAATTAGAACAGTGGTACGAAGCAAGGGAAAAATCGTTGAAAGCAGAGAACGGATGGCTCAACCTGGTGGGCTTGTTGTGGCTCAGTGAAGGGCGGAATGATTTTGGCAGCGACTCCGCCAATCAGGTGGTATTCCCCAAAAAACTTCCGCCAAGTGCCGGAGTATTGGAGAGAAAGGGAAATACAGTTTGGCTAAATGCAGACATTCCCATTCTGGTGAACGGCGTTGAGAAAAAAGAAGCACTGGTATTTCACCCAGATTCACCACGCAACCCCATCATGCAGTATGGTGATCTCCGTTGGAACATCATCAGGCGAGGGGACAAACTGGGTGTGCGATTGCGTGACCTCAAGAGCGATGCCCTGCTATCATTCCGCGGGATTGAACACTATCCGGTGAATCGGAAACTTATTATTGAGGCCCGATATGAGCCCCATACTGTGCCCACAACCATCTCTATTACCAATATCCTTGGGCAAACCACCAAACAGTTTTCGCCAGGTCTGGCGCATTTTTCGCTTGAAGGAAAACCTTACGCCATGATCGCATTGGAGGAAGAAGGCGAATTGTTCTTGGTATTTGGTGATCCCACCAATGATGTGGAAACCTATGCTGCAGGAAGATTTCTGAAAGCTGTTAAACCTGCTGCAGCCGGCACGGTATTGCTTGATTTCAACAAAGCTTACAATCCGCCCTGCGCCTTCACACCCTATGCCACTTGTCCGTTACCGCCAAAGCAAAACATGCTTGAGGTTCCCATAAAGGCCGGCGAGAAAAACTATGGCGAACATCATTGAGCGGGTTCTTCCCCTGGCAACGCTTCACCCTCATCGGGCCGGTGCACTACCATCTGCGGGTATGGGATCTCGATGTTGTTATCGTTAAACGTCCTTTTGATATTGCGCATAAGATCACTGCGCACAAGGTTCCAGTTGGTGAAATGGCTGACCCAGAACAGGATGCGCAGATCAATGGAGCTGTTACCAAAATTGTTGACCAGTACGAAAGACTCGGGAAACTTTCGAATCCTATCGTCCCCGCCCATCACCTGATGGATCAACTGGATGGCATGATCAAGGTTGGTGTCATAGTTGACGCCCACAATGATCTCCACTCGTCTGGGATTGTCATTCAATGTCCAGTTGATGAGATGCTGATTCAATAAGTCGCCATTGGGAATGATCACTTCGGAACCGTCAAAGGTGGTTACTACACTGCTACGGAAGCCGATGGATTTCATGGTACCAGACCTGCCACCAATCTCTACCACATCGCCAACGCCGATGGGCTTTTCAAAGGCGATGATGAGTCCGCTGACGAGGTTATTGACGAGTGTTTGCAAGCCGAAACCGATACCCACACTCAATGCGCCGAAAACAATAGCAATCCGGTCCATTGGGATCCCGCTCGCCGCAAACGCCAAAAACAGCCCAATAGAAAAAATGGAAATGCGGATCAGCAACATCCAGTTGTCTAAACCTGATTTCTTACTATTAGACGATCTTTTCCTGTTATCGGCAAAATAGGAAACCAGTTTAGAGACAATCCCGGATAGAAAGATGATGCTGACGAATAAGAGGATCCCTGACAAGCTAAAGGAATAAGAACCGATCTGCCTCGTACTTGTGAAAAATGAAACGATGGGTTCTGTAAGCTTGGTATAGATGTAAAAATTATGCGAGATCAGGATGAACCAGCCTAAGCCAAGAATGATGTATAAGTAGTTGGGTACTTCCGAACCTATTTTATCAAAGTCAATATAAAATCTTTTCTTTTCATCCTCACGATAAGCTTCCGCACTGATGTTGAAAATCTCATGGATGAGTCTTATTGTCCACAGCAATTGAATGCCCACGATAAGACCGAAGAAACCAGTGGTCATTAGTCCTTTCGAAAAATTATATCGGCCATATAAATTGCCAATGGTGGCTACCACTTCCATGCCTACCGACAGGGCCAGAAAAATGGTGAGTCTTTTTTCTTTTAATGCTTTTGTGTGTGGGGACATTAATACTTTAATACCTGCAACTGATCCCGCTAAGGAAAGGACCAACATAACCACTCTTTCTGGTCTTGATGCCTGGAGAACCATATTGATGAGGCAGGCGGCAATAGCTAATGCGGCACTCGTAATCCAAAACCGGAACCAGAATGGAGTGATGTGTTTACGAATCAGGATTGTCAGGATTATACTGTTGATCGTCCACAATAATGCATAGAAGCTAAAGGGCGGGGAAGGGAAAAAGAATTGTCCGATGGATATGCTGATCAATAAACTGGAAAGAACAGGTTTTTCCATGACAATGCTATGGGCAAGGGTTGATTCTTCTCCCATTTCTTCATGTATGTTTTTTCTGAGTGAGCGCAGATATGCCATCAGCGCCATCGTCACTAAAAAGATCAAAAAGAATTTACCGAAGTGATTCCGCAGGTAGAATAACATGACGAGGTTATTCTTTTGCATGGAAAAATGAAAAATTTCAATAAAAGGTCTTCTGAATTTGGGAGACTCCCATAGGTAAGATGTTTCTTTGAGCAAGGAATTTTGTGATAATTCTGACCGGTAGGTACTGATCTCGTCCTGTTTGGACAGGATATTTCCGCTGATGATGGTGGATCGGGTTTTCAGGTTCCTGATCACGCGGAGGCTTGCGTTGAGTACGGAGTCCGTATACCTGATTTCTGTGCCGATGAGTCTGAGTTGTTGCAGGTGTTGCCGGACCTCAGAAGTATCTAAAGGAATGTATAGGAAAAAGCTGTCACTGGCCAGTGAATCAATTTGGTTCCGGAATTCTTCCAGGTCATCGAGATAGTTGCCGATCTTTTTTTCCAGTTCCTGATTTCGGGAATCAAGTTCTGTGAGCATTACCTCTGAAGTGGCGAGATTTCTGGAGGTCTGAACGGTGCCCACATTGGTGAAGATCCCTTCACCGGCTATTTCAATACGTTCCTCTGCAAGGTGGAGTTCGCGGGCGATCATCGCCGTATCGATGCCTGACTTAAGATAGTCTTTGGTGCGTTGGAATTCTGCCCTGAGACTCGCAAATACACGCTCCTGCCTGCTGAGTGCAAGTTGGCTTCGGTATTTCTCCCTTAGTTTTTCATTCAGGATGTCTGCACTTTGCTGGATCCTTCTTGAAATGGAAGTATCGGACAGATTTGGAGCAACCGCACTGTCAGGTTTCTTGTTTCTCACGGAGTCTTGCGCACCAGTCTGCAAATAAACTCCCAATCCAATAATTAATGCAAAAAAATACCTGAGCAATCGGACTTGCATAGCCATAAACGGTTGTCTGGTAAATGTAAACCTAATCGATATAATTCCTAAACAATTCACCCTTCGGAAATCACCCATAATCAAATAAAGCCGTTTATTTAAAAAATAGGATATATTCAGAATAGGTACTTAGTTTGCTCTATGCCAAAACCACTGCTTTGCCTGCTTACTGTATTATTTTACCTTCCTGCACTCGCTTCCGCGGATACTACGGGGCGTTTCCAGCTTTTTTTTCGGGGAGCGGAGTACACTAAAATTGTGGCAAATAGCAGTGGTTCTCCCTACTTGTATGAAGATACACCTGGCGTACGCAAGGTGCATTATTTTGGTCATTGGTTTTCCGATGTGGAATTGCACTATGATGCGGAGGATGACCTGCTCATGACAAGGGAAGTGAATGGCGCGATTCGGATGAGTTTGGTGAAAGAAAAGGTTTCTTCTTTTTATCTCGGTCCGCGTAAGTTCATCGTTGTTCCTGACGTTGGTTTTTGCGAGGTTTTGTACGATGGTCCCCATGCGGTAATGGTCAGGTGGCAGAAAGTGCTGGTTCGCAGGGGAGTGGAAGATCCTTATTACCGAACGTATGAGCGGGTTTTTGTGTCAGATAAAGGAGCGTTGGTGGAAGTGTCCGGTAAAAAGGGGCTGATGGAACTTGCAGGTAAGAACGGGAGGAAAATGCAGGATCCTTCGAAACAACTGAAACTTAATTTCAAAGAGAATTTTTCCAAGTCAGCAGCACAATTTATGGCGTACGTAGACCAGCATCAATTGTATGAGTAGAATTGTTCTGGTTTGTTTGTTTTGTTGCCTTGGGGCGATGGCCTTCGGCCAGGGACCAGGTGCATCCTTCGATAGTGTTGTTCAGCGGATTGAACGAAGAACTGGGTATCATATCTACTTTGATCCAAAGCAGGTATCCTCATTACTGGTTGTTGACGTTCCGGAGAATGCCAGTATTCAGGAGGCGATGACGATGCTCCTGAAAGGTAGTTCGCTTGTGTTTACCATAGACAAGCAGTATCGGGTTTTCGTTACAACTTCGCCTGTATATACCGGCGTAGCACCTGGTTTTTTTCGCGTGCCGGATCCTGCCAAACCCAAAATTCTCGACTCCGCATTCTTACCTGTTCCCGAACCATTGACGGATCTCACAATCGAGAATAAAGTACTGACCATTGGCACAAAAACCTCAGGTAACAATTTTGTGATCTCTGGCTACATCCGTGATGCAAGGAATGGTGAACCCGTAGGTGCCGCCTCTGTGATGATCGAGGATCTTCGGATAGGTGTGGCAACGGATGCTTATGGTGCCTATTCCATTACCGTTCCAAGAGGGCGCCATGTGCTTAAAGTTAAAGGCATCGGCATGCGCGAAACCAAAAGGCAAATGGATGTTGTTGGCCCCGGCAAACTGGATATTGAAGTGAAAGAAGACGTAACAAGCCTGAAAGCAGCTGTGATTGTTGCCAGCAAGCAAAGTTCAGTACGGGGTATGCAGATGGGAGTGGAAAGGCTCAACATCAGGACGATCAAACAAATTCCTGCTGTATTCGGAGAAACCGATATCATGCGCTCCTTACTTACACTTCCCGGCGTAACCTCAGTAGGGGAAGGTACAGCAGGGTATAATGTTCGTGGCGGCGCTGCTGACCAGAACCTGATCCTCCTCAATGACATGACGCTATACAATCCTACGCATCTGTTTGGATTTTTCTCCGCGGTGGACCCCGAGGTGGTGCGAGGACTGGAATTATACAAGAGTGCCATCCCTGAAAGGTTCGGTGGGCGGATTTCCTCAGTCATGGACGTCTCAACACGTGATGGCAACAGTAAAAAATTTACTGGCAGCGCCGGCATCGGCCCCGTTACATCCAAATTAACCCTCGAAGGCCCTATCTCCAATCAAACGAGTTTCTTATTCGGCGGCAGGATCACCTACTCTGATTGGCTGCTCAAGCAGATAGAGGATCCGGTATTCAATAATAGCGAAGCTTCGTTTTATGATATGATGCTTCACCTCACCCATAATTTCTCAGATAACGATAAACTGTATTTATCGGCGTATACCAGTAACGATAAATTCCGGCTCAACGATGATTCAACGTATCGTTACAATAACAGGAACATCAGTCTCAAATGGAAGCATAATTTTTCCGGTAAACTGTCCATGGTACTAACGGCCGGGCTTGACCAGTATGGGTATAATGTGGAAGGGCAGAACAATCCGAAAGACGCGTTCAGGCTGAGTTTTGGCGTGAAGCAGTACAATGGAAAACTGGATTTTACGTATAACCTTGACAATAAGCACGCCATCAATTTTGGGGTGCATCATATCCGTTATGCATTGGATCCGGGCACGCTGGAACCTACTGATGCAAGTTCTATTGTGAATCCCAAAACGATTCCGCCGGAGCAGGGAACGGAATCTGCGCTGTACATCGGTGATCAGTATAAGGTGAATGATAAACTCTCCCTGCAAGCCGGCATTCGTTTTAGCATGTTCAGAAATGTGGGCCCGCAGAAAGTCTATACCTACCTGCCTGGACTGCCAAAGGAGGATCTCACTATTCAGGATTCTATTGAATACAGCAAAGGGCAACTCGTCAAATCATATATGGGGCCAGAATGGCGCCTTTCTGCCCGTTACCTGCTGAACGAAAAGAGTTCATTGAAATTCAGTTTCAACACCCTTCGGCAGTATATCCACATGCTGACCAACACCACTGCTATTTCGCCAACAGATGTTTGGAAGCTGAGTGATACTTATATCAAGCCGCTTACCGGACAGCAGTTATCTGTAGGATATTACACCCGTGTGGGTAAGAAAGAAATTGAACTGAGTGTTGAAGCATATGTAAAGCGAACCCAGAATTACCTCGATTATAAAAGCGGGGCCCAACTCATCATGAATGAAAACATTGAACAGGATGTTTTGCTCACCCAAGGAAAGGCATATGGGATTGAGTTGATGGCCAAAAAGACCAATGGTAAGTTGACAGGATGGTTGAGTTACACCTACTCGCGTACTTTTTTACGGGCTAACGACTCATCAGCAGGAGAGATCATCAACAGGGGTGAATATTATCCAGCGAATTTCGACAAGCCCAATAACATAAGCCTTGTTGCTAACTACAAATTTACCCAGCGATTTAGTGTGTCCTTAACTTCAACCTATAGCACAGGCAGGCCGATCACTTTACCCGTCGGCACCTTCAATATGGCCGGTGCACAGCGGGTGTTGTACTCAGACAGGAATGCATACCGTATCCCGGATTTTTTCAGAACTGATCTTTCGATGACGTTTGAGGGTAACCATAATGTGAAGCAGAAGTTTCATACTTCATGGACGCTTGGAGTCTATAACCTAACAGGAAGGGATAATCCATATTCAGTTTATTATGTGCTCGAGAATGGGAAGATCAATGGATACCAGCTTTCCGTGTTTGCAACTGCTATTCCTTTCATCTCTTTTAACATCAGATTCCAATGAGAAGTGTTGTGTGGATCATAGGATTGATTGTGCTGGTATTTGCCTGCCGAAAGCCATTTGAAGCACCCGAGAATCCGGATGCAGGGACCATCCTTGTTGTTGAGGGCGGGCTTGCAGTTGGGGACAGTGCGGACAATAAAATATTATTATCCAGATTACAGCCTTTGGATGACACCGTTGTTTCAAGACGCGAGTCTGGTGCAACCATCTCCGTGATTTCCAAAACCGGGGCAAGTTGGGTGATACCTGAGGTTGCAGTGGGAGAGTACAGGGCACTCAACAATATTCCTGCAGCCAACGATCACAAATTGCGTATCGTAACCAAAAGTGGAAGGAAGTATGAGACCCCATTCCTGAAAACGGTTAATACACCGCCGATAGACAGTGTAACCTGGCAGGAACAACAGAATGTGGACATTTTTGTACACACGCATGATCCCTCCAATGCTACGCCATATTATCGTTGGGATTTTACCGAGACATGGGAATATCGTTCATGGTACGAAAGCTTTGCTTATTTTAAGGATGGACAGCTGATTGATCGAAAACCGGATGAAATGGTGTATCAATGTTGGCGTACCAGGCAATCAGGGAACGTTATACTTGCCAACACCCTTGCACTTACTGAGAACCGCATCAGCTTCCAGCCGCTGATCAGTATTGTTCGTCCGGAAGAAAGGTTATCTGTACGCTACAGTATTTTGGTTCGTCAGTATGGCCTTACCAAAGAGGCTTATGAATTTTGGAATATCCTTCGCAAGAATACGGAACTGACGGGATCACTATTTGATCCACAGCCATCGCAGTTGCCAGGAAATATTATTTGTCTTGATGATCCAAATGAGCGGGTGATCGGGTTTGTGAGCGCAGGAAAACAGGTGTCAAAAAGGATCTTCATCCGTAATGGAGATCTCCGTACATCATGGCCCAAAGAAGATCAGGCGCTGTTCTGCGTTGCACTCACAGGCACAACAGATGAGATGATCGTTGCCCTTAAGCAGGATACTACTTTGGCTCCTGCCTATTTTATAACTGGGGGTGGATTGGCAATTGCAAAGAAGAGATGTACAGATTGTACACTTAATGGTGGCGTAAATGTTAAACCCGGATTTTGGTAATGGCTAGATTTCAATTTTTCAGACTGACCGCTTTATGTATGTTCCTTTTGTCATGTATGAAGGGCACTGCTCAGGATCTGCAGATACAGGCCACAACTGATCAGCAGGTTTATGTATCCGGTGAACGGATCTGGGTTTCCGGAAAACTGATCCAGGCAGACAGGCTGGCAACGCAAGAGTTAACGATCTTTTTGTTGAACAGGCGTTCCGGTATTGTAAGTCGCCAGAAGACCTTGAGTAGGGATGGGTTGTTTTTTGTGAATATCCCTGTTAAGGAGCAAACACCGTCAGATAATTACGTTGTTGCTGTAGCGATGGCCAGTTCATTTCGGGTATTCATTCCTGTTATGATCATTAATCCTGTCATCCCACCAGAAGGAAGCAGTGCGTCTTCAGCTAATTTGGGTATGGTCAACAATAGTATAAGACCTTTGGTGGTAAACGTTTCCGCTAAGGAATGGAGTTCACGTCAGCAGGTGAGTGTGAATGTGGATACACCATCAGGAAAGCTCGATTATTTTTTGTCTGTAACCAGAAAGGATGCATTGTCTGAATTTGCGGACAGCTTGTTCTCTGGTTGGACTTTCAATCCGGGGCGTCAATTGCAGGATGCGGAAGAAATGGGGCTTCAGATCAATGCCAGTGTGCTGGATGAAAGCGGGCAGCCTGTTGCAGGCATAGCCGTCTTGAGTGGTTTATTGAGTAACCAGGCGGACATTGGGTATGCTGTTACTGACGAGTCCGGTGAATTACGGATAACCCACCCATACCACTTCACAGATCCTCCGCTTGTATTCACCTCCCAGTCTTCACAAACAGGGTTGAAGATCATATTGGAAAAAGGTCCTGACACATTATCGTTTTCATTGAATCTACCGCCACTTGAATTGCCTGAGCACTTTGAGGCAGCCATCAGTGAAAGAGTAACAAGTTCCACAGTAGGTCAGGCCTATCTTGCTGACCAGAAGACCAGGCTCGTCACCGGACAAGTGGATACAACTGATTTTTACGGTAAACCAGACAAACGGTATATTCTCGATAACTATACCCGATTTCCGGATATGCAGGAGATCTTGCAGGAGTTCGTACCTGAAGTACGGGTTCGCAGGAATGGGGATAAAGCAATATTGCAGGTTGTTAACCTGCCTTTCAAAGTATTTTTCGAACAGGGAGCACTGGTGTTGTTGGATGGTGTACCTGTTACCGATATTGATCAACTGCTTACCCTGGATCCATTGAAGATATCTACGATTGACGTAGTGACCAGAAAGTTTTTTCTTGGCCAGATGCAGTTGCAGGGAATCGTTCACTATAAATCTTATAAAAGTGATCTCGCCGGATACAAGTTGTCATCCAGTCAGGTTGTTTTCGACTTTAAAGGCCTTGGATTGCCTGTTGTACCAGATTATCCGGCCAATACTTCTCTACGCATTCCTGATCTGCGAAATACCCTCTTTTGGAGCATCCCTGGGGCGCTCCAAAAAGGAGGATTTATGTTTTCAACCCTCGATGCAAAAGGGGCCTTTACGGTTTCGGTTACTGGTATAGATGACCGTGGAAATAAGTTCGTGGGAAAACAGGAAATTGTCCTCAAATGATTAGCTTTTGCCTATGAGAATATCTGGGATTGTATTGTGTTTGTTGTTCAGCCTGTGTGCACTTGCCCAACCTGAATGGCGGGACAGTCCATTTATTAAAGTACAGGAAAACCCGATCATGGGGGCCGACTCCACCTTAACATTCTTTTGCCCCGTCCGTCAACAAACCGTACGTTGGCAAAGGGCCGATGTTTTTAATCCTGCCGCCGTAGTCAAAGACGGGAAGATTTATCTTTTGTACCGGGCCGAGGACAACCCCAAAGCGATCCTGGGCGGTCGAACTTCTCGGATAGGCCTTGCCGTTAGTGAAGATGGGATCCATTTTACCAAACATCCTGAACCTGTTTTATACCCGGCCAAAGATGGTTTTGAAAATATAGACCAGCCCGGTGGTTGTGAAGATCCCAGGGTTGTTTATTCGGATGAGGGATGGTATGTGATGGCATATACCAGTTGGAACGGAACAACTGCAAGGTTGAGTATTGCGATGTCGAAGGACCTCATTCATTGGGAAAAGAAAGGACCTGCATTTGCGAAAGCGAGTGGTGGTAAATACAAGAACATATGGTCAAAGTCTGGATCGATGATCACCCGGCTGGTGAACGGACAACCCGTTGCCATGAAGATCAATGGCAAGTATTGGATGTACTGGGGTGAACACTTTATTAACCTGGCATGGTCCACAGATTTGTTTACCTGGCACCCTTCAGAAGATATGCATGGTGATTTGGTGAAATTGGTGACCACGAGACCCGGCTACTTCGATAGTGACCTTACCGAGTGTGGCCCACCGGCAGTACTTACGGACAAAGGTGTTTTACTATTGTATAATGGAAGGAATGCAGATAGTGAGAAGGCATCTGTGGACTTACCAAGGGGAACTTATTCCGTTGGGCAAATCGTATTTGATCCGGCGGATCCTTCCAGGGTGTTGAGCCGTTCTGATGTACCTTTTCTACGTCCATCGTTACCGCATGAAGTAACGGGTCAGTATGCAGCAGGCACCACCTTTGCCGAGGCGCTGGTATTCTTCAAAGGCAAATGGTTCCTGTATTATGGCACTGCAGATTCATATGTTGGATTGGCCATTAAATAGTATGTTTCCGATTTCCCTATCTTTGGCGCTCATCCAAATGATAGACAATGCCGGATTTGCAAAACAGGCAGTACCTTGACTTTGAACGACCTATAAAGGAACTCTACGATCAGATTGACCAACTCAAAGCAACAGCTGAGAAGAATAAGATCGATTTGTCTGATTCCATCCAACAGTTGGAGACAAAGATCCTGGATAAGCGGGAGGAGATCACCCAGCACCTGACCAACTGGCAAAAGGTGCAACTGAGCCGGCATCCTGACCGGCCATATACCCTTGCGTACATCAAGCGCATGTGCACCAACTTTATTGAATTGCATGGCGATAGAAACTTCAAAGACGATAAAGCTATTGTGGGTGGTTTTGCGGAATTCAATGGAGATACAGTAATGATCATCGGACAACAGAAAGGAATCAATACCAAGATGCGCCAACTCAGGAATTTTGGGATGGCTAATCCGGAGGGTTATCGAAAAGCCCTTCGACTGATGAAGCTTGCTGAGAAGTTCAATAAGCCCGTGATCACACTGGTGGATACACCAGGTGCATACCCGGGTATTGAAGCCGAGGAGCGCGGACAAGGTGAAGCCATCGCCAAGAACATATTTGAAATGCTTCGGTTACGCGTGCCAGTTATCTGTGTGATCATCGGGGAAGGTGCAAGTGGCGGAGCAATGGGTATTGGAGTGGGAGACAAGGTATTTATGATGCAGAATACCTGGTATACGGTTATTTCTCCTGAGAGCTGTAGTTCCATTCTTTGGCGTAGTTGGGATATGAAAGAGAAAGCTGCTGATGAATTGAAACTGACTGCAGACAATATGTTGAAGTTTGGCCTGGTGGATGGCATTGTGCAGGAACCTTTGGGTGGCTCACACTGGGATTACGACGAAGCCGCGGCTTTATTGAAAAACTATCTCGTCCCTGTTTTAGCAGAACTCAAAACCATCGCACCCGAGGAAAGGGTAAGGCAACGTATCGTAAAATTCAGTAAAATGGGCTTCTGGGAAGAGGCCGGCGTTTAAAATATTTTCCAGCACATGTCAGCACAGGATTTCAGGGGCACCGGTGTAGCCATTGTTACCCCGTTTCAGCAAGACGGCAGTATCGATTTTCCTGCCTTGGGCAAATTGGTTGATTTTCTCATCAACGGACATGTAGAGTATCTGGTGGTAATGGGTACCACCGGAGAAAATGTGACTGTCAACAAAGAAGAGAAGCAAAAGATATTTTCCTTTGTAGCTGAGCACACCAATGGGCGCATACCGTTGGTTGCCGGCGTTGGAGGCAACAATACGCTTGAAGTAGTGGAGGGATTGAAGAAGACGGATCTAAAAGAATACCGGGCCATTCTATCTGTTAGCCCGTATTATAACAAACCGAATCAGAGCGGCATTTTTGAGCACTATAAAATGGTTGCGGAGCATACACCGCTGCCAGTGATCATGTACAATGTTCCAGGGAGAACCGGAATGAATGTATCGGCTGACACCACTTTGAAAATCGCAGAACACTTTCCCAATATCATCGCTACCAAAGAGGCATCGGGGAACTTTGACCAGATCAATAAGATCATCAAGGATAAGCCCAAGGGGTTTGAGGTGATCAGCGGGGATGATGGCATCACTTTGCCGATGATAGCTTGCGGAGCAATTGGTGTGATTTCCGTTGTTGCTAACGCTTATCCTAAACAGTTTTCAGATATGGTGCGTCATGCACTTGCAGATCAATACGCACCTGCAAGAGAACTTCATTACCAATTGACGGATATCATCAATAGTATGTTTGAGGAAGGCAGTCCAAGTGGCGTGAAGGCTTTTCTTTCTTCGATGGGTATTTGCAGCAATCATTTCCGCCTGCCCGTTTATCCGGTTTCGGATTCACTGATGGCGAAAATAAAGCAGCAGATGGCAGCGCTGTAAGATTGCTTCACGCTACGAAGGAGGCATGATGGGATCAGAATTTATTGAATTCGGAAAGC
Source organism: Sphingobacteriales bacterium (assembly GCA_046317915.1). GTDB lineage: Bacteria > Bacteroidota > Bacteroidia > Chitinophagales > Chitinophagaceae > Pollutibacter. The sequence continues at coordinate 28,135 of JBKCVJ010000240.1, forward strand.
CAAAGCAGCAATTCATCCGGCCACTGTTTACCCCCTTTAGGGTTGGTCATGCCGAATCCATGGCCCCCGTCAGGGAACAACAACAATTCTGCCTTCACCTGATGAGCCCTTAAAGCCTCTGCATACATTACACTGTTTTTGTAATTGACCCAGTCGTCTTTAGCGTGCGCCAGAAATGCCGGCGGTGTTTTTGCATTTACCTGAAATTCATTTGACCAGGCTTTGATCGCTTCCTGTGTGGGCTGCTTACCCAACAGGGCGTACCTTGAACCTTTGTGTCCGATGGAATCGGTAAAGCTGATGACAGGATAGATGAGCACGGAGAAATCGGGCCTAACTTTTTTATACTTTGTGAGGTGAGTCTTGTAATGGGTGGATGCACTTGCCGCAAGATGGCCTCCGGCAGAGAAACCCAATACACCAATTTTGTTTTTATCGATCCCATACTTCTTCGCGTTTTCCCGAACCCACCCTATGGCTTGTTGTGCATCCTGTAACGGAGCCGTAGAAGGGTTGGTCATATATGTTGAATCGGGAACCCGGTATTTAACCACAAAGGCAGTAATTCCATGTTGTGCAAGCCATCGGCCCACATCATGGCCTTCATGTTTTAAAGCATTGATGACATAGCCGCCGCCAGGAAAGATAATGATGGCAGTTTGTTTTCCAGTCCTCCCCCTAACATCCTCCCCCTTATATACTGTAACAGTTGGTCTCGATATTTTACCAACGATCACCACCCCGTTTTCAAGGGTGTTTGTGGTCTCTGCATCAGGTTTGTCGATCGCACCTGGAATGGGTCCTGGGTACAATGGAATTGTTTCTTGCGCATTGAGTTGAAGAGATGCCATTAGCAGAAAAAAGACAATTGGTTTCATGTTCAAATGTATTCATTACCACATTGCCGCATTCCCAAATTATCTAATTAAATACGTTGTTCCTTCCAATGCAAGATCTGTATTGGGGAATACAGCCTGTGCTTCCTGCAGGAAAGGGTCCAGCTCGGTGTACTTGCTGCTGAAATGCCCGATCAGCAAGCGCCTGGCGGCGGCCATTTTTGCAATGGTAGCAGCCTGCCCTGCTGTTGCATGAAATCGGGACGCAGCTTTTTCCTCATGTTCGGCAAGGTAGGTAGACTCGTGATAGAGGAGGTCAACCCCTTGCACTACATCAGCGATGGATGATTCAAATCGGGTATCTGCGCAAAATGCATAGCTAAAGGGGTGGGCGGCAGGTTTGGTCACGAGGTCATTGGCGATCCGTTCTCCATCCTGGCGCAGATAATCTTCCCCTTCTTTTAAACGGGGATAAAAAAAAGACGGTACCCCAAGCTCCCTGCATCGGTCCACGTCTACTTTGCGCAGTTTTTCTTTTTCCCTGAACATAAATCCCCAACAATTGATGCGGTGAAACACGGGAAAGCAATGCACAGTGATCTTTTTGCCCTCATATAAAAGACCGGCTTTCTCCAGGGGATGGAAATACAGATTGTAGCTGAGTTTTGTATCCCCTGTCTCGAAAACCTGTTCCAGAATAGCTTCCAGAGGGGCGGGAGCAAAAAGATGAAGGTCTTCTTTTCTACTGATAAGACTGAAGCTGTTCAGCAGGCCAAAGAGCCCGAAATAGTGATCTCCATGCAGATGTGAGATAAAAATATGGCTGATCCTGCTGCGCCGGATCTTGAATCGGTTCATCTGCACCTGTGTGCCCTCGCCGCAATCGATCAGAAAAGTCTGGTCGTCCAGGGTTACCACCTGCGCCGTAGGATGGCGATCGTGCATGGGTAGCGCAGAGTTATTTCCTAGTATGGTGACAGCGAACATAAGTAAGGTTGGAGGTTGGAGGTTGCAGGTTAGTCTTTGAATAAGTCGCGCTCTATTTCTTCCATTTGCACAATATCCATCGCTTCGCTGAGGGTTGGGGTTACATTCATTAGTTCCAGAAACTCCTCCGCATCCAACCAGTCTTCCAGTTGCTGCTGTAAACAGCAAATTACCAGGGAATGGTTGTTTTCATAGCTTGCCTGTTGAAGGTTAACCAGTGCCTCGGCCGCTTCCCGGTCCATTTTTGTCACCTTTTCCAGGTTGAGGATTACATTTTTAACGTCAGATTGTGTACAATCATAGAACGTTTTCACTAGACTTTCTGTCATATTAGCATAGAACGCTTGTTCAAGCACATTTATGACATGAAACTTTTCCTTGGTATCAAGTTTGACATTCATACTAAGTCAAAAGTAAAAAGTAAAAAGTCAAAAACAGGAAACGACTTCCTGAATGAACGAAAATCGGAAGCAAAAAAGGGATATTAACCCCTTCATAGCACCCTTTGTCCTCCAGCTCTAACTAATTGATAATAACTGCACAATAAAAGGGTGCCCGCCTTAGTTTACCTAAAGGAAGTCAAAATTATTCCTTATCATTGTAAGGAGTCACTTTATAAATTTTACCTCGAATGGATAACAACTTTTCGGCCCAGGTTAAAGAAATTATCTCTTTTAGCAGGGAAGAAGCGTTGAGGTTAGGAAATGACTTTATTGGGACGGAGCACCTTCTGCTTGGCCTGATAAGGGAGGGTGAGAATACCGCCGTGAAAATCCTGAAAAACCTTAATGTAGATCTTTACGAACTACGGAAGGAAGTAGAACTTGCTGTAAAAGACAAAACAGGAAAGAATATTGCGAATATCAACAGCCTGCCCCTGACCCGTCAGGCGGAGAAGGTGATTCGTGTAACCGTCCTCGAAGCCAAGGCGCTCAAGAGCCCAATGGTGGAAACAGAACACCTCATGCTGTCTATCCTGAAGAATAAGGAAAATATTGCTACACAGATCCTCAATCAGTTTGATATCGACTATGACCTTTTCAGAAATGAGCTGGGCGTAGTGAAGAGCAACGATGTCCGGAGTGAATACACGGATGATCCGGATGATGAATTTGATGAGGAAAAACGTGGGTACCAACAGAAAGCAAAACAACAGCAGGGCAATGCTAAAAGCAAAACACCTGTGCTGGATAATTTCGGAAGGGACATCACCCGCCTTGCAGAAATGGGAACACTTGATCCCATTGTTGGCAGGGAGGAAGAGATTGAAAGGGTATCACAGATTCTGTCTCGCCGTAAGAAGAACAACCCTATCCTGATCGGTGAACCCGGCGTGGGCAAAACCGCCATCGTGGAAGGCCTTGCCCTGCGCATCGTGCAGCGTAAAGTGTCCAGGGTATTGTTTGATAAACGCGTGGTTTCTCTGGATCTCGCTGCTTTGGTTGCCGGTACCAAGTACCGTGGCCAGTTTGAAGAGCGGATGAAGGCCATCATGAATGAACTTGAAAAGAACAGGGACGTGATCCTGTTCATTGATGAGATACATACCATCGTTGGTGCAGGTGGTGCCAGCGGTTCACTCGATGCATCTAACATATTCAAGCCCGCCCTCGCACGCGGCGAACTCCAGTGCATTGGTGCTTCCACCCTGGATGAATACCGCATGTACATTGAGAAAGATGGCGCGCTAGACCGCAGGTTCCAGAAAGTGATCGTAGATCCACCTTCTGTAGATGAAACCATGCAGATCCTGAACAACATCAAGTCTAAGTACGAAGACTATCACAACGTCAGTTACGCTGATGAAGCCATTGACGCTTGTGTGAAACTGTCTGACCGTTACATTACGGACAGGTTGTTGCCAGATAAAGCCATCGATGTGATGGACGAAGTAGGTGCAAGGGTTCACCTGAAGAACATCAACGTTCCACAGGAAATTCTTGACCTGGAAAAGAAAATAGAAGACATTAAACAGGAGAAAAATAAAGTGGTGAAGAGCCAGCGCTTCGAAGAAGCTGCTTCGCTCCGGGACAGTGAGAAACGCCTGCAGGAAGAACTCGAAAAAGCCAAAAACACCTGGGAAGAAGAAAGCAAACACAAACGCTATCCCATCTCAGAAGAAGATATTGCTGAAGTAGTGAGCATGATGACCGGCATCCCCGTGAAAAGGATGGTGCAGGCGGAGAGCGACAAACTTCGCAACATGGCTACCGATATGAAGGGCATGGTGGTAGGGCAAGACGAAGCGATCCTAAAGGTGGTGAAAGCCATCCAGCGGAACCGTGTTGGTCTGAAGGATCCCAAGAAACCCATCGGCACATTCATCTTTCTGGGTCCCACTGGTGTCGGTAAAACCGAGTTGGCCAGGGCTTTGTCGAGGTATATGTTTGACTCTGAAGACTCCCTGATCCGCATTGATATGAGTGAGTACATGGAGAAGTTTACGGTGAGCAGGCTCATTGGTGCACCTCCCGGTTATGTAGGCTATGAAGAGGGCGGACAACTCACGGAGAAGGTTAGGCGTAAACCATATTCAGTGATCTTATTGGATGAGATCGAGAAGGCCCATCCGGATATTTACAATATCCTCTTGCAGGTGCTGGACGATGGTCAGTTGACCGATGGCCTTGGCCGGAAGGTTGACTTCAAGAATACGACGATCATCATGACATCTAATATCGGTGTTCGTCAATTGAAGGATTTTGGCGACGGTGTTGGATTTGCCACTGCATCAAGGGTGCAGGCTTCTGAGGAAACCAATAAGGCGGTGATTGAGAAAGCGCTGAAACGCACCTTCTCTCCGGAATTCCTGAACAGGGTGGATGACGTGGTTATCTTCAATTCACTGACCAAAGAGAATATCTTTGACATCATCGATATCCTGATGAAAGGGGTGATGAAGCGGTTGAACAACCTCGGATTTACACTTGAGCTGACGGAAGAAGCGAAGAACTTCATTGCTGAGAAAGGGTACGATCAACAGTTTGGTGCAAGGCCATTGCACAGGGCCATCCAGAAATACCTGGAAGATCCATTAGCGGAAGAAATTCTCAATATGAGTATCAAGCCTGGGGATGTGATGATCGCTGACCTGAACAAGGAAGAGCAGAAGATCTTCTTCTCCCTGAAAGTAGCGCCGGCTAAAGTATAGGCATTAAGGCATAAAGGCATAGGGCATTGAGAAGGGTTTAGTTCCCCCCTCAATGCCCTTTGCCTTTATGCCTTTATGCCTCAATGCCACTTATGCCCTATGCCTTTATGCCTTAATGCCTATATTTGACCAGTGAAACCGGCATCAAATATCATCATCACTATTGACGGATGGTCCTCCTGCGGAAAGAGTACGCTCGCGCGCCAGTTGGCAAAGAAACTGGGTTATGTATACATCGATAGTGGTGCGATGTACAGGGCCATTACCTTGTATTTTCTACGTAATCATGTGGATTGGACAGCCGTGAAGGAAGTGGAAGAAGCATTGAACAGTATCGATATCGAGTTTCACTACAATGAAGCCATGGAGAAATCCGAGATCTACCTCAACGGGGAGAATGTGGAGTATGTGATCAGGGATCTGGTGATAGCTGAGAAGGTGAGTGATGTTGCGGCCATCAGGGAAGTGCGGGAGTTTGCCGTGGCACAACAACGAAAGATGGGAAAGAAGAAAGGCATCGTTATGGATGGCAGGGATATTGGCACTACTGTTTTTCCAAGGGCTGAATTGAAAATATTCATGACCGCCGATAACGCTGTGCGTGTGGAACGAAGGTTCAAAGAATTGTTTGAGAAAAATCCCAATATCACCATTGAAGAGGTGAAGAACAACCTGGAGATGCGTGACTACATTGATTCAAATCGGGAGGTATCTCCGTTACGGCAGGCTAAGGACGCCATAATACTTGATAATACAAATATCACCGAAGAGCAACAGCTTAAGCAGGCGTTGAAATGGGCGAAGGAAAGTTTAAGTCATTAGGCATTGGGCATTGGGCATTGCCGCATTCTCAAATTGCCACATTGAAAAGGCTTGAGACTTTTCTCAGCACCGCTTCCACAATACTATCCGGGCAGGAAGCGCCGGAGGTCACCAGAATTTGTACGGGTCTGTGTGCAGGCAACCAGTTGCTGATCACGGATTCTTCGCGGGTGCGCCAATTGGCATGAAGGATCTCAGACGCGGAGAGGATGTCTTCTTCAGATCGGATAAAAAAAGTCGGCAACTTTTCTTCGCAGAGTTCTACGAGGTGCGAGGTATTTGAACTGTTTCTTCCGCCTACAACAATCGCGAGATCGGCCTTTTGTTCCAACATGCCCAATACAGCAGACTGGTTGTCATTGGTAGCGTAACATAATGTATCCCTGGTATCGGCAAATCTTTCCCCTATGGATGAGTCGTCAAGCCGGTGGTGCGTCATGATGACTTGCTTCAGGTAATCTGCAATGGCCTGGGTATCTGTTGCCAGCATGGTGGTTTGGTTCACCACCCCGATCCTTTGAAGATCTTTGTTTACATCGAAATCATCGGAGAATCTTCCGGCAAAATCGATATAGAATTGTTCGCTGGGTTTTTCACCAGTGATGTATTTCGCAAGTTCAATCGTTTCTTTCATATCATTCACCACAACGGTTGGGGCATGAACGGCGCTATGGGAGAAAGTGGCCCTGGTTTCCTCATGCGTGGGCTTTCCATGCACCACGATGGTATATCCTTTCTCTGCGATTTGCGCGGAGCGGTTCCAGACTTTTTCTACAAAAGGGCAGGTGGTGTCATATTTTTCGATCGGGATACCGAGGCTCCGAAGTTTATCTTCAATAGGTATCGTGGTTCCGAAAGCAGGGATCAGCACCACGTCATCAGATGTGATTTCGGCAAAATCCACAATCGGATTGCCATAAGTGTCCATGATGAAACGCACCTCTAGTGCCTGCAGATCCCTGTTCACAAAAGGATTGTGGATCATTTCACTGAGCAGGAAAATTCTTTTGCCGGGATTTTCCTCTACGGTTCGGAAGGCGATCTCGATGGCATTCTCTACCCCATAACAAAAACCAAAATGCCTGGCCAGAAAAAATTGGACAGGACCCAGGTCAAGTAGGGAGGGCGTAAAATCCTTTTTTAGTTTATCTGCTTCTTTACGTTTTGCCTTCAGCGCAGAAATCAATGGACTACGATATGTACTGGGAACCTGGAAGGTTTTCATACCTGCAAAAATAGCTAATAGCAAGTAGCAAATTGCTATTTTTACAGGTATGGGTTTTCAAAAAGCAGACTGGGTTCCGGGAACCAATGTTTATGAAGTCAATACAAGGCAATATACTTCCGAAGGTACTTTCCGGGCCTTTATGAACCACCTGCCAAGGTTGCGGGACATGGGCGTACATACCTTATGGTTTATGCCGGTGACACCGATCAGTTTGGAAAAACGGAAAGGGAGCATGGGCAGTTACTACGCGTGTGCCGACTACACGGCTATTAATCCAGAGTTTGGAACGATGGAGGATTTCAGGTCTTTGGTGCACACGGCCCATGAAATGGGGATGAAGGTGATCATCGACTGGGTGGCGAACCATACTGGTGCAGATCATGGCTGGACGAAAACCCATCCGGCGTATTATATCAAGAATGAAGCAGGTGAATTCTACGACAAGCATGGCTGGGACGATGTCATCGATCTTGACTACAGCAATCCGGAAATGAGGGACGCTATGATCCAAAGTATGCTGTTTTGGATCGATACCTGTGATATTGATGGATTCCGCTGTGATATGGCCATGTTGGTTCCGGTTGATTTCTGGCAGGAAGCCAGGACTGCGCTGGAAGCGGTAAAGCCTTTATTCTGGCTGGCAGAATGTGATCAGTGGAATGAGCCCCAATACCTGGAAGTATTTGACGCAGCCTATGCCTGGAAATGGATGCATGTTACCCATGATTATGTAAGGTATCAGCAGCCTTTACATTCACTCATCGATACGCTATATGGTTACAATGGCCTGAAACCAAGGCATGCGATTCGGGCTTTGTTTACCAGTAATCACGATGAGAACAGTTGGAACGGAACGGAGTATGAGAAGTATGGAGACATGGCTAAACTGCTTGCCGTGTTTTCCTGCACCTGGAACGGAATGCCCTTGTTGTACAGCGGGCAGGAGATTCCCAATAAAAAGAGACTTGCATTTTTTGATAAAGATCCCCTGGATTGGAGTAGTGAAGCAAGGTTACATACATTCTATCAGAAGTTACTGCGGCTTCGTTCAGAACATCCTGCGCTCCGTGCGGCCAGTGAAGAAGTAGAAACCCGGTTTGTAGCCGCGGACCATCCGGACAAGGTCATCCTGTTTGAAAGAGTAAGTGCCGGACGCACTGTTGTGGTTATATTGAATTTTTCACCCTATCCTTTAGAGGTTCATATTTATAGCCAACACGTCTTAGAGACTACTTATTCCAGTCTGTTTACGGGTGACAATATTAAACCTGCGGATAATCTATATCTGCCGGTCCCTGCCTGGGGCTTCGAAGTATTGGTTTCATAGATACTACTTAAATTAGTTATATATTATCTTTAAATGACCATTTTAAGCCTTTACACATTAAATTAATATATATATGTTACTATAACAAGTAGTATTCAAGGAAATAGTCATATGTTTGTTGCACGGATGAAAAAGGGTTAGCAATTTAACAGCGCCTTACTCGTTAAAGTAGCCAATTATCCTTTCGAAAGATCAACCCTGCCAGGTCTGTAAGCCTGTGTTTATGGCACCCTGGTACTACTTAATTCAGTAGAATACGTAACCCTAAACGAAAGGAATCCGATGATAGATGTTGGCATCATTGTGGCTAATCAGGTACAGAGTACCTTATATGAAACGTATTTAAAAAGTACGAAGAGATTCCGGATCAGTTTCTCCGTAGATACGCTTTCATCTCTCACTACTGCCATTATCGTCTATGGAGAACCGGAAGTATTGATCATTCAATCTTTGCGGGAGATCGGTTCCATTGAAGCGTTTTCATTGATCCTGAAATCCCGGCAAACATTAAAGTCCCTGCTCATTTTGGAGAAACCCGAAGACCTTGACCTTGCATATGTGACAAGACTTGGTATCCATGGCTATTTGCAAAAGTCCGGAAATATCCAGGAACTGACGGATGCTATGGAGAAACTCGTGGCTGAAGGCGGTTATATTTCCCCGAGGATCGCCACGCATCTCATCAATAATTTACAGAAGAGGCCTGAAGACAGGTATAATGAACTCCTTACCAACAGGGAAAGGGAGATCATGAAGTTTATTTGTGAGGGGTTGACATACAAAGAAATTGCAGAGCGGATGTTCATAACGCCATTTACGGTGAATCAGCATTTGAAAAAGGTCTATTTGAAGCTGAAGGTGAAATCCAAGGGTGAATTGATCTCGAAGATGCTTTCAGTAAAGTAATGCTATTGTGTTATTGAGTTGTTGTGTTGTTGAGTTATTGAGTTGTTGAGTTCTTGTTCGGTCCCTATATATATGTGACTGAGGTGGCGAAGCCGTGTATAGCATCCTGGAATTTGGAAATACTGAAAACCGGAAAAATAAAAAAGCAAATTTCGAAATCTAGCATATGAAGCAACTAAAACATCTGGCATTACTGGCACTTGTGGTTATGTTGGCAGCAAACAGTTCCTGTACTTCACCAAAGGAATACGTTTACCTGAATGATCTTGTAGAAGCCAAGGATAGCCTGATAGGACCTATGGCACCTTTCAGGGAACAATATATTGTTCCGGACGACCTACTTCACATTCAGGTTTCTGCACTGAACCCTGAGGATGTGCAAATGTTTGAGATGACCGGCATGGGATCACAGATGAACATGCAGTTTGCGACAACCAATCCCCAGATTATGGGATACATGGTAGATAAAAGGGGAACAGTCACCCTGCCATATATTGGTGATTTTAATGCGGCTGGACTCACCCTTCGGGAGATGGAGATTTTTGTCACGGAGAAACTGAAGAAATTTGTTAAAGAACCGGTGGTTCGTGTACGATTTCTGAATCATGCCGTTACGATTCTGGGTGAAGTGCAGTTGCCAAAACAGATTGCAATGAACTATGAGCGTATGACACTTACAGAAGCATTAGGTTTAGTAGGTGACCTCAAGTATACGGCATATGCAGATAACATCTTAGTAGTGCGTGAAGAAAATGGCGTACGCACTAGTGGAAGGGTGGACCTCCGATCCAAAACTGTTTTTAACAATCCATACTTTTACCTGACAAACAGGGATCTCATTTATGTGGAACCCGTGCAAGCGGCTTATGTAAACAGGGGAGACAAAGCTGGCAAATATCTTGGTACATATGTGGCTGCAGGCGCCACTGTACTTTCACTCCTGATCAGTATTATCGCATTAACAAAGTGATTTTAAAACTATGGCAACAGATAGCGAACTCTTAAAGAGCTTATCCATTAAGGCGGAAAAAGAAGATACTCCAGACGTCAAAGGATTTTTGATCAGGAACCTTAAATACTGGCCTCTCCTGATGATTTTGATGGTGTTGGCAGTGTTGCTTTCCTGGCTTTACCTCAGGTATACGCCAAAAAGTTACCGTGCAGATGCAATGATGGCCATCAAGAAAGATCCGGCATTAATGTCTGAAGGTGGGTTGAGCATCTCACTCATGGATGACAAAGTGGCCCTTGAAAAAGAGGTGGAGATTCTTAAATCACCGGATGCTATTGAGGCAACTATAGTACGACTAAGGCTTTATGCCGATATAAAGGCTAAGGGACGACTTCTTAAAAGAGATCGTTATGCCGATGATTCTCCATTTATTATAACAGTAGAAGATCCACTCAGTTTAACGGCGGCTGGACCTTTCGATGTTAGAACTAGTGCAGGAAATAAAACAATTTCCCTTGGCGGGAAAACGTATAAGATTGGTGAGTGGCAGGCGATGCCTTGGGGTAAAACCAAGATTGAGTACAATCCGAATTTCAAAGCCACAGGAAACGATGAGTTTGAATTGTCATTTATTCCAATCGATGCATTGCGTAAAAGCATTGGCGGAAGGCTTTCAGCAGACACACGTACAAAGCTTTCTGAGCTGATTATCATGACATTTAATGACCACCACCCTAAACGTGCCGTTGACATCTTGCAGACCCTTGTTTCTGTATACGATGCTATTACGGTTGAAAGCAAGAAAGCAGGGTTCCTGAGCACCTATGAATTTATAGATGCCAGACTTTCCAAGGTGGAGAAAGAATTGAATGGTGTTGAAAGCGAATTGCAGAAATTCAAATCATCAAATTCAATCGTTGATCTCTCTACGCAGGGTGCTGCTTATCTGGAAAGTGTACAGGCAACTGATCAGCAAGTGGCAGAACTGGATGTCAAGATTGATATGGTGAATAAGGCAAAGTCATACTTGTCTAAAGGCCCTGCTGAATCAGGATCATTACCAGCTATGTTGGATGTTGGCGATGTAAGCCTTTCCACGCAGATTGGAGAGCTTAATAAGACTGAACTTAAATTGAACAGCGAACTTCAACTTTCAGGACCAGACAATCCGAGGGTTAAAGTTTTGGAGGAGCAAAGTAGGAGACTGAGGGCGTCTGTTACAGAAGGCCTCAATAACTTGTCCAAAAATCTGATATCTACGAGAAGCTTTTACATGAATAAGCAGGCTGGATTCGGCTCCATGCTGAAAAGCATACCTCAAAAGGAGAAAGGCCTGATTGATATTACGAGGCAGCAGGCCATTAAGAATGGTATATTCAGTTTCTTGTTGCAAAAAAGGGAGGAAGCAGCTATTGCTGTTGCGGGCACGGTTCCCAATAGTCAGTTCATACGCAAGCCGCTTTACGGTGGCGTGCTGAAGCCAACTGCATTTCAAACATTACTGATTGCAGTGCCGCTTGCATTGCTTGCGTTTTTTGTATTTGTTGCAATCAAGGAAATGTTGCGTAACCAATTAGAGGATAAACAAGAAATCGATAGGCATATCGGTGCTCCCATTATAGGAGAACTTGGCTTAGTCAAAAGAAAAAAAGGCGCAGAGGAACAATCTATTATTGTTGGTGAAGGTGTTCAGTCAATTGAGGCTGAACAATTTAGAGACCTGCGTACCAATCTCGGATATTTAGGCATGCACAATGACCGGAAGGTGATCCTTGTTACTTCCAGTATGCCTGGCGAAGGAAAAACGTATGTTTCCATCAATCTGGCGATCAGTCTCAGTCTGACAGGGAAAAAAGTAGCACTACTTTGTTTGGATCTTCGCAGACCCCGTCTTTCAAAAGAGATGGGCGTGAGTGCATTCCCTGGTATTACAAACTACCTTATTGGAAGTGCCAGCTTGGAAGAGATTACCAAAAAACTGGACAATTATCCATCATTGACAATTCTACCGGAGGGCTCTATTCCTCCAAACCCTGCAGAACTGCTTATGGATTCAAGGATGGGAGAACTGGTTGATGCCTTGAGGAAACAGTACGATTATATCATTTTTGACTCGCCACCAATTGGTGCGGTGACAGATGCGAAAATTCTTGGGAACTATGCTAGTGTTTCTGTGTATGTAACTCGAGTTGGTAAGACTTTGAAATCGTTTTATCCTGTAGTGAAAGATGCATTTGAGACAAAGAAGCTTCCCAACATGGGTATTGTCATCAATGGGATAAAATATTCTAAACTGTCATCGTATAATCAACGATATGGATACAATGACAATTTGAAATGATAGTTGATTCCAAGAATAATGATTAAAAACAAGATAATATCGCTCGATATTTTTGATACCTGTCTTGTAAGATGTACTGGCTTGCCATCAAGTGTATTTTACCTGATGGCAAGCAAGATCCTCGGACCAAAGGCAGGCAGGGTAGAACTGTATGAGTTTGTGAATGCCAGGGTGCGCGCCGAGAAAGCCGCCAAACTGATGGCCCCGACTGGTATAGAAGATGTGACGATGGAAGAGATCTATCGTCATTTCAACTGTCCATTTAAAGATGCAGATTGCACCGCCCTTATCGATATGGAGCTACAGGTGGAATCCGAAGTTTTGCGGCCCGTACTTTCAATGCTACAGTTTCTGAATAAGGAACGTAGTTTAGGGAAAAGGATCATTTATGTTACGGATAATTATCTTCCGGCAGATTTCATCCGAGGCCAGCTAAGAAAATATGGTTTCTGGAATGATGGGGATGGACTATATGTTTCCGGCGAAATCGGACTTACAAAGATATCAGGTAGACTGTTTGATCATGTAAGGGAGAAAGAAGGAGTCAGGTTCAGTGATATCAGTCACTATGGAGATAATCAATATGCAGATTTAAATGCTGCAAAAAGAAAAGGGATCAATGCTCATTTATTGGATACCGGATTTAATGATTATGAATTTAAGTGGAGCAACGAAGCTTTTTCAGTCCGGCATCCCATGGAAGTTTATTTGTTGTCTGGTATTTCCAGGTCTATACGACTTTCAGAAAAACCGGATGTTCATACTTCTCTTGTCCTGAATGCTATCGCACCTGTGTTTATACCTTTTGTAGATTGGTTGATGCGGGATGCCAAGGCAAAAGGAATCAGGAAACTCTATTTTGTAGCAAGGGATGGTTACATGCTTCATGAGATTGCAAAAAAACTTTCGGTAAACTATCCAGGTATTGAATTACACTATTTGTATGGATCCCGAAGGGCATTTTATTTAGCAGGATTAAAGGAAGGCTCAAGGGACGAGTTGCGATGGATATTATCTGAATCCTTTGGTAAAACACCCAGACAAATGCTGCTGCGGTTCAATGCAGATGTGTCCATGATTGCAGAAGCTTTGAAATCAAGAGAGCTGTCTGAGACTTTTCTTGACGCTCCGATGGATAAGAAATCATACGAACTGTTTCTGGATGTTTTATCTGACGCTTCCAGTCGGAATATTCTGATGAGGAGAGTGGAAGACCATCGGAAACTGGTTAGAGATTTTTTCCGTCAGGAGGGAATGCTATCCGGGGACAAGGCTGCCATCGTAGACATTGGTTGGTCCAGATTTTGTCATCAGGCTATCAATGTGGTTCTTGAGCCCGCAACTGTGTTTGGCTATTTCTTTGGGGTGTTTGATGAAAGGGTCAGCATCCGCGAAGGAGGGCAATATGCTGCTGCATTTTATCCAGAGGAATTTTATGGTGAAGAATGTAACAAGAACTTGCTGAAACATGCATTTTTGCTGATACTGGAGCAGTTTTTTGCTATGAATGGCCAGCAAAGTACGATCGGTTTTGAACGAATAGGAGATCATATTGAACCTGTTTTTGAGGCTTCGAAAGCAGCGCTTAAGGATTTTTCAGGCCATGTTGGATTACACCTGAGGTTGTTGAAACAGTTTGCTGAAGAATATGCCAAGTTTGAGAACCTAATTTATGATCCCGAAGTGCTTCTTCGAAATTGTGGATACAAATCTGTGTCGATGCTCATCACCAGACCAACCAGACAGCAGGCAAGACTTTTCCATGATTTCATGGTGGATAATGGCGTGGATGATCCTATTCCATTGGTGGCAAAGCTAACTTTCGGTAGGACAATGAAAACTATCGTAAAAGCATTAGTGGCGAGCGAAAGGAAGCAGGAGTTTATCTGGACAGAGGGTACAATTGCTTATTCTTACGGTAGTGTGGGAATGTCATTACTTCATTTGTTCCGTTCCCTGAAGGAGCTTTTTCACAACGGCAGATTAAAGAAAAAACTCAGTGAGAACTAGGTATGAAATTCATTAAGCTGAAGCGTTTTTTACCGCAGTATGGTGGGTTGACGGGAAAGTATATACAACAGTTAGCAGGTTCTGCTTTGGTACGTGTGTTCGGTATTGTTATAACCCTTCTTTACATTCCTCTTTTACTAGACTATCTGAGTGAGGAAAAATATGGCATCTGGGTAACCCTCATAAGCATTATCAACTGGATAAGAATATTTGACGTAGGCCTCGGTAATGGGCTGAGGAATAGGCTGGCGGAAGCTTTGGCACTGGAAAGAAAAGATCAGGCAAAGATGCTCGTTAGCACATCGTACGCAATACTTATTGCCATTTTTGTGTCGATACTTCTGGTGATGCTGCCGCTGAATGCCATGATTGACTGGAAGGGCGTTCTAAAAGCTCAGGAAATTCCGGCTGCTGAGTTAAGGATGCTTACGTCTATTTCCATAAGCTTCATCCTCCTAGGATTCATTTTGCAAACAGTTA
Source organism: Sphingobacteriales bacterium (assembly GCA_046317915.1). GTDB lineage: Bacteria > Bacteroidota > Bacteroidia > Chitinophagales > Chitinophagaceae > Pollutibacter. The sequence continues at coordinate 43,175 of JBKCVJ010000240.1, forward strand.
CAATTGTATATGCGGCAGATGGCAACTCCGTTATGGGAGGAGTTATTCAACTGGTGATCAATGTCATATGTCTTTTACTGCTTTGGCTAGCAAAGCTTTACGCCTTGAAAGGAAATCTTGTTCTATTAGCTACCATTATAACGGGCGTTCCTTTGTTGGTGTATCTGTTTTATAGTATTTACGTATTCTCCGGGAAGTATAGTTTCATGCGTCCATCCTTCAGTAGTATAGATTTTCGCAATTCAGGCAATTTGTTCAAACTCAGCTGGCAGTTTTTTATTATTCAAATCACAGCAACCATATTGTATGCCAGTATGCCCTTTGTGATTATGCGATTTTTTAGTCCTAAAGAAGTTACGCAGTATAATATTGCATCAACCATTTTTAATTTTCCTATGACTGTGGTTGCACTTATCACATCCCCGGTTGGTCCATTGGTTACCCAGGCATTTGCACGCAATGACAGGTTGTGGATTAGCAAAATGCTATCCTACATGAAGAAGGTTTCCTGGTTGATCTCGGGTGGAGTGGTTTTGATGATCATAATGTCTGGGCTGATCTACAGGGTTTGGATTGGCAGCAGAGTGGAAATACCTTTTGCACTGTCTGTAGGTGTAGGTTTGTACGCGCTTAGCTATATACTCGTTAATCCATTTTCAGTATTTCTTAATAGTACCGGGAACGTGAGGATACTTGTCATTACGGCACCTCTGACTATACTGACTTTTGCAGCGTGTTGCTACTTTTATACATGGATTTTTCATAGTGTAGTATCTATTCCACTGGCAATGGTGACGGCAAACGTTTTAGGCCTTCTGGCACAGGCCCCGGTTTTGCGTAAAACACTTCAATCTGCCTGATCCCATGGTGACTTCAGCTTCCATAGCAACTCAGTATGAAGAACTTCTGGCCACAAGAAGGGCGCTTGAACCAACGCTTTCCCAGAAGCTTTTTACATGGTCCCTGCTCGGGCTGAAGATTCATAGCTGGGTGATGCTGGTGGAAGAGTACTATGGAGGTGTACCGCAGGTTGTAAAGTATGTACTTGCATTATTTTTTTTATTTAGCATGTTTTATATGTTGCTAAGGCGGCCGCTAACCCTTAAGTACTATGGAGGATTGGCCCCAGCGATATTGATTTTTTCAATTTACAGTCTGATCCTGGTAGCCCAAAGTTTTCGATTTGAAACGAGGTACCTACAGTTTGTACTGGCGGCCAAGTATTATGTAATGCCATTTTTCTTCCCAGTATTCATTCTAATGATAAGATTTGATATCAGATGGTTTAAATATGTAATGTCATTTAGTCTTAAGTTTTTACCTGTATTGTTATTGGTTCAGTTAAGCGTTCTGGCGATGATGAACCAGGACCTTTGGCAAGAGCATCTGTTTCGGATGCACATGTTTAACTTTGGACTACCCTTGGTACTCCTAAATATGAATTATCTGATTGCGCAGAAATGGCAAAGGAATCTGTTACTTCTGTATTTTCTGCTGCTGGTGGTGATAGGGTCTATCTATGGCAGACGAGGTTATGTGCTGGACATCGTATTTCTTCTTGCAGCGTATTATGCACTAATGTCGCTAAATCGAGTTGTATCAATTAAGAAAAAAGTCAGGGCTTTTGTCCTGGTGCTTGGTTCCGTTATGGCCTTCATCTTTGCACTGGGGTTCCTTAAAGATAACCTTTATATTTTTCAACGCGGTTTTGATTCAGATGCCTGGGATGAGACACGCGGGTCTATACTTATTGATTTTTTTGCCGATTTCGGAACAGTGGCAGGTGACTGGATATGGGGACGTGGTTTAGATGGCACCGTGCTCCGGAGTATGAATGAAGAGGAAGGTGGCGTTGGCAATATCATAGAAAATGGATACCTGTTCACTCTTTTAAAGGCTGGGGGGCTCTATTTGCTGCTAATGGTGCTGATCTTCCTTTGGTCTGCATTCCTGGCTTTTTTCAGGTCAAGAAATTACCTCGTGAAGTCCTTCGCTACAATATTGGTTCTTCATCTTGTTATTATGGTTGCGTTCAACCTGCCTGTTTTCAGCTCAGAGTACGTTGTGGTTTGGATTTGTGTTGTGCTCTGTAATTCTTCGGAGTTAAGGAAACTTTCGGATGAAGAAGTTAAGCTCATATTAAATGTTTAAGCTTTGAAAGTTCTTTGGTTTACGAATACGCCTTGTAACGGTGCTTCTTATATGCAGGGATCAACTATCGGTGGCGGATGGCTGGAAGCGCTGGATGTTCATATGCAGCAGATTGTAGATTTGCACGTAGCATTTTATGCTAATTGGCACGAAGAATCTTTTGTTCATGGTAGAACCACATATCATGTAATTCCAGCAAATAGCATAAGAACCAGCAATCTTAAGAATATTTTCTGGCCGCATATAATTGATGAACAGGATAAGAAAGCATATTTGGATATTGTGGATCGTGTTCAACCAGACCTGATACATATTCATGGTACAGAGAACGCCTTTGGTACAATACTGTCATCTGTGGATGTTCCAGTACTTACCTCAATTCAAGGGATAATAGCACCTTATGCTTACGTTATGCGGCAAGGGTATGAGAGGGAAATGAGGGTTAGGGTTGGTAATCACGGTAAATCCCTGAAGGAACGAGTATTTGCGCAGAGCCCCAGGCATATGTCTAAACTGCTCTGGAAGATGGGCGAACGTGAGACCAAATACATGGCTAAAATGAAATCATTCATGGGGCGGACAGACTGGGATAGAAGGGTATGTTCTGTGATGTCTCCAGGTTCTGATTATTTTCATGGTGATGAGATTCTTCGCGAAAGATTTTATTCCCTTCGTTGGAAAGCAAGGAATGAACGGCAGCCATTTGTGATACATACTACAAGCAGCGACAGCCTGGTTAAAGGATTTACAACATTGGTTGAAGCCGCGCGGTTGTTACGTAAGGCTGGATTTGATTTTCGTTGGCAGATTGCAGGCATTGGAGAAGAAAGTACAGTAGTGCGTGTTGTGCAAAAGCAGCGAGACGGTTTTGCGCAGGATAATGTGCAATTGCTAGGAAGGCTGAATGCGGATAAATTGGTGGAGAAGATGATGGAGGCGGATATGTTTCTATTGCCCTCGGCGATTGAAAATAGCCCGAATAGTTTATGTGAGGCAATGATTATGGGAATGCCCTGTGTAGCTGCCAATACAGGAGGAACTCCGTCAATATTGGCTGACGGAAAGGAGGGGCTACTCATTCAACCTGGAGAACCCTGGGCCATGGCTGGAGCAATTATGGAAACATCGAGCAATTATCAAAGAGCATTGGAGATGGCGGATAAAGCCAGGGAGAAAGCTCTTTTCAGACATGATCCGAAACGTGTAGTTGAACAGGTTTTAAAGGCTTATAAAACACTGTTAGCATTATGACTATTTTTTTAAATAGTGTTTACAATGTTCTAGATAAATTATACTGGCTTATTCATTCTGGTTTAAGTACAGCATGGGTTGTTCCAATTGCAAAACTTCGCGGTATTGCTATTGGCGGTAGTACTGTTTTTTATGGTCTCACTAAGTTCAAGAAGGCCAGGACTGCTACCATTAAGATTGGAAGCAGAAATTGTTTTAGGTCTGCACCTACTTCTAACCTGATTGGTATCAACAGGCCTTGCATTGTAAGTGCACTTGAGCCTGGTAGTAAGATAAGTATTGGAGATAATTGTGGATTCAGTGGAACCGTCATCGGTTGTTTTTCGTCCATAACCATTGGTGATCACGTTAAGTGTGGAGCAAATACGTTGATTACAGACGGAGACTGGCATGCAGAAGATCCAAGATCATCTAGGCCAAAGGCTATCGTGATTGAAGACCATGTTTGGTTAGGTGTGAATGTAACAGTAATGAAAGGCGTAAAAATTGGAAAGAACAGCCTGATAGGTGCAGGAAGCATTGTGACTAAGGATATTCCTGCAAATGTCATTGCAGCCGGTAATCCTTGCGTTGTGATCAGAAGTATCACGAACTAATCAACCCTATCCGTACTTTATGAAAGTGACAGTACTATATAACGGGAAACATCCAAGTCCCGACCCTATGTCGAAACGCTTGAGTCTTTACGTGCGTGGTCTTCAACATGATGGCGTGGACGCCCGGATAGTTGCTGTACACCGTGAAGCTGGTTCTGTGTTGACAGCATACTCTAACCCTTTCCTTATTCCGTTCCAGGCAAAGGCGCAGTACCATGCAGTGCTTAGTGATTCAGATATCATTTTTGTGGGAGGATTTAATTGGTTCACATACTTCTTGTTGGGCATTTGGTATGGCGATGGTAGACGAAAATTATTGTATGAGCTGAACGAAAAACCGGGAACAGTATATACCAGCCGACTGCTTGAACTGAAACCGATAAAGGCCTTAGGCATGTTGCTAACGAAATGGTCCATGAAGTATTTTGACGGATTTGTGGTTATTTCTGAACCATTACGTCATTACATAAGCGGACAAATGAAAGCGTCTGCAAAGATTGTTAGGCTGCCGATCATCATTGACGTACAGGAGCCGTTTGAAGAGCTTCCTGCTGAAATTCCACCTTATCCCTACATTATTCACTCTGGCGCTTTAAGCCAGCAGAAGGACGGGATCATTGACTTATTCAAGGCATTTGCAATAGTTAATGAACAGTTTGATAAAAAACTCCATTTCTACCTGACTGGAAGTAAAGTTGCTCCTCCCGGTGTATGGGATGAAATAAACAAAGCTGTAGACGATCATAACCTACAGGGCAATGTACACTTCTTGGGATTCGTTTCGGAAGACAAATTAAAGACGTTACAAAAGAACTGCCTTTTTCTTGTGTTACCCAAACCTGACAATGAGCAGAACAGGAATAATTTTCCTACAAAACTTGGCGAATATCTGGCTTTTTCAAGGCCGGCGATTACTTCAAAGGTGGGCGATATGGGTCTGTTCCTGAAAAGCAATGAAACAGCCTTGATTGTAGAGCCCGGGAACATAGCGCAGATCAGTGAAGCTATGCTGAGACTTCTAAAGAATCCGGCACTGGCAGACAAACTCGGTGCTGCCGGCAGGAAGGTTGCGGAAGAAGAGTTTGATTATACGATACTTGGAAAACGACTTGCCGATTTTTGTAAATCCCTAAATCATTGATGATGGGCGTGATTGGTAACCTTGCCGGAAAGCTGAATAAAAATTTATCAAACATCCCTGGTTGGCGAACTGATCGAAAGCTGGTGGTGATAGAATCTGATGACTGGGGAAGTGTGCGGATGCCTTCATTGGCGGCCTGTGAATCCATGCGTAAAGCCGGGCTTGATATGGATTCCGAAGACTTTGGGCGATATAACCAAAACGATACGCTTGCAACCCGTGAAGACCTGGCTGCATTGTATGAGGTGCTAAGCAAGTACGTAGACAGCAACGGTGCAAATCCGGTGATTACGGCAGTTGCCATTGTGGCTAATCCGGATTTCGATAAGATCAGGGAGAATGGATTCAGCAGCTATGCATATGAACCATTCCCGGTTACGCTTAGCCGTTATGGCCATGAAGGGGCATTTGACTTGTGGAAGGAAGGCCTTGCGAAAGGGCTTTTTGTGCCGCAGTTTCACGGCAGAGAACATCTTAACGTGGCCGCCTGGATGCGGGCATTACAATCCGGCGAAAAGGAGGTGCGTTTGGCTTTTGATCATAGTTGCTGGGGTTATAACAATACGCATAGGCATGGCCTTCGGTACCAAGCTGCGTTTGATCTTGAATTTGCTGAAGATCTCAAAGTGCAGGCAGAAGTGATCAGATCCGGACTGGCATTGTTTGAAGAGTTGTTTGGCTATAAAGCCACATTTTTCGTACCCCCTAACGGACCCTATAACAATTCACTGGACGAAGCCGCAGCTGCAGCCGGAGTGAAGTATATGTCGTCCCCTAAAATTCAGCTAGAAGTACTCGGGGAGGGTAAAACCAGGCGTTGCTTTCACTACATGGGGCAAAAGAATAAGCACGGGCAATACTACATCACACGCAACTGTGTGTTTGAACCAAACATCGGTGGTAAAGACTGGGTAGACAGCTGTATGAATGAGATCCGCATCGCGTTTGCCTGGGGTAAGCCGGCAGTGATCAGCAGCCATCGTGTGAATTATATCGGCGCACTGAATCCGGGCAACCGGGTGAATGGATTGACGCAGTTAGACAGTCTGCTCAGGAAAATCAGGTCGAAATGGCCAGAAGTTGAGTTCATCACATCATCAAGGTTAGGCGAATTGATTGAACAACGATAATGTTATTGAAGAAAACGATAGCGAGAAATTTTATCAATATCCGCGGGATGCGCACACCCCGGAAATTGGTGGTGATCGAATCAGATGATTGGGGCAGCATTCGTATGCCCTCCCGTGCAGTATTTGAACAATTGAAGGCAGATGGCCTGCATCCGGAGACAGATCCATATTTGAAATACGATTCATTGGAATCAGACGAGGATCTTCAGCAGTTGTTTTCAGTGCTGAGATCGGTACAAGACAGCAAGGGAAATCCGGCGGTAGTAACTGCTAATGCTGTAGTCGCCAATCCTGATTTCGAGAAAATTAAGGCCGGTAATTTTCAGGCATATCATTATGAGCCATTTACAACTACCCTTACCCGTTATAGTGGTCGGGAACAGGTGTATGGTTTGTGGAAGCAGGGTATTGCAGATGGAATCTTTGTACCGCAGTATCATGGCCGGGAACACCTGCATGTGATGCGTTGGATGGCTAACCTGGCAGCTGGGGATGAAATGTTGCATAAGGCTTTTACTCATCAGATGATCAGCATTAGTTCAGTACCCTCCAAGATGCGTTTTGCGTATATGGAAGGCATGGATCACCAGGATGAGACAGAGCGGCTTGCGAAGAAAGAGGTGCTGGAAACCGGTCATTCGTTGTTTCAACGCCTGACGGGATATGGCTCCCGGACCTTTATTGCCAATTGTTATATCTGGGATGACACAGTTGAGCAGGTACTGCAGGGTGAAGGTGTGGTAGTTATGCAGGGCATCCTTAACCAGATCAGGCCAGTGGGTGAAGGGAAGCATGTGTTGACGAAGCACTTTATAGGAGAGAAGAAGAACGGAATGGCATATACCATTCGTAACGTATTTTTTGAGCCTTCATTGGATCCGAAACTGAATTGGGTAGATGAGGCAATGTCCAGGATACAGACCGCTTTTCGTTGGCAGAAACCTGCGATCATCGGAAGCCATCGGCTCAATTACATTGGTTCCATCGACCCACAGAATCGGGAAAAGAACCTGGCTTCATTGAAGCAACTTTTGCAACAGATCATAAGGCAATGGCCAGATGTTGAGTTCATCAGCTCGGCAGCACTGGCAGAGCTGATCGTAAATGAATCATTTTTTAAACCGCAAGCATAATGAGTAACAAAGTAAAACTGTTTGAAAGCTTCGCTGCAGCACTGAACATTCCTGTTGAATCCGTAACCGAGGAACTGTCCTACCAGGGTATTCCAGAGTGGGATTCTATTTCGCACATGGTACTGATCAGCCAGCTCGAAGAAGATTTTGGTGTATCCATTGCAACAGATGATGTGATAGATATGAGTTCAGTAGCCAAGGCCATGGACATTTTAGGTAAGCAGGGAATAAGCTTTTGATCATGATGTTACAGAACAAAATTGTACTGATCACCGGGGCAGCCAAAGGCATCGGCAGGGCTATCGCCGAACTGTTTGCCAATGAAGGTGCGCGGCTGGTGCTTACCGGTAGGAATGTGGAAGCTTTGGAAACATTAACTGCCACGCTTCTGCCACATGCTGATGGTCACCTGGTCTACACGATGGATGTACGCGAGATCGACAGTATCAGACAGGTGTTTGAAGCATTGTCTGCGCAGAAGATCTACATTGATTGCATCGTTAATAACGCCGGCATCATGAAAGATGCAACTTTACAGATGGTGAAGCCGGAACTGATCAGGGATATTTACGAAACCAATGTGTATGGTACTATTCTTCCCACCCAGTATGCACTGAAAAGTTTTCTGCGCAAACGTGGAGGATCAGTCATCAACATGACTTCAATAATCGGGACCAATGGAAATCTCGGCCAGACTATTTATGGATCCAGCAAAACGGCTATCATCGGTTTTACCAAATCTTTGAGCAAGGAGCTGGCATCACTGAATGTGCGCGTAAATGCCATCGCGCCAGGATTTATTGATACCGATATGACCAAGAATATGGATCCTAAGTTTTATGAAAAAAATTTACAGGCCATTGGAATGAGGCGGATTGGCAAGCCCGAAGATGTTGCCAAAGTTGCCCTTTTCCTGGCCTCTGATCTGTCTGCCTATGTCACCGGACAGGTGATAGGGGTAGACGGCGGAATGATCATTTAATATGATAACATTATACCAACTGGCATCTGGCAATAATTCTTTGCGTTACATCGATGACGCAACGGAGCAGGCCTATGCCCTCAAAGATTTGCCAGGCCTTTCGCTGGTGGGTGAACGCTCGCTGGTTTTCGCTTACCTGGATAATACCCTTCCTTCCATTGCCGTCTTCTGGACATTGATGCGCAGTAAACACTGTGTGGCGTTGCTGGCTCCGGAACTCAATCTGCATTTTAAGGATGAACTCGAAGCCTTGTATAAGCCCCAGTTCATAGTGGATCGCAAGAGAGCAGAGGTTGCAGGTTATGGGCCAGAGCAGGAAAATGGACTTGGGTATTTTAAAAGCGATGAGGTCACACCTGTAGTCATTCACCCCGAAGTGAAATTGCTGATCAGCACATCGGGTACAACAGGTTCGCCCAAGTTTGTGAAACTTTCTGAACAGAATCTGGTTGCCAATGCGTTATCTATCTGTGACTATCTGCCGATTCAGCGGGAGGACGTTACGCCTTTGAACCTGCCGATATATTATTCATACGGTTTGTCTGTGCTCACCAGTAATTCCATCAAAGGCGGCAAGATCATCTGTTCCAATGACGATCTCTTGAAAAAGGATTTCTGGGAAAAGTTTGCACGTTACGGTTATACCAGTTTTGCCGGCGTTCCCTTTGTATATGAAATGCTGGAGAGAATTGGTTTTACGAAGAAAGAATATCCATCACTACGCTATTTCACACAAGCAGGTGGTAAACTTCAGGACCCACTGGTGTGTAAGTATGCAGAATATGCCATTGCTCGGAGCATAAGATTTTACGTGATGTATGGTCAAACGGAAGCCACTGCGCGCATGAGTTATCTTCCTCCGGAACGGACCCTTGAAAGGATCGGCTCCATTGGTAAGCCCATCAAGGATGGAAGGTTCATCATCGATGAAGAAACATCGGAATTATGTTACAAGGGACCCAATGTATTTGGTGGGTATGTGACTGGCCCTACAGAACTGGCGAGCTATGAACGTACCGGATTGTTGCGTACGGGAGATATGGCCCGGGAAGAAGACGGATTTTACTATATAACTGGCAGGTTGAAAAGAATGGCCAAAATATTTGGCAACAGGGTCAACCTGGATGAAGTAGAGTCTTTGCTTGCCAAAGAACTGCATGTGCAGGGGCGATGTGTAGGTTACGAGGATAAGCAGTTGTTGATCTTTGTGACCGATGATCAACTTGACCTACGGAAACTCGCCCAGGATATATCTGGAGCATTGACCCTGCATATCACAGCTATCAAGCCTGTGAAAGTGGAGGAAATTCCACTGACCGTGAATGGAAAAGTAAATTATACAGCTTTAATTGATCAGTATGCAACTGTTGGATCTGCTGGATAGGGAACAGTTCAGTATCGCCAGGGCGGAGAAGCAAGCAGTAATGACCGATCTGCTCTCTTCGCTTCACCAATGGCATATGGACCGTTCGGAAGATTATAGGAAGATCACGGAGAGGGTCTTTGGTGGCAGGGATCATTTCTATGGCATCGAGGATATTCCATTTCTTCCCGTGTCCGTTTTTAAGAATCACGCCATGAAAAGCATGGCCGATCAGGACGTCTATAAAGTGCTTACCTCAAGTGGCACAACCGGTCAACAGGTAAGCAGGATTTACCTGGACAAAGATACCGCGAAATTGCAGACCCTCGCTTTGTCTAAGATCATCTCTCACGTACTCGGCAACACAAGATTGCCGATGTTGATCGTTGATTCAAAATCAGTGCTCACCAATAAGGTCTCTTTTTCTGCGCGTGGCGCTGGCATACTGGGCTTGTCTGTCTTTGGTAAGGATCATACGTATTGCTTAAATGACGACTTTGAACCAGACGAAGAGGTGCTGCAAGCATTCCTGGAAAAATACAATGGCCAGTCCATTTTCATATTTGGATTCACTTTTATGATCTGGCAGTACTTGAATAAGGCCAGCCTTAAACATAATTATGATCTCAGCAAAGCCATCCTCATTCACAGTGGGGGCTGGAAGAAACTGAAAGACATTGCTGTTGACAACGATACTTTCCGGTCTGCACTGGGAGAGCGTTTCGGCATGAAAGAGATCTATAATTTCTACGGGATGGTGGAGCAGGTGGGATCGGTATTTCTGGAGAATAGCGAAGGCTATCTCCATTGCCCAAACTTCGCAGACATCATTATCCGAAACCCGATTGATTTCAGCGTACAGAAGCCCGGCAAGGAAGGACTCATCCAAGTGGTAAGTGCGTTGCCTAAAAGCTATCCTGGTCACTCCCTGCTTACCGAGGATATTGGGATTCAGATGGGTGAAGACAACGCTGGTAACGGTTGGAGAGGCAAATATTTCAAGATTCTTGGTCGCGCTAAAAAAGCAGAGCTGCGCGGTTGTAGTGATACGTTTAAAACGAGCTAAGATGGAGTCACGCATGGTAAAAATATTAAGTCCCTGGCAGGGAAATGTGGATGTGCGCGAGCTGCCATTGTTTAAGGGAGATCGTTATTCCCTTCGGCCCTTTGATCCAAGGACGGTAGAATTTTTTGATGCGCTTTCCAGGAGGATCTTCACGGAAAGGAGCATCAGTCATTTGCCGGAAATTGCTGCTTTGGCATTTTGGTTGCGGAAAACGAACCTCAACATCCTTAAGGAAGAGAACAGGCATCTGTTCAACCGGTCGGATTGCAGAACTTCACCCATTGGAAAGGTATTTCATGTATGCCCGGCAAACGTGGATACGATGTTCATCTATAGCCTTGCAGTTTCAGTATTGATGGGCAACAAAAATCTCCTTCGGGTGTCAAGCCGGATGGAAGCCCCGCATGTGACCATGTTGTTTGAGATGATCAATGAATTGATTGCATCGGAAAGTTTTGCCGTGTTCAGGGAGTATATCAATATCATTACCTACGGGCATAATGCGGAGGTAAGTGAAGCCATATCCACTTCGGTGAATGCGCGGGTGATCTGGGGTGGTGATAAGACCATCGGCATATTCAAGGAAATTAAAACCGCTCCAAGAACCAAGGATATTGTATTTGCGGACCGGGTGTCTATGTTTTGTATGGATGTAAAGGCATATCTCGCGTTAGATGAGGTTGCTTTGCAGAAGTTCATGCGCAAATTTTTCAATGACGCGTATACATTTGACCAGATGGGCTGCTCTTCGCCACAGACCGTTTATTTTTTGGGCAGTGCAGAACAGGTTGAAGCATGTGTAGTGAAGTTTCAACAAGAAGCTTCCGTGTTTCTCAAGGAAAACTATCGGGCAGACATCGCTTCGATCGCCTCCCTGAAATTGAACAGGATGGTGGATGATGCCATGGGTGAAGTGATCACTGAACAAGTAGGCGACAACTACCTTCGCTTTCTTCGATTGAATAATGATGTAGATGAAGCGGCACTTCACGGATGTGGTGGGGGATATTTCTACTACAAACAAATAGAATCTGTGGCTCAGTTGCATCAGTTGAGGAAGCCGAAGGTTCAAACCATTTGTTTCTTCGGCCTGGAAGAGAATGAATTGGAATTACTCTATGACCTTTCCAATGGTGAAGGAATAGATCGTATTGTACCCCTTGGTAATGCACTCATCTTTAACTATATCTGGGATGGGTATAATCTCTTTGATGAATTGAGTAAAAAAGTATTTCTCGGAAGATGATCTATAGAAATATCATAAAGCCCTTTTTTGATTTTGCCGTGTCACTCGTTTTGTTGATCCTGGCATCACCCATTATGCTCCTGGTAGCGCTGGTGGTGAAAATGGATTCACCGGGTCCGGTAATTTTTATGCAAGACAGGCTTGGGATGAATTACCGGGTGTTCCGCTTGTATAAGTTCAGGACGATGACCAACAACAAGAACCGCGCAAATAAGCAAACCTTTGCCAATGATCCGGAGATCACGCGTATCGGAAAGTTTCTGCGCAGATCAAAGCTTGATGAGTTGCCGCAGTTGTTCAACATCCTGAACGGTGACATGAGTTTTGTGGGTCCCCGACCCAGTCTGCCGGATCTGCAACATAAGTTCAATGAAGACGGGAAGGTTCGCATACAGGTGAAGCCAGGATTGACCAATCTCGCGGCAGTCAACGGCAGCATATTTCTTACCTGGCCAGAGCGTTGGGTCTATGATCGCAAATATGTGGAGGAGCAAAGCTTCCTGCTGGATATGACCATCATGTTGAAGACGGTTGTGGTTGTGATCATGGGCGAAAGTTTTTATCACAAAAAAAAGGATCATGAAGTTCAGGCCAGTGACAGCAAGTGACCTGCCGGAAATAGCGAGACTGTATAAAGTCTGTTTCAACCTTGATATGAAGGCGGAGCGTTATGACTATTGGTATAAAACTCCGGAAGGGTACTGTTCTATTCTTTGTGAGATCGATGACAGGATCGTTGGTCACAATGCCTTTATTCCGGTTACTTATAACTATCAGGGCAAGGATATTCGGATGGCTTTATCTGCTGGCGGAATGGTTGATTCAGCATCGATACAAATTCCGGGTGTGTTTCTGAAAATGCTCCAATGGGCAAAAGAGCATTGGGATGGTGACGGCATCATGGCCTTCCCTAATGCAAAGGCGGAGCCATTCTGGACAAGGATTTTGAAGTTTAATACGATCTATAAGAACTACTATACCATCACACGGGAAACCCTGAATATGCATTTCAATGAAGAGAAATCTTTTTTGATCAGTCTTCAGGAGTCTTTTCTGGAAAAGCGCTACCTGCATCACCCCAGATACAAATATGAAGAGATGAAAGTGGGTGATCTCCGGATGATCACAAAGGAGTATGACGGACACATAGAGTTGATGTATATCGATAAGATCAATCATAATCTGGTGGAGGGTTTGAAGCAGATTTTTGACCGGGGGTACCAGCGGATCAATGTGATCAGTGTGTATGGGGATATTCTTGCGAAAGCAGGATTTGTGGAGGGCAAGCACAATGCTTTTGTTTACCATTGGAAGAATGAAGCCTTGAAGGATCTGGTGTTTGAGTGCCAGATGATTGACTCAGATGTTTTCTAAAACCCAGTAATACGCATGAGTAAGATTTTAGTTATTGCACCACATCCTGATGATGAAGTTCTCGGTTGTGGAGGCGTTATGAAAAAGTATGCCGATGCCGGTCATGAAGTTTATGTGCTGGTGGCAACGAGGGGTACACCGAAAATGTACAGTGATGATAAGATCGATAATGTTCGGAACGAAGCCAGGAAGGCGCATGCTATATTAGGGGTAAAAGAAACCCTGTTCCTGGATTTCCATGCTCCTGATCTTGACATTACTTCCAGGGCAGAGATATCAAGGGCAATCGCGCCTATTCTTAGTAAACTGGCTATTGAAGAATTATACCTTCCGCACAGGGGCGATATTCACCATGACCATTCAGCCATCTTCATGGCGGGCCTGGTAGCGGCGAGACCTGTGGGCAACTATAGTGTGAAGCGTATCTATTGCTATGAGACCCTCTCTGAAACAGAATGGGCACCACCATTTGGCAATGATGTTTTTATACCCACCCATTTTGTAGATGTCACCGGGCAAATGGATGCCAAGTTTGAGGCAATGGGATGTTTTAAAAGTCAGGTGAGACCGTTTCCTTCTACCCGTTCATTGGAAACAATTGAAGCCCTTGCAAAATTCAGGGGTGCAACGGTTGGCTTTCACAGGGCTGAAGCATTTGTGACGATAAGAACAATTCATGGGTAAGCGACGAATACTTTTCCTGATTCCTTCACTGGCCAGTGGTGGTGCAGAGCGCACACTAATTAATCTTTTGAACAAGATTGATCTGGATATTTATGATGTGGATTTGGTTGCAGTCCTCGGCAAAGGGCCCTATTTAGATCAGATTCCTTCAGGTGTTAGGTTTATAGCTTTATTCAAGAACGATTTTTTAGTGCGTGTGCTAGCCTATCTGCAGAAAAAAATCGCGTTTGACCTTGTTTTCAGGCTGGCTGTGAAACTGAAAATAAGAGATAGGTATGATGTTTCTATATGTTTTCTGGACTCAAACTTCACTGACCTGCTGTTTTTCATCCCAAAGTCCGGAATGAGATACACATGGGTCCATAGTTCATATAAGACATATCGGAATTTCTATAAGTTCTATGAAAATGAGCGATATAGAAATAAGCTGATCAAGAAACGCTATGGCAGACTCGATGGAATTTTTTTTGTTTCAGAGGACTCCAAAAAGGAGTTTATAGAAGTGTTTGGTGAGTTTCCTTTGATGGAAGTGGTTTACAACATGATTGACAGGGAGATGGTTCTTTCAAAGTCTAGAGAGGTCATTTCATTTGCACCGTCTGTATTCAGTTTTGTGGCCGTAGGGAGCTTATTCCCTGTTAAAGGTTTTGATAGACTAATCCGGTCAGCTGGTATTTTGAAGAGTCGTGGATATGAATTCGCTGTTTACATATTGGGAAAAGGCATGGAAGAGGCTAAATTGAAGCAGCTTGTAATTGACCTAGGGCTGGAAAAGAACATTTTTTTCCTTGGTTTTTCACATAATCCCTATCCATATATGAAAACAGGTAATGTTTTCGTTATGTCTTCAGTATCAGAAGCATTGCCTACGGTTTTGTGTGAAGCAATGATCCTTGAAAAGCCAGTAGTAGTTACCAATTGCAGTGGCTGCCGGGAGCTGGTGGATGAAGAGCGTTATGGACTGATGGCTGAGCAAGAAGATGAGAGCCTGGCGGATAAGATGGCCCAGTATCTTCAGCAGGAAGATTTGGTTAAACACTATGCGCGGAAATCGGGTGAGCGCGCAGATATATTTGATACCGAGAAAGTTATACAGACCTACTATAAATTTTTTAATAGCTAGTGAATGAAGATACTGCAGGTCAATACCCAGGTAAATAGCGGTAGTACAGGGAGAATAGCAGAAGACATTGGCAGAACCTTCATGGCGTATGGGCATGAAAGCTATATTGTTTTTGGAAGGGGAAGAAGGCCGAGTGCATCTAAACTGATTAGGGTTGGCAATGACCTCGATGTGTATATGCATGGCGTCAAGACGATGCTTACAGACAGACATGCATTTGGATCAGCAAATGCCACAAGAAAGCTGATTGCGACGATTGAAGAAATTCAACCTGATGTCATTGCAATGCACAATATTCACGGATATTTCCTGAATATCGAGATATTCTTCAGCTACCTCTCCAAAAAAGAGATACCCTTGATCTGGACTTTGCACGATTGCTGGAGTTTTACGGGGCACTGTACGTATTTTGATGATATTGACTGCAAGAAATGGAAAACCGGATGTCACAGTTGCCCAAAATTGCGAAAGTATCCGGCATCATATTTGGCAGATGCCTCAAAAGCCAACTACTGGGATAAGAAGAGTTTATTTAATTCTGTTAAAAAGTTGGAGATCGTAGTGCCATCTGCCTGGCTAAGAGATCTTGTAAATCAGTCTTTTCTTTCACAGTGGCCGGTGCATATCATTCCCTATGGAGTGGATATTGATATTTTCCGCCCACTGGAAACTCAACTCAAAAGCAGACTTGGCCTGGAAGGTAAAAAGGTGGTGTTGGGTTGTGCGAGTATATGGGACAAAAGAAAAGGTTTGGAAGACGTCATAGCATTAAAGTCGCTTTTGCCTGAAGAATACGCTGTAATTGCAGTTGGGTTAACTGAAAAACAGTTGAAAGCTTTGCCGCCCGGCATTTTGGGTATTACACGAACAGACAGTGTGCAGGAGCTTACTGAATACTATAATATGGCAGATGTCTTTGTTAACCCCACCTATCAGGATAATTTCCCCACTACTAATCTGGAGTCGTTGGCATGTGGAACACCTGTGGTAACCTATGAAACCGGCGGAAGTCCGGAGGCTGTGGACCTGCAAACCGGGAAAGTAGTACCGAAAGGTGATATTCACGCAATGGTTGAGGCCATAAAGAGTATTACATCTTCTGCGGAAAAAAAATTTTCAGGTGCGTGCAGGGAACGTGCATTGCAGTGCTATAATATGAAAACTCAGTTCGACAAATATGTCAGGATTGGAGAGCAATTGGCATCATCAAGATTTATGTAATTAAGGATGAAAAAGTTATTGGTAACCGGTGCATCTGGTTTGATTGGGTCAGAAGTCTGTATTCACTTTCACAATCTTGGTTGGGAGATCCATGGAGTAGACAATAATCAGCGTGCTGTATTTTTTGGTCCTAGTGGAGATACCCGCTGGAATCAGCAAAGACTACAGGAATCCATTAAAGGATATGTGCATTATGAATTGGACATTCGTGACCGGCAGGGCGTACTTGACCTGATCATCAATGTTAAACCGGATGCTATTGTGCACACGGCGGCACAACCCAGTCATGACAGGGCAGCCTCTATTCCGTTTGAAGATTTTGATACGAACGCGGTTGGTACTTTCAACTTGCTGGAGGCAACACGCAGGTATTCAACTGAGATCCCGTTTGTACACATGTCAACCAATAAAGTATACGGCGATGCGCCCAATGAGATTCCGATGGTTGAGCTTGAAACCCGTTGGGAATACGCGGATGAAAACTATTTACAGGGTATACCTGAAACTTTCAGGATTGACCAAACGAAGCACTCGCTGTTTGGTGCATCAAAAGTGTCGGCGGACATTTCTGTTCAGGAGTATGGAAGATATTTCAATATGCCAAGTTGCGTTCTCCGCGGAGGTTGCCTCACTGGCCCTAATCACTCTGGTGTGGAACTACATGGATTCCTGAGCTATCTCGTCAAGTGCAATCTGGAAGAAAGGCAGTACACCATTTTTGGTTACAAGGGCAAGCAAGTACGGGACAATATTCACTTGTATGACGTTGCGTGTTTTGTTGAAGAATTCATTAAAGCCCCCCGTGTAGCGGAGGTGTATAATATTGGTGGCGGAAAAGACAACAGTGTTTCCATTCTTGAAGCATTCAAATTGATCTCTGATATCAGTGGAAAAGAAATGCAATACCAGTATGATCCTACCAACAGGATCGGTGATCATATCTGCTATTATAGTGATCTGAGAAAGATGAAAGCTCACTTTCCAGACTGGGATATTACAAAATCACTGCAGGATACGTTTGAAGAGATCCATGAAGCATGGGTTAAGCGGAAGCATGCAGCAGGCGAAAAAGTTTATGCATGGTAAGTAATTTTGAGAATCATACTACCAAGGCTGGTAAGCAAATACTCTTTGTCAACCAGAGCTCAGGCTACCTGATGATTGATATCGTCAATGCATTCAGGGGCAAGTATGATGAACGCATTCTGGCAACTGGTTCACTGAATCCGAGGAGTCAGGCGTTGGACATAGATGTTATCGTGGAACGCATGATCCGGTATGACCGAAGCACTAGTTTCCGTCGTATCAGTACGTGGGTGATTGCATTTTTTAAAGTCCTCTGGCTGATCTTATTCAGATACCGTAAAGCTCATGTTTTCATCGTTTCTAATCCACCTCTCAATATTTTTCTCCCGCTGATCATAAGGAATTCATATGATATCCTGATCTATGACATCTATCCCGATGCAATCATTGGTCATGGACTGGCGGGGAAAGATTCCTGGTTGGTCCGGTTTTGGACGCGAACCAACAAGAAGGTGATGTCCAAGGCAAGACGAGTATATACGATCACCGAAAGCATGAAAAAAGTGATCAGCACTTACGTGCCATCAGAGAAAATTGATGTTGTGCAGCTATGGACAGATAGTACTTATCTGCAGCCTGTGGAGAGAAAGGAAAACCAGTTCATTAAGAAGCATGGACTGGAAAACAAGTTCCTGATTATCTATTCCGGAAACTTGGGAAGATCCCACAGTATTGAGGTGATGTTGAAGATTGCGGAACAGGTTAGAAAAGAGGATGTCTTTTTCCTGATTGTAGGTGAAGGCGACAAGCAGAAAATGCTGATGGAAGGAATAGCTTCAAAAAAGCTTGGAAACTGCATGCTTTTACCCTGGCAAGAAACCAGCATGCTTTCACATTCACTTTCTGCGGCGGACTTGGCTGTGGTAACCTTAGGAAAGGATCTCGGCCAATACAGTATTCCGAGTAAATTGTATAGCCTGATGTCTGTTGGCGCGCCAGTGATGGGGATCGCTGAAAAAGATACCGAATTATCCAGGTTGCTTGACGCCTATCAGATTGGGATATGCTTTGAGGAAGACGACCTTGCGGGGATGGTAGATTATATCAACAGGCTGGTGAACGAGTATCAATACAGGGATAAGCTACGGCAGAATGCACTGGCGGCGTCCAGAGACTTTACCTC
The DNA here is from genome assembly GCA_046317915.1 of Sphingobacteriales bacterium. Lineage (GTDB taxonomy): Bacteria > Bacteroidota > Bacteroidia > Chitinophagales > Chitinophagaceae > Pollutibacter. The sequence continues at coordinate 61,845 of JBKCVJ010000240.1, forward strand.
AGCCAATGCAATGAAATTTGTATAAACCTAAAAGGCTAGCATGAGATCAGTAATCATCATAGGTGCCGGAGGCCATGCGGCAGAGTTAAGGGACTATATTGGGCATATGCAGAAATTGGGAACAGAGATCCAGGTGGAAGGATTTCTTGACGATGACGCCAATGCATATACGACCTATGGGTATGCGGAACCATTTCTTGGGTCCATAACTGACCATTTGATCAGGACTGATGTGGACTACCTGATGGGGATCGCCAATATCAAGTACCGGCGACCGATCATTGAAAGGTTTGAAGCTGCTGGTGCAAACTTTCGTGGCCTCATTCATCCAACTGTTTTGTTGTCGCCTTCTGCAACACTGGGTAAAGGAGTGATCATTTCCCACAATGCGTCCGTTGGTCCCAAAGTGATCATCGGCGATCACAATATCATTAATTCCAGGTGTACCATCGGCCATGATACCATTCTTGGAAAGTATAATTTTGTGAGTCCACAGGTTGCATTTTCCGGTCACACAACGGTGGGCGATGAGAACATGATTGGTGTAAACAGTTGTACCATTCCCGGACTGGTGATTGGTAACAACAATGTGATTGCTGCGGGAACAGTGCTGTATAAAAACGTAGGCGATGGACAAACCCTGATCAACCGGTTCAATGAACGGATCATTCAGAAATAAACAAACTACATAAATAACACTCATATGAAAGAAAAACTCATCAGCGTATTGCGTGAAGCATTAGAGATGGAATCGGATTCGATTGAGCTGGGTGACCTGTTCCGGGACTATGCAGGTTGGGATTCACTGAGTCAGCTTACACTTATCGCCCTGTTGGATGAACACTTCAGTGTGTCTATCCCTGCCCAGTCATTCAAAGAGCTTAACACCGTACAGGATCTGTTAAGCTACGTGGAAAAGAATGCCGCTTAACCCGAACTAGACAATATGGCCAGACTTCAGTTCAGCAATACAGGTATTGCCGGCATGGCAGCTGCGGTGCCCTCCAATACGATTGATAATCTTTCATATACCATGTATTTCCCTGCGGAAGATGTGAAAGAGATCGTTGAGAAAACGGGCATTCGCCAGCGAAGGTTTGCGCCGGAAGGAATGTGTGCATCTGATCTTTGTTTCAAAGCAGCGGAGCAGTTGATCAGCGATATGCAGATCAATAAAGACGAAATTGACCTTTTAGTATTTGTATCACAAACACCGGATTACCGGATGCCTGCCACGTCAGTGTTGTTGCAACACAGGCTTGGGTTGCGGAAGGATACAATGGCTTTTGACATCAGCCTCGGCTGCAGTGCTTTTGTATATGGATTGTCTGTGGTGTACGGATTAATGCAAGGAGGAACGATCAGAAAGGCCTTGCTCCTGGATGGTGAAACCCGTTCAAGGGTGTATCATCCCAAGGATCGCAAGACGGCTTTTCTTTTTGGCGATGGCGGAATTGCTGCCCTTGTTGAAAGGGGAGAGCAGTATGGTCAGAGTTTTTTCTCATTGGGATCTGATGGTTCTAAAAGTGATCTGATCAAGATGGATGCAGGAGGGTATCGCCATCCATCTAACCCTGAAACGATCAGGGAAAAAGTTGTTGATGAACATGGGAATATTCGCACCGATGAGCACGGTTATATGGATGGTGCAGAGGTTTTTAATTTTGTGATCGTTAACGTTCCTAAAAATATCAATGATGTGCTTACATCTGCGGGTCTTACAAAAGATGATATTGAATACTGGTTGTTTCACCAGGCGAATAGCTACATGAATGGATACCTCGGCAAAAAATTGGGATTGCCTACTGATAAAGTGCCGACTTGTATAGAACACTATGGCAATACATCGTCTGTATCCATCCCGTTGACAATGGTCACTGCCTTGCAACAAAAATTGAATGCGCCGAATAGACTTTTGCTGAGTGGCTTTGGGGTTGGAATGAGTTTCGCGTCTTGCATCCTGAATAATCCGGGAATGCAAATAAGTGAACTTGTTGAAGTAAGTTTGGAGGACCTTAATCAACCCGCATGAGTTCGCTTTCAGGAAAGATAATTGTGGTAACTGGTGCTTCTTCCGGAATAGGAAGGGCCATTGCTGTACACTGCGGCATGGAAGGTGCTAAAGTCATCGGTATCGGACGGGATCAACAACGGTTGGATGAAACCCTGTTACAACTTTCTGGTGAAGGTCACACGATGTACGCAGTAGACCTCAGTGACAGCGCAGCCGTTCAGCAGTGGGGAGAGGCATTGAAGTCTTCAGGGATAAGAGTAGACGGCCTTGTTCATGCGGCAGGCATTTCTGGTACAACACCTTTGCAGGTTATCTCAGAAGAAAAGTTATCGCAGTTTATAGCAGTCAACATTACTGCGGCGGTTCTTGTCACGCAAGTGATTACTAAAAAGCAGATATTTTCCATTGAGGGCGGGTCCATTCTGTGGATCACTTCAGTGATGGCACATGCCGGAGAATCAGGGAAGAGTCTTTATGCACTTACCAAGGGGGCCCTTACTGCAGCAGCAAAGTCCCTGGCGATAGAGTTGGCCTCTCGTAAGATCAGGGTGAATTGTATTGCGCCCGGAGTGGTGGAAACGCCAATGGTTGCCAATGCATATTACAGCCAGGACGAGGAAATGCTCAATCGGATCAAATCATTGCATCCGCTTGGACTGGGAAAACCTGAAGACGTGGCCCATACCGCAGTTTTTTTGCTTTCGCCGGGTGCAAGGTGGATCACTGGCACAACGTTGGTGGTGGACGGTGGTTACCTGGCCAGATAAATCATGCGCAGAAGAAAAATATGGATTTGGTCAGTAGTGCTCCTGCTGATGCTAGGTCTGTTCCTCATATTCGGGGGCAGATTTCTTGTTTATAGGAAGGTGGATTCTGCCAATGTAGAAACATTGATTGTTCCCCTGATGGGCGGTTTGCCTGACCGTTCCCTTGAAGCTGCTGCGATTTACCGGGAAACACATCAGGCTGCTTTACTTTTTGTGGCTCCCATAGATCCCGAAAAATATTTTATGGACAGCTTGTCCATACCGATGGCCTCAACAGCAGAGCAATTTCGGGAAGTGATGATCCAACTCGGTGTTCCTCCGCAAAAGGTGACCTATCTTCGCGGACCGGCAACCAGCACAATGGATGAGGCAGACAAAGTGGCGGCATACCTTCGGTCAGACGCCAGCGTGAAAAGGGTGGTGATCGTAACATCATCATTTCATAGCCGTAGGGCATTCCGGATTTTTAGGGATCGCTTTGAAAAAGCAGGTGTCCGAATCACAATTAACGTATCTCCAAGTCGTTATACAGATTTTAACCCTGTAACATGGTGGCGCAGGAAGAACGATGCATCGGTGGTTGTGACAGAATGGTTGAAGATCATTTATTACGTTTTGATAGGTCAATTTCAATAAGCAGATTATGAGTACCGCAAAAGATAAAATTTGGTTGTCGCCCCCACACATGGGTGGAAGGGAGAAGGTTTATGTGGAGGAAGCATTCAACACCAACTGGGTGGCACCGCTTGGCCCCAATGTGGATGGGTTTGAGAAAGCACTAAGTGCATTTACCGGCGTTGATCATGCCGCGGCACTGACTTCAGGTACTGGCGCTTTGCACCTGGCATTGATAATGCTCGGTGTGGGTCATGGCGATGAGGTGATCTGTCAGAGCTTTACCTTTTCGGCATCGGCTAATCCTATCGCATACCAGGGAGCGGTACCCGTGTTTGTTGACAGTGAGCCGGATACATGGAATATTTGTCCAAAGGCCCTGAAGGAAGCTATTGAAGATCGTATCAAAAAAGGGAAAAAGCCAAAAGCCATTATTGCGGTACATCTCTACGGGATGCCGGCAAAAATGGACGAGATACAAGCTATTGCAACGGAGTTTGAAATAGCGGTGATTGAAGATGCAGCAGAGGCACTGGGCTCTGCGTATAAGGGGAAAGCCTGCGGCAGTTTTGGAGCCTTTGGCGTGCTGTCATTTAATGGCAATAAGATCATCACCACTAGCGGTGGCGGTGCATTGGTGGGGCAGGACGGAGCTGCCATCCAAAAAGCCAGATTTCTTTCCACGCAGGCCCGTGATCCTGCGCCGCATTATCAGCATAGTCACATCGGGTATAACTACAGGTTAAGCAATGTCCTTGCAGGTATCGGCCGCGGGCAGATGGAAGTGTTACCACAAAGAGTGGCAAAGAGACGGGAAAACCATGCATTTTATGTGTCTGTGCTTGGAAGTGTTTCAGGCTTTCAATTTTTGCACGAGCCGGAAGGACATTTTTCAAACCGATGGCTGACTTGTGTAATGGTTGATCCTACGCTGACCAACAATGGGGTAACAAGGGAGAACATTAGGCTTGCACTGGAAGCAGAAAACATTGAGAGCAGGCCTTTATGGAAGCCCTTACATATGCAACCGGTATTTGCAGACAGCCCATACTATGGAAGCAGACTTTCAGAAACATTATTTGAAAAAGGCCTTTGCCTTCCAAGTGGATCGAGCCTGGAAAGCAAAGACCTTGAACGAATTGTGGGTGTTATCCAATCAGTGATTGGATAATCACTGATCACTTAGTTGGTTTTCCAGATCTTATCGTCTTCAGGTAGCTTGGTTCCCGTGCGTACAATTCTTACGGAACCGGTTTCCTGTTTCTCGTATTTGTATTCTGGTACGATCTTGCCGATCTGTTTGCGCAAGCTGCTGGACTTCAGTTCCTGTGCAAGGTCAACCAGGAAGAGGAGTTCATCCTGGAAACTTGCATCCACATCACAGCGCCTTGCCTTCATGATCTTGGGATGGTGAGTACTTACGAGGTTCTCGTTCTCTTTGAACAACTCTTCATACATCTTCTCGCCTGGCCTCAATCCCTGGAAGACGATCTTAATGTCTTCACCGGGACGCATACCTGACAGTTCAATCATCTTCGTTGCAAGGTCCACGATCTTCACTGGCTTACCCATATCAAATATAAAGATCTCACCGCCATTGCCCATCACACCGGCTTCCAATACGAGGTTACTGGCTTCGGGAATGGTCATGAAATACCTAGTAATCTCTGGATGTGTAACCGTAACCGGGCCACCCTGCTCAATCTGCTTTTTAAACAAAGGCACAACTGAACCATTTGATCCAAGTACGTTACCAAATCTGGTAGTAATGAATTGTGTTCTGTTAGTAGAATTCATGGACTGAACATACATTTCAGCGATGCGCTTGGTGGCGCCCATGATGTTGGTAGGATTCACTGCCTTATCGGTAGAGATCATCACAAACTTTTTCACGCCGGCTGCCAGTGCTGCATCCGCAAGGTTGCGTGTACCCATCACATTGGTGAGTACAACTTCCGTTGGGAAGTATTCAAGGATAGGCACGTGCTTATAAGCGGCGGCATGGAAAACATACTGCGGCTTATAATACTGCATGATGTTGCTGACACGCTGCTCATCCCGGATGTTCGCCAACTCCATGCAGAAATCAACAGAATCATACTTATCGTGCAGCTCATGCATGATATCATGCAAGCCTGTTTCCGACTGATCAAGAAGGATCAGTCTCTTCAGATCATACTTGCATAGTTGCCTGCATATTTCAGAGCCGATGCTTCCTGCAGCACCGGTTACCAGTACTACTGCATCTTCAAATTCTTTTACTGATTTCTCGTTCAACACCTGGATCACATCCCTTTCAAGCAGTGACTCAATGGTAACTTCTTTCAGTTGCTTAACACTGAAGCCGCCATTTGTCCATTGATGCAATGGAGGTACCGAACTCAGTTTAATATTCAATTCAGCACACAAGGGTGTAAGACCGGCTTTCTTTTCGAGGGGAAGGTTGGTGGCGATGATTACCTCTTTTATGGCGTGCTTTTTGATGTAGTTGGCTATGTTGACCAGGTTACCTGACACGATGGGTGTGCCGCAAAGGCTCTTACCAATCTTATTGTGATCATCATCGATGAACGCAAAAAGTTTTTTGCCACTCCTGCTGTCCAGTTCCACAGCATTCTTTGTTGCAATGCCGATGTTGCCTGCACCATAGATCAGTACACGCTGTTTCTGGCTCCAGCCTTTGAGACCGCGTGAATACACTTCTTTTACCAAAAGCCTGAAAGCGATAAGGAACAATGATATCAGGGCGAAGTTGATCATCAGTGTCATCAACGGCGCCTGAATATTTGTGAACAAGTCAGCTGTGAATGGATACAAGAGTAACCAAACTCCCAATTGAATGAATGCAAATTTGAGGACCGTATAAATGTCCTTCATTTCAGAGTACCTGATGATGCCAGCATGTGTCTGGAAAATCATCATACCCGTTGTAGTGGGTACAACGTTGATAGCTAACAGAAGCAAAAGTGATCGAAAGTCAGTAATATCCCTGTGAGTAACACTGCTAATAATTAACAGGGAACTCAGGAATGCACTAAACGCTAACATTTGTTCAAGGAAGAAAATGATCCACCTTGAAGTGATCTTTGTAAAACTCTTAAGAATTCCGGGCATTGTGGATTAACATTAAAGGGTTGATAGATCCGGATATGGAATCTAAACATGCACAAGAGGCATTCAAGGGATAGAATTCTAATGTAGATAACCCGTTTTTCTAAAAGATAGTGGAGATAGAAGAAACTAACTTGGGCTTGTCGGAGATTACAAAAATATATTACTTGTCTGACTTATCCTATACCACTTTCCGTGAATAATGTAAAATTACTAAGTAAAGTAGGTATATTTACGTATTAAGATTAAAAGGTACATGTACATGCATAAGAAAGACGAAGTAAAGCATACTTCGTCTTTTTAGGGATGTCTTTTTTGGGAATTAACGCAGGTCGATCTGATAGTCGTACGCTCCGTCATACCCCGGATAGAAACCGGAAATCTCCAGTCTTCCGTTGCTTCGGGTGATGGCATCGGCCAGCTCATTCATATTAAGTACGTCCTTACCATTAGCCTTCAGGATAATGAAACCATCCCGCATACGAGTCTGGCTGTCAATGGCACCATTCTGCTTGATCTTCTTCACAATGACGCCTCCTTTGAAGCCATACTCTTTGGCTTTGGCCGGGGCCAGGGATTCAAAATCAGCACCCAGTGCATCGGTAGCGTTGTTTTTCACGACGTCATAGGACCCTGAGATGTTTTTCAGTACTACATTGGTATTGAAGTCCTTTCCGTTGCGATGATAAGTAAGGGTTACTTTGTCGCCGGGCTTGTAACTGGCGATCTGTTCCACCATTTCACTACCAGAAATAACTTTTACATTATTGATCCTGGTGATGTAATCACCGGGTTGAATTCCTGAATTAGCTGCAGCGCCGTCTTTTGACACTTCTCTTACGTAAACGCCGATGCCATCTTTAAAGCCAAGCTTTTCCTTCTCGGAATCTGGGACATTGTCCGGGAGGTAGGAGATACCGATATAAGCGCGTTGTACCGTACCATACTTGAGCAGGTCATTAATGATCTTTTTGACGATGTTAACCGGTATGGCATAAGAATATCCTGCATATGCACCGGTTGGGGAAGCTATAGCAGAAACGATGCCCACCAGTTCGCCATTGGTGTTGATCAGCGCACCACCGGAATTACCCTGGTTAACGGCAGCATCTGTCTGGATAAAGCTTTCAATAGGGGAAGCGCTTTTCCGGGCATTTAGTCCGAGGGAACGCGCCTTTGCGCTGACAATACCGGCAGTAACGGTTGTTTCAAGGTTTAGTGGGTATCCAACGGCCAACACCCACTGACCAACTTTCACTTGGTCTGAGTTGCCGTAAACAATATACGGCAGGCCTTTCTCCTCGATCTTCAGCATGGCCAGGTCACTGCTAGGATCCGCGCCGATCAGTTTGGCGGTGTACGACTTCTTATTACTCAGCGTTACCTTAATTTCAGATGCCTCATCAATCACGTGATTGTTGGTAATGATATATCCATCTTCACTGATGATGACGCCGGAACCACTTGCTCGCTGCGGCATGGAACGCATATTAGGGCCGCCAAAGAAATCGTCAAAATCGTCCCCAAACAAGTCGGAGAAAGGACTTTTCCGAAGGTTCGTAGCGGCGTTGGCCTTGATCACTGTGGTAATATGTACCACGGCCGGTACAGAAGACTGTGACGCCTGGCTGAAATCTGTTGGGGGCTCGCCAAAAGTCTTGTTACTGTCAAAAATTCCTGCATAGTTTACAGGCATCTTTCCCAGTTCAGTGGAGGATGTTGTGGATTTAGCGGCAAAGTAATTGTAGGTGAACAGTGTACCTAGCGTTGTGCCGGCACTCAATAACACTACGGTAAGGATCTGCTTAATTTTCATCTTTACTTCTATTATGAATAGGTTAAAAGGTAGTCTTTATGAACCAATATTAAAGGTACGGGACAAATTATGTGCCCATGCCTTACAAAAGAAACAAACCTGAATGAATTTCAGTTTACCACATGAACCATTTAACAAAAAATATAGTAAGAACTTCGTAGAACAGGCCTGAGAACTAGGGTGAGGGCTTAGGGTGAGGGTTTAGTTCCCCTGCTAAACCCTCACCCTAAACTCTCACCCTAAAGCCACACCCTACAGTTTTACCAAAAACTGCAAACTATCCACCCCATCGGCATAATCAAAAAAGCCCGGGCACTGGGCCTTACCGAATGGGGTAAAGCCATGACCCGTGATCACCTGCAGGGTATCCGGGTCAAGGCTGGAAATGAGTTCCTCCAGATCCTTATAGTATGCATAATTCAGGTTGCTGATGCCGGAAAACGCAGATTTGTTTGGGCTGAGTACAATGGACCCATTGGTCATATACGCCTCCCTGTTCATCATGTTAATTGTAAGAACGTAGTCATAGTTGTGTTTGTATTTGTGCTGGTCCATCAGGTAGTCGTATTTTTTCAGTGCATCCAGAAGGGGTTGAAAATCATAGTTTTCGGGTACCCATACCTGTGTAACGTTCCTGCAACCGAGTCCAAAATACAATTGGATATCATCTGCCAGTAGATCAAGTTCTTCCATGGTTTCTTTACCGTCAAGAATGGCGATAGAGGTCCGGTTTTTCCGGATGATGTTCGGATACTTTCCGAAATACTGTTCAAAATACCTGGCAGAGTGATTGGAGCCTGTAGCGATGTAAGCGTCACAACCTTTGAGTTGTTCACTGAACCGGATGATGGTGGCAACCGTTGGTTCCTCTTTGGTCATAAAGTCAACGATGCAGCGGATCAGGACCTCATCCTTGGAAGAGGGTTTGATCACCTGATTGTGGCCACTCAAAAAGATGCAGAGCATATCGTGAAATCCCACCAGCGGGATATTTCCGGCCATGACCAGGCCGATGCTTTTAGGTGCAGCTTGTAGGTCAGGAAGCCCGTATTTGTTGACAACTTCCTGCAAGACGGACGCGTCAAGCATAAACCGGCAAAGTTGACTCACCTGAAGGTCAATGAATTCAGGGAGGAACCAGCTGTTCTGGTATGCGGCCCTTTCCTTTGCTTCCTGCCAGGCCTCGTGGTCAGACGATAAATGGTTTCTGAGACGAGAGAGTAAATTCAATCGAACTTGTAAATTCATCGATATAATTTATTAGAATCACTACCTTTAGAGGGCAAATGTAAACCTTGTTGACCCGTTAAAAAATCCATTAAACGTATGGCTATTAAAATCACTGAAGAATGTATCAATTGTGGTGCTTGTGAACCCGAATGTCCCAATAATGCAATTTATGAAGGTGGCGTAGAATGGGCCATCGCAGATGGCACAACCGTAAAAGGAAGTTTTACCCTTCTCGATGGTTCTTCCCTTGACGCAGATACAAAGAATGCTCCGATCAGCGTAGATACATATTACATCGTCCCCAATAAATGTACGGAGTGCCAGGGCTTCCATGAAGAGCCTCAGTGCGCAGCCGTTTGCCCGGTAGACTGTTGTGTTCCGGATGACATGTATAAAGAAACGGTTGACGAACTGATGACCAAAAAAGAGAAGCTGCACATTTGAGGAGTAGCTTTGCTGCCGGGGCAGAACCTTATGCATAAATCGCACTACATCCTTATACTGCTGCTGGCCATGGTCTCATGCCGGTATTTCGACAAGAAGGAGGAAACCAACCCCAACCTGTTGATACAAGAACTTCAGCGTACAGATCAGGCGTTTTCCGACTTCAGTAAGACACATGGCATGCGCAAAGCCTTTATGGAGTTTATTGATGACGAGGGGGTCATGATGCGGGATAATTCCGTTCCCCTTCGTGGAGCTCCTGCCATTGAGTACATTACCAATATGAACGATTCTGCCGTAGTGTTATCATGGGAACCCATTGGTGGTGATGTGGCAACCTCTGGGGAGTTGGGATATACTTATGGCATTTATGAGTTAAAAGACAGTGTGAATGTCCAGAAAGGTTCTTATGTGACCATCTGGAAGAAGGTTAATGGCAAATGGAAGTTTGTGCTTGACTCAGGCAATCAAGGCTTGGAATAGTGTGAAATTGTGGAAGTGTGAAGAGGTGGAACGGAAGTTTAATTTAGATTCAAATATTCATGCAAAAAAAACCGATCATCGCATTTGTGACCGGAGGCTATTCCGGTGAAGCAGTCATCTCCTACAAGTCTGCTATTACCATTCAGAACAATATTGATACAGACCGTTACGATGTATATCGGATAGACATCACACCGGAGCGATGGTTTCATCCCGGAGCTGATGGCCAGGCGTATCTGGTTGACCGGAATGATTTCTCATTGACCATTGATGGGCGAAAGATCAAGTTTGATGCAGTATTGATCGGCATTCACGGTACACCGGGCGAAGACGGAAAATTGCAGGGTTATTTTGATATGGTTGGTTTGCCATACACTTCCTGCGATGCGGCTACATCGGCAATAACATTTAACAAACGATATACGGTTGCAGTGGCTGCATTTGGTGGCATTCATGTGGCGAAGTCGCTGCATCTCTTCAGGCATGCGCCACTCAGCGCACAAGATGTATTGGTGCAAGTAAAGTTGCCCGTATTTGTAAAGCCCAACAACGGGGGCTCCAGTATCGGCATGAGTAAGGTGAACCATGCAGAAGACATAGAAGCTGCGCTGGAGAAGGCATTTCATGAAGACGACCAGGTGTTGGTAGAGGAGTTTATTAGTGGAAGGGAATTTACGATCGGTGTATTCAGGAGCAATGGAAATATCATCACCTTGCCATTTACGGAGATCCTCGCAGAGAATGAATTCTTTGACTACGAAGCCAAATATGAAGGGAAATCGAAAGAGATCACACCCGCGCCCTGTGATGAGGAAACTGCTGAGAAAGTAAGGTCTACTGCCAGGCGGGTATATGAAATTTTTAATTGCAGGGGTATTGTGCGGATGGATTTTATCTTTAATGCCGAAGCGGGGCAACCCTATCTGCTTGAGATCAATACCGTACCGGGCCAGAGTGAGGCCAGCATTGTGCCGCAACAGGTGAGGGCCAATGGTTGGGATCTCAAAGGGTTTTACGGTGCACTGATTGATGAAGCATTGAACCACAAAATTTAATTCCTTTGAACGGTATCAGACTGCCCAAATCTTTAGCCCTGAATATCCTGCTGGGTATACTGGCAACTGTTGTGATCGTATTCCTTTTTTTGCAGAGCCTGAATTTCTGGACCAACCACGGAGCGTATCTGCGGGTACCGGATGTAAAAGGGAAGAAGCTGGAAGACGCCGCGCAGTTTTTGGAGAAGCAGGGTTTTGAAGTCATTATACAGGATTCCGTGTTCCAGGATACTACGCCGCCACTCCAGGTGATCAAACAGTTTCCTGAACCGGATGCAACGGTGAAGGTTAACCGAACAGTGTATCTCACCATCAACAGGGCCGTTGCGCCGCTTATCGATATGCCCAATCTTGTGGGTATGAGTTTCAGGAATGCTGAACTGGAGTTGAGAGCTAAAGGTCTTAAACTGGGGGATACCAGCTATGTTCCGGATATTGCCAAAAATGCGGTGAAGGATCAGGTCTTTAACAACCAGACGATCAGGCCGGGAACTAAAATTGCCATGAGCAGCACCATTGCACTGGTATTGGGCGCTGGCATAGGTAACGAGCTGATCCCTGTTCCAGACCTCATTGGAATGCCTTACCTGGAAGCGGTTACGTTAATGGAAGCCAATGGCATTGGACTCGGTGTTGTTTTACCAGATCCCGATGTAAGAGATACTTCTGCGAGTTTTGTATATTGGCAAAACCCACCCCGATTCAACGACCAGCGCAAGCTGAACCTGATCAGGATGGGACAAATGATGGATGTGCGGCTAAGCGTGAATAAACCCGAGCGAACGGATTCCCTTCCTCCGCCATCCACTACACAACAAGAATTTTAAAAGAATCATCATGAAGACCATCGCACCGGAAGAATTGAAATCGAGACTGGACGCAGGTGAGCAATTGAATCTTGTGGACGTCCGTGAACCGTATGAAAATGCCGAGTTTAACATTGGCGGATTGCTTCATCCGCTGGGGAAAATTCAAGACCTGGACATTGATGCCCTGGAGGCAATGAAAGACCAGGAAGTCATCATCTATTGCCGTAGCGGCAACCGGAGCGGCCAGGCCTGCATGATGTTGGAGACGATGGGATTTACCAATGTCATCAACCTGACGGGGGGGATGTTGGCGTGGCAAGAGAAGTTCTAGAGTGAGGGTTTAGGGGGAGGGTTTAGGTTAATGAAATTACCGTTAACTTAATAACCACTAACGTTTAACCTGCCATTCTATGCGCCCCATCCAACTGCTTGCACTTCTTCTGTTACTTTTTCTGCAAAGCCAGTATGTGCGTGTAGGCGATGCCGTTAGCGTAGAAGTTGGTTCCGGGGTATATACTTTCACCACGCGTCAATGAGCGCGTTGATCAATGCTGATGAAGGATCCTGATTGGTGATCAGGTATCGATATCCTGCCGAGTAAGTGCCGGATGGAGGTATAAAAAATCCTTTATCGATCACTGGCGAGAACACCCAATAGGGCATATCCGGGTGAACACGGATCTTTTGCGGGTAGCGGTAATTAGAGGGGTGCCCGATCACGGTTACTGATGCAGGTTTTTGATTGATCAACCCGGAGACGCTGAACCATTTAGCAGCTGTATTGTTAGCCGAAGTATCCCTGATGCCTTCACTGGTCAGGACCTGCCATTTCTGCCTGAATTCCTTTTTGTTGTGTGGATCCCATTGTGCGCTTCCCCGGAAGGCCATGCCTCCATAAATATATTGATCGAGAAACAAAGTGTCTTTGGTGATGTTTTCCTGCCGAATGGTTAAATCGAAAAGGTTGTTGTTTTTGGTATTGTAGATCCTGAACACCCACACTTCACTTAGGATCACGCCGTCTTTGAGGCTGATATAGTTTTGTTTGGTAACCATTTCTGAATATACCGCGCCTGTCTTTGTACTGATGAGTTTTGCCTCCCCAACGGTACCTTCCAGTTTATGTTGGTTCCAGAAGTCAACATGGTGGCCCTTGAATCTTGTATGGGTCCACGCGTGGAACACCGCGTGCTGATGCGCATGGTTGGAAGGGAACGCATCGGTTACGGTTAAGCCATCGGGGGTATATAAGGGATGGATGAAGCCGGAACGTTTGTATAGATTGGGCGAGTCTGTAGGAGGCATCAGTTCCGCAATTTGGTATGCGAACATATTTTTTTTGCCTTTTTGTACAGCAACCGACTCGTTGTTCTTTCGGAAGCTCACACCGGCTGGGAGTTTCCGGAGTTGTTTCAGCTGAAATTGTATCGATTGGTTTGCCGGAATGGGGTCCGACGGAATAAATACCGCACTGTCGCCCTGCCACTGTAGCGCATATACGTTTCCGTTAGTAGGGTGTACCAGGCCAAAGTGGTTATCCGCAGGCTTTTTCAGCGAAATGTAGACGGGGACATCCTGCCTTTCATAAGGAACCGCGGGGATGGTGACCGTCTGGGCATAACTGAACAATGGGAGCAGAAAGGCAAGTACTAAATATTTGCGCATCCCTCAAAGTAAAAAAAAAGGCGCAATCAGAAGATTGCGCCGTGTGATAACAACCACTGATCACAAAAAACTATCTTTTCCTTGCGCTTCCACCAGCCGGCATTGAAGCTGGTCTTGAAGTAGGCATTGGACGGGATGAGGGCGCTGGCCTGCTCATCTGGTTGTAATTTTTTGTTTTGCTGGCGCCACGGTCACGCTGGTCCATGGTGCTGGGCATCCTGTTGTTGGTTGAAGGTTGTGCAGGTTTGCTCCAGTTGTTGCCGCCTTTGTTTTGCTGAATATTTCCGGTTTTGTCTTTTTGATAAACATTGCCATCCCTGTCCGCAAAAACATTATTAGGCTGCGTGCTGGGTCTTCCTGCATCTTTATTTGGTCTTCCCGTATTGTTGTTGATTCCAGGATTTGCAGTGCCACTCGTTGAGGGCCTGGCATTTCCAGTTCCGGGTTTATTGTTGTTTTGTGAACCTGGCTTGTTACCCATATTCATTTTGGAAACATCCTTGTTGCCCACACCAGACGAAATACTCTTGTCTGTATTCTTTGCTTTATTGTACAGGTTATTTCCAGAAGCCACGTTGTTGCCAATATTGATGTTTACATCGCCACCAACGTTGATCTGGTTGCCACCACCCCAATTGATGTTGCCACTTCCAGGTGAGTTGATGTTCGGTCTGTTCACATTGTTGCCGTAACCAGGCCTATTGTAACCATACCAGGGGTAGTGTGGATTAAAACAGGGTGGGCGATACATTGGAGGACCAAAGTAGCCGTAGCCGTATCCGGGATATCCCCACATCGGACCACCGAATCCCCAGCTCATGCCGAAGATGAATCCGCCTGTACCAAAGCCGAAATGGAATGGACCCGTAGTGAATCCAAACCCAATGCTCCAGCCTGTCCAGGGGTTATAGTTCATGTTAAAGCCCCATGTTGCATGGTGCGGATAATACATTGCGCCATACCAGGGCTGGTAATAAAACCCGGTGCCGTAAACAACTGTAGGTCCATAGATATAACTGCCCATATAACCGGGCGTATATCCCACATACACAACACTGGGTGTGGCATCATACACATACACATATTTTGTGTTGTACGCAGATGAAGTAGGAGGGATATTGTCTACCGAGGATGGCCTGTGGTCACTGACGTACCATGGACCGTCAGAACTGCTGCTGACATACCAGATACCATTGTCAACCATATAGTATTGCGGTGCATCCGGTGCAGCAGCGCCAGAACCTGAAGGCGCGGGAGCTGTAGTCCGGAAAACCGTTTTGTCGGAATTCTTTACCAGTTCCAGATCTGTTCCTTCGATTTTTTCGTACTGCGGTGCACCATCATAGGTAACTTTCTTGTCTTTGCCACCGGTTTTACGGTCAACCGATGCTGTCTGCGGTACTTGCGCATCCAGCAATGCATCCCTTGATTCTACTGTGCCGGGAACGCTGGCCAGAACGATATCTTTTTCTGAACCGGATTTGATCTTCGCGAATTCTTTAGACAGTTCTTCTGCAGGCAGAAATGTCCAGCCGGAAGCAAGTGCGCTGCTCTTGAACCAACGCCCGGATTTAAGGACATAATAGCTTCCCTGTACACGGAAAAGGTTGTCTTCTGTATTTTCTGCAAATTCAATGATTGTGCTGTCAATCTTTTTCCACACAGGTTCACCTTTTGTCTGGATCAGTTCTGTGGGAGATGTAGCCACAATGATCGCGGGAGGAGTTGCATTTTTTTCTCCTTCCACTTTAGCTGCTGATTTGGTTGCTTCTTTATTGGCTTCCATCAGCTTCTTAATATCACTGGGAATATTTTTAGTGACCTGCCATTGACCCTTTAGATCAGTGGCAGCGTACCAGACTTCCCCGCCAAAGAGATAATATTTATTATCCGCTTTGTTTTGCAGGATCACATAACCCGTGTTGGCCAGATGCCTCAGGCTCGTGTTTTGAATATCCTGGAATTTCGGATCTCCGTCTACCATAATCAGGAAGTGAGGGGAGTTCCTGTAGATAAAAGTTGGAGGGGCATTGTTGAAACGCTGATTTGCTTTTGCGTCCGTATTGAATTCTTCAATACCGGCTATAAGCTGATCCAGGGATCCGGTAACATCCCATCCTTCAAGGTCTTTAATAATAGCTGCCTTTATTTTAGCTGTATCGATATCCTTATTATCTCCTGAGAATTTCAGGTTAGGAATGGCCAATGATTCCAGGGCGTAAGTTCTTGTATCGCGGTCAATGTTCAGCCTGGCATCAAAATTCATAGCGCCGAACTTTGGTTCTTTTTGTCCGGTAGCGACAAGAGAAAAAGCCATAACGCCCATCACCCTATTGCCTTCCAACTTCTGGGGCTGCGGTTGGTAAAGGACAACCTTGCCCTGGGAGCTTGTGAACTCCCTTGGCCAATACTGGGCTTGGCTGAAATTCGCCAAACCCAGTATAGTCAAGAGACAAAAAATAATCTTTGTCATTCAATTACA
>JBKCVJ010000241.1:0-3008 GCA_046317915.1 Sphingobacteriales bacterium
AAGCATCTGATCAGCGGCATTGCGGGCAGATATATCCATGGTGATCAATGCACCATGGGTATTGTGGAGATTGAGAAAGGCAGCGTACTTCCGTTGCATCATCATCCGCATGAACAACTTACGTATATTCTGGAAGGAGAACTGGAAATGACCATTGGCGGAGAAACGATGACGCTGCAACAGGGAGATTATTTTGTGATACATTCTAATGTGCCGCATTCGGCGGTGGCAAATGTGGCGTGTAAAGTGATGGATGTATTTGCGCCGGTTCGAGAGGAATACAAGTGACAATCAATCATAACAAACAAACAGTAATACAGACATTCAGTAGTGGGTATTCTGGTTTTCTGATATCCAGGGTACCACTTCAGATTTCCTGATCTTCCGTTTGCCAACTTCTGATTGTCTGTATTACTGAATGATTGAATGACTGATTGCCAACGCTATTCTTCTTCCGCTGTATTCTTCGCCGCCCCCAGCACCGCATACGCATTCTTCACCACCACCTTCTGCCCTTTCATCACATCAGGATTCAGGATCTGGATAAGGCCATTGTTGCGAATACCGGTTTGCACTTCGGTCATGTTAAACTTATCCGCACCGGAACTGATGAACACATATGACTTACCCAGATAATCCACCACTGCTTCTTCAGGTAGGCTGACTGCATTGGCCGAACTAACTTTTATGGTTGCCTGCAAGTACATGCCAGGAAGCAGGTGCGCAGGATGGGTTTCAAAATGGCAATGCACTGTTCCACTTCTGTTCTCATCGAGGTTCCTTGTCACCAAAATGATCTCACCTGGATATTTTTTATTGGGCTCATCCACAAAATTGATGCTGACCTGCTGACCCACTTTGATCTTCGGCATATCTTTCTGGAAGATGGTGAGTGCAGCATGAATATCATCAGGGTTGATCAATTCAAACAACACATCTGCAGGCTGCACATATTTTCCGATGTTGACATTCACCTTGGATACATAACCATTGATGGGAGAATAGAGGGCCACGCTTTTTGAAATGGTTTGCTCATTCAACTTGTCCGGATTGATGCCAATCAGTTTCAGTTTTTCTGCATTGGCCTTTTGCATCACCCGCTGGCTGTTGAATTCCGCTTCTGCCTGCTGGAATATCTTCCCAGCATTTACATTGCTTTCATTCAACTCTTTTTGCCGGTTATAATCTTGCTCGAGGTAAACCAGTTTCGCCTTACCCATCAGGTAGTCTTGCTGCAACTGTATCAGTGACTGGTCTTCCATCACACCGATCACCTGGCCCTTGTTTACACGCATCCCCGGCATGAGGCTAGTACGCTGAAGGTAACCGCCCATGGGGAAGCTTATCGAAACAATATTCTGTGGTGGCACATCCACTACGCCGTTCACGGCAAGATCCTCATACATCGTAACGGTCTCGGGCATGCCTAACTCAATACCGCCTGTTTTGACCTGATCAGCAGTAATTACGGTTGATCCTTCCTTCGCTTCCACGGGATCTGCCACGGCGTCTTTCTTATCTGAGCCACAACTAGCAAAGATGACCGCCAACAATAGTATCGTATATGATTTGTGCAACATGATCAATTTCCTTTTACATATTCGCATTCTGCATGGGTGGTTTTCAATGCAGCCAATGCATCCAGATAAGCCAATTTGATATCGATGGCCTGACGCATGAGCGCCGTCCATTCCACATAGCTGATGTTTCCGGTTCGGTAACTGATGGAAGCCTGGCTGATGAGCTGCTCCGCCTGCTTAAGTCCCGTTTGCTCATAGAACTTAACCGTTGCCATATGCTTGAGATAGAGTTCCTGTAGTTGTGCAAAACGGTTTTTGTACTGTGCTTCTGCAGCAGACATCTGCAGCCTCGACATCTCCTTGTTCACTTCACCCGCCTTCATCCGTTGCCTGACGGCACCGTTGAAGATCGGTATACCCAGCACCATGCTGTATATACTGAACCTATCACCCGAACCATAATATTTCTGCGCAACCCCATCCGGAGATTGCCATCCGATGATGGATTGGTTGCTATATCCAAGTGTCAGTTCTGGCGCCAGTGCAGAACGCTGCGTGTTGATCTCTGCATCATATACGGCTTGTTGGGATTGCCAATAGGCAACCAGTGGATTGCGCGCACCTGTGGTGTCCAATCCTACCGTCAGATTGATTCCTTTCTCGGCAGGTATATATTTTTCGGTTACCCGTAACAAATAGCTGATTCGCTGTTGCAGCAATGCCATATCATGTCCCAGCTGTTCTTTCTGCAAAGACTGCATAGCCACCTGTGTTTCTGCTGCCGTCTTCTCGATCATTGGACTCTCACCGGTACGATGCCTGAGCTCGGCCGCTTTCAGAAGATTTGCATACACGGTGTCTAACTGATGTAAGAGTTCAGCACGGAGCTGGTTGTCTTGCATGGCGTAGTACGCCAAACGAATTTCCCTGCGGATCTCTGCTTCCCGAAGGGAGAGATTCGCATCGGCCGATATCTTTTGTGCACTATACAATTCCTTCTGGCGGCGATACACCGATGGCATATAAAAACCCTGGTTCACGAAGAACCTGGTGTCATTGTTGAAACTGTTGATATTACCGTACTCCGCACCAAACTGTGTTTTCGGCAAGGCAAAGGTGCGTTCCCCAAGGGCCTGCCAGTAGGCTGAGGCTTTTCGGTCCGCTTCCAATTGCAGATTCTGCCGCACACCCATGGACAACATACTGTCCAGTGATAAAGGCCTTCCAACTGTTTGGGCCTTGGTTGGGATAGCTGCCAACATGAGCAGCGGGATCATCACAAGTGCAGGAGGCACAGTAGGTTTGCGTTTTTCCAGCCAATAATACAAGAGGGGCAGAACCAGCAGGGTCAGCATGGTAGCCGTGATCAATCCACCAATCACCACGGTGGCCAATGGCCGTTGTACTTCCGCTCCCGCACTTTGGCTAAGGGCCATCGGCAGAAAACCAAAAGAGGCAACGGCAGCTGTCATCAGCACCGGACGTAAA
>JBKCVJ010000242.1:0-3436 GCA_046317915.1 Sphingobacteriales bacterium
CGTTGCCCAATCGAGCTTCTGCTCTTCCTGGTACAACTTCACTTTATCCTGTATCAGCTTCTCTACTTTGCGAAGAGGCTTAAATCCTTCCGGCCATTTCATCAGTGCGTCAAACACTTTCTGAAAATCTGCTTCGCTGACGGCTGTATTGTAATTCGTTTCAAAATCTGCTTCGGTTGCTTTGCGCAAACTTTTCCATGCGAGTTCTGGTGCCTGATAGTGATAAGGCAAAGGATTCTGTTTCACTTCATCCTGCCGCTCCTGCAGATCACCCCAGAATTTCTTTTCCATTTCCTTCGCGAGATCTTTGGCATCAGGTTCTCCATTCTCCAACAGGAAGGTAGTATACACTTCCCGGGGATTTTGGTGTTTATCGATGAGATCATAAAGGTGCGGCTGCGTGAACTTGGGATCATCACCTTCGTTGTGACCGTGCTTACGGTAGCACACCATATCAATGAACACATCGGAATTAAACTCCTGCCTGAATTTGGTGGCAATCTCCACGCATTTCACCACTGCTTCAGGATCATCGCCATTGATATGCATCACGGGTGCCTGCACCATCGCCGCGAGGGAGGTACAATAATCCGATGAACGCGCGTCATCAAAATCTGTAGTGAAACCGATCTGGTTGTTGATCACAAAATGCATGGTGCCGCCAGTGTAATAGCCTTCCAGCTTACTCATCTGCAGCACTTCATATACAATGCCCTGGCCCGCAACGGAAGCATCCCCATGGATGAGGATGGGCAGGATATCATCGAAATTACTATCGAACATCACATCAGCCTTGGCGCGGGAGAAGCCCACCACTACAGGGTCAACCGCTTCCAGATGTGAGGGGTTGGGCATTAGTTTTAAGTGAATGGTTTTGCCATCGGGCGTTTCTAATTCTGATCCATAACCCATATGGTATTTTACGTCGCCGGAACCCATCGTCTGGTCGGGGATCGCTGTGCCTTCAAACTCGGAAAAAATCTGCTCATAGGTCTTGCCCATGATATTGGCCAGTACGTTCAGCCTTCCACGGTGCGCCATACCAATCACTACTTCCTTGACACCCAAATTTGCGGAGGTATTGATAATCGCATCCAGTGCTGCAATCGTGGTTTCCCCTCCTTCCAGGGAAAATCTTTTCTGGCCGATGTATTTGGTATGCAGGAACTTTTCAAACATTACGCCCTGGTTCAGTTTCTCCAGGATGCGCTTCTTCTTGCTAAGGGAAATAGGCTGCAGGAATTCCTTTTCCATGGCATTGGTCAGGAAGTCCACCTTCTTCTGGTCAGAAATATATTTGAATTCGATGCCCACATGCTCTGCATAGCAGCGCTTCAGAAAGGCAAGGATGTCCTTGAGTTTTACGTTCCCCAGACCAATCAGGTTTCCGGCATAGAATTCCTTTTCCATATCCTCCTCGGACAAGCCAAAAAAGCCCAGGTCAAGGTTGGCGCCGCGGTCTTTCCGTTGACGGATGGGGTTAGTATCGGCGATGAGATGACCCTTGTTCCGATAGCCCAGGATCAGGCGGTAAACGCCGAGTTCCTTTGCGAGGTTTAAGGGTGAGGCCTGAGGGTGAGACGGGGATGGCGCGTTGGTGGCGGCCTGCAACCCATTGGTTACCGCAAAGTCAAACCCTTCAAAAAACTTCCTGATATCAGGATCTACAGTGTTGGGATCAGTGGCAAATTCCCGGTACAACCCCTCAATGTAAGAGGGATGGGAATTGGTGATGAACGAAAAATCTTTCATGGACAGCAAATATCGTAAAAAGGTGCTATTTCCCCGCAAGGAAAGGGAGAAGATAAAGGGAGAAGTTGGAAGAAAAATAGCAGATTTAACTAATTTTCGACCTTTTCCTTTTTAGTTTTGAATTTTCTTCCTACTTTTGCCGTCCAATTTTAGTTAGAGTTATGGCAAATCATCAAGCAACAAAGAAAGACGTCCGCCAATCCGCTAAGCGCCGGGACAGGAACCGTTATTATGGTAAAACCACCCGTAATGCTATTCGCGACCTTAAAGCCCTGAACGGCACGGAAGCTGCGGACAAACTGCCTGATGTGATCAGCCAGGTGGATAAACTCGCAAAGCGCGGTGTTATCCATAAGAACAAGGCCAACAACATTAAGAGCAAGCTGGCCAGAGCCGCTAAAAAAGCTTAATTAACGTTTCCAAACGGGAATGGTTACTATATTAGAGCTCTCCTTTGGGAGGGCTTTTTTTATTTTGCTTATGAAACCGACACTTACATTTTTAGTCGTATTTCTCCTCGCCAACCAAGTCTTCAGCCAAACGGATACAGTCATCCGCTATCTAACATGGAATCTCGAAGAAGCACAGAAACGAGAAGAGATTGCATATGAAGTCATCACCATAACCTCTAAAACAACGGATGGCTACTATCTGGTCCAGGACTTCTTCGCAGAAACAGGAAAGAAAATCCAGCAGCAATATCTGGATGGAAAGGATTCATCAACAAAGGTTGGTCCTTATGTCAGCTATCATAAAAACGGTGCAGTCCGTACAAGGGGGAGTTTTGTAAAGGGAAAAAAAATTGGGATATGGACCTCATGGTATGATAGTAAAGCAATTTCTGACTCCTGCTTTTATAACGACCAGGGAAATATTCAAGGCCTCGCCAAGAAGTGGTGGGAATCCGGCGCTACCATGGACTCTGCCAACTACCACGCAGACAGTAGCGGTCATGCATACACGTGGACGTTTTTTTCAAATGGGGCGTTGTCTGGCGAAGGTCCCTGCAACAACTTACAGGAGGATGGAAATTGGAACTTCTATTACCCATCCGGAAAAATCTCAGCCAAAGAAGTCTATGCAAATGGAAAATGGATCTCGATGCAATGTTTCAATGAAGATGGCAGCACAACCGTTGGCAAATGCGAACCGGAAATAGACGCGGATTTTCCCGGCGGCAATGAAGCCTGGCAAAAATATATTGTCAATGGCGTTGCGAGACGGATTGAAGCAATGAGCAAAGATAATGCTATAGGTAAAGCCGTCGTCTTGTTTATTGTGGACAAAGATGGAAAGATCACGGAAGTCAGGATAGACAAGAGTTCTGGAACGGCTTTGGACAAATATGCCATTGACATCATCAAAAAGGCGCCGAAATGGATCCCTGCCAGGCAACATAACCGTTTTGTAAAAGCATATCGAAAACAGCCCGTAACATTCAACCTGGAGGAACAATGAGAGTCATCATCGTATTCATATCATTACTGGTCACAGTTTCCGCTTCTGCCCAACGCAAAAGCAAGGATACCCTCGTGCGTTTCTTCGATGGCAAACTTGAAGTCACTACTAAAAAACAGGCGGCGTTTGCAGGCGTCATCGTGCGCGATGTGGACGGATGGAACTGCCTGATCTACGATGACTCTATGCGCATCATCGTTAGAGGAAAATATGCCGATGAGGATTG
>JBKCVJ010000243.1:0-4963 GCA_046317915.1 Sphingobacteriales bacterium
TGCAAGCTGAGTTGCGTATAAGATTTAGTCATGGTAAACCAAATTTCATACTAACCAGTCAGATTTTTGGAAAATGGCCCTTAAAAGCCATTTTTCCAAGAATCGTTTGTCAATCAATTGCACTTATCTGTTGAACACAGCATTTCAATCACTTCCGGAGGGAAGAAATCGCCACTGGCCGGTTACTACCTGCACATTGAGCCAGATGAAGGATTTGTTGGCGGAGGGTTGTGGATGCCGGGCGCTCCGGTGCTGTCTGCGGTACGGCAGGAGATCGACTACAACCTGGTTGAATTTTCCGCATTGCTGAAGGCTTCATCCTTCAAGAAGCAATATGCTGCTTTGTATACCGGGAAGGATGTTTCCCTTTCACGGGTTCCAAAAGGGTACGAAGCGGATAATCTTGCGGCGGAGTTTTTGAAATTGAAGAGTTATCTCGCGATGAAAAAACTGGATAACAAAGAAATGGAATCACCGCAATTTGTGAAGCAGGTTTGTGAGGCATTCAAGGCGCTGAAGCCGGTGACTGATTTTTTGAATAGAGCGCAACTCTGACCGGTTAACAACTCAACAACTCAATAACTCAGCAACTCAGCAACGCAGTGTCACTAACCAGTCTGTTGTTTTCTGCGTTGTTGAGTTACTGCGTTGTTAAGCTGTTGAGTTGTTGAGCTGTTATCTAGTTTACTTTCCCCCAGTTCTCACCGCTCTTAATCCGGTAAAGTGTCATTTCACTCACGCCGTATTTATCTGCGAGTTGTTTGAAGGTTTGTTTTCTTTTGGGATCGCGCAGCACCTTTTTAATGGTTTTTACCTGGGTGGCGTTTAGCTTGAGGCCATTGCTGCGGGCGGCCTGCACTTTCTTATATGCTATTTTAGCAGGGGAATTTTGTTGGTGAACCGCTACTTCTTCCTGGGTTGCCCATTTCAGGTTAGATGATTTATTGTCTAACTTGTTATGGTTAGCATGGATCACATACTTATGTTTCGGGCTTGGCTTTTTCGAAAAAAGCTTGGCCACTTCCCTGTGAATATAAATGGTGCCTTTGCTGTTGGGACGATGAAGATTCAGGCTTTTGTAGCCAGTGGTCAAAGAGCCATTGAGCAATTTGCCATCTTCATGAACATCGTCCGTGTAACTCGCAACCCTACCCATATTGGATACGGCATATTTTTTCCTCAGTTCTTTCCATCCGGGGAACTGCAGATTTTTCCAAACTTCACCAGGCATCTTTTTGATCATAGCGGTGTTTTAGTCTTTTAAATGTACTACAAGAAACCATTCATGGCATCTTATTTTAACATTAACGCATATTATTAACAATAGTTTTAGGCTATCCATCTGCGTTATACTAGCTATTAGCTACTAGCTATTAGCTATTTTTAAGAAGTCGTCTTCGGAGAGGATCTGGACACTTCCGAGTTTCTTGGCTTTTTCCAACTTGGACCCTGCGTCTTCGCCCACCACCAGGTAGTTGAGTTTGCTGCTGACACCACTGAGCAACTTGCCTCCTTTGGCCTCCACCATTTCCTCTGCCTCGCTGCGCTTTAGTTTATTCAGGGTTCCGGTAAACAAAAAGGTTTTGCCTGAAAGACTTCCTTCTGTCTGGGACTGTTTTTTCTGGTTTTGCAATTGCACACCGGCTTCTTCAAGTCGTTGCAGCATATGGATATTGTCATCGTTGTGAAAGAATTGATAAACACTTTCGGCAACTTTTACGCCAACATCTTCCAGGGACCTGAGTTCTTCAAGATTCAATTGTTTCAAATCGGGCAAATAGCTGGTTGCATTCGCAAGGGTCTTCGCAGTGGTTTCTCCAACGTAACGTATTCCCAGCGCATAGATGAGGCGATGCAGGGGTTGTAACTTTGATTTTTCAATGGCTTCGCGGAGGTTGGTGATGGATTTTTCTCCAAACCCTTCCATTGTGCCGAGCTCCTCAAAGGGCAGATGGTAAATCCCCGGGATATCTTTAAGGTAACCGAGCTGATGGAACTTTCTTATGTTGGCTTCACCCAATCCGCGAAGGTCCATCGCATCTTTGCTGGTGTAGTGGATGATCCGTTCAACTACTTGTGCTTCACAATTGATGTTGATACAACGCCAAACGGCTTCTTCTTCTGGCTTGAATAACGGATCGCCGCAAATCGGACAGTGGGTGGGGAAAACGATGGGCGTCTCTTTTCCGGTACGGATCTCCGTTAGTGCCTTTACAATATAGGGGATGACATCACCGGCCCTCTCCACCAGTACCTGATCGCCGATCATAACATCTCTTTCCCGGATAAAATCCTCGTTATGTAAAGAGATAGAACTTACCGTTACGCCACTCAGGGGTACTGGTTCTATTTTCGCAACCGGCGTGATACTACCGGTGCGGCCTACCTGAAATTCAACGGCCCTCAATGTACTGGTGGCTTGCCTGGCTTTGAACTTGAAAGCGATGGCCCAGCGCGGATGGTGGGTGGTCATGCCCAGTTTTTCCTGCAGGGCGATGTCGTTTACCTTGATCACCATGCCATCAATTTCATAGGGAAGGTCATCTCGCCCTGCTTCAAATGCTGAGCAATAATCAATGACTTCCCGGATATTTTTGCAGATCTTTTTTTCCTTCTTTGGACTGCGGAATCCAAGATCCCAGAGCAACTGCAATGCGCCTGCATGTGTATCCAGCGCATTTGGAAGCGTTTGCCCTTTTTCAGGGATCACGTAGCTGATGTGATAGAGAAATGCTTCGAGATTTCGTTTTGCCACTTCTTTGGGGTCTTTGATGCGCAAGGCCCCGGATGCCGCATTGCGGGGATTGGCGAGTGGCGGCAGGTTCTGGGCAAGCATCTGCTCGTTGTATTTCCTAAAGTTGTTTTTGTTCATGAGCACCTCGCCCCTGATCTCCACCTGGTGGATGCCCAGAGAAGAAAACCCTGCGGAGAGCGGTATAGAACGAATCTGTTTACAATTGGTGGTGATATCTTCCCCTTCCACGCCGTCGCCACGTGTAGCACCCCTGATGAACTGATCGTTTTCATAGATCAGTGAAATACTCGCCCCGTCAAATTTGGGTTCCACACAATATTCTATAGCATCGATGCCGGATTGTTCCCTGGCTTTGCGATCAAAATCCAACAAGTCATCGGCATTGTAAGAATTTTCAAGGGACAGCATCGGAACCAGGTGCTGCACCGTTGGAAAGGAAGGGGTGAGTCCGCCCGCAACCCTCTGGGTGGGACTGTCTGGCGTAATCAGCGCAGAATCAGCCTGTTCCATTGCTGTTAAGGCAGCATAGAGCTGGTCATATTCCACATCGGATAGCAGGGGATCATTCAGGATATAGTATCGATATTCATGAAACCGGAGCACGTTTCGCAATGGATGGATCTGCCCGGATGGAATATTCGGCAACTCGCGCAACAGGGAGTGGGTGAGTTGCTGAAGATCAATGGTTTGTGTTGGGGTATACATAAGAAGTCAAAAGTCAAAAGTAAAAAGTAAAAGCAGAGGCAGCCTTATTAACTTTTTAATTCCGTTACTTGTGTATATTAGACACAATAATATTTGCTGCTTTCAATTTTGTGGAATAATTTTTCCGACCTTATTTAATGACCAACGATGACGCCTTCAAGGAAGAAGCCCAACATTAATTGCTCGCCGGTTGATACCAGCCATTTCTTTGGTTTTGCGGTATCTGTAGACTGCGTAATCTTTGGATTCGATGAAAATGTCTTGAAAGTCCTGCTGATCAAGAGTGACCTTCCAACTTTCCAGGATAAGTGGAGTTTGCTGGGGGATCTGGTGGAACTGGATGAGGATCTGGATTCAGCATCATATCGGGTATTAAAAGACCGTACGGGTCTGGAGAATGTTTACCTGGAACAGGTGCACACCTTCAGTTCAGTTGGCCGGCACCCTGCCGGAAGGGTGGTGTCTACCGCATATTTTTCATTGGTAAATGCTCGGCATCACCAGTTGCGACAGCTCGCCAATGAGTTACACTGGCATCCCGTGGCCGATATTCAGGAGATGGCCTTTGACCATATGGAGATCCTGAATACCTGTTTGGCTGCCTTGCAGAAAAAGATCCAGGAAGAGCCCATCATCTTTAACCTCCTCGAAAATAAATTTTCCCTTCGTGAATTGCAGTACCTGTATGAAGCCATACTGGGAGTGAAGCTGGACAGGCGGAATTTCCGGAAGAAGCTGTTTACAACGGGATTATTGGTGGATGTGGACGAGATGGAAGAGAACGTGCCGCACCGGCCGGGTAAATTGTATACGTTTAACCATGGCCGTTATTCCAATATGAAGAAGAAGACCTTTGTGGGGATCGACTTCTGACTTTATTAATTGAATGGTGCAGCAGTAAAGGTTTTTGTGATGTCCTACTATACGGCCCTTTGGGGTTTAACTGCTTTTTTTGTCCAAGTTTTGAGTTTATCGATTTAGCACGAAGAAATGGAGGTTTTATTTAAATAAAGCTTAAAAATTCATTAACGTATTGCTAACAATATGTAAAGAATACATAATTTAGGCCGCGACTTTTAATTCTTAAATACTGTTTATGACCCAAAAACGCTTACTGCCAGCGTTACTTATTACGCTATTGCTGGCGTTACAGACCTTCGCTCAGCAACGTACGATCACGGGTAAGGTGACAGACAACACTGGTGCTCCGGTTTCCGGCGCCACAGTGACTGTGAAGGGCACCAATATTGCCACTTCCACCGGTTCCGATGGTTCGTACAAGATCAATGTTCCCCAGGATGCGGGAACGCTCGTTATTTCCGCAGTTGGTTATGGCAACCTCGAAGCTGCCATTTCCGGTTCCTCCGTTGATGTTAGTATCACGCCCACACAATCCAGTTTGAATGAGGTTGTGGTTGTAGGTTATGGTACGGCAAGGAAGAGGGATCTTACAGGTGCGGTAGCCTCTGTTAAAGCCAAAGATTTTAACCAGGGTGTATTTGC
>JBKCVJ010000244.1:0-3919 GCA_046317915.1 Sphingobacteriales bacterium
TCTTAAACGGGTACAATTTCCATTCCTGGTTATTTTTCTCGAGGTGAAAATCGTTTTCCGGATTCTTTAACCGGGCAATCTGATCTGCAGAGAAAATTTTTGATCGGTAAGCCTCCTGCCAAAGTTTAACCAATGAAAGCAATTGCGCTGTATTCGGATTTTTTTGTAGGCTTTTGTACCGTGCTACCAAAGCAAAACCTGCATTGTATCCTGCAGCACGGGCCATCATCCATTCGATATCTTCTACGGTAGTGGTAGCGGAAAGTAAAAACCAACCCAACATATTGGGCATGTAATTGCGTTCCAGAAAAGGCTGGTTTTCTAAACGATAATCGCCCTGCGATTCCCGAAATCCGCCATACCAGGGTTCTCCCCAATTCCAATAGTGACACAGGTGCCAGTAGTAATGGTAGGATCGGCTGGTGCCATTCACCAAAGTATGTTTGGTATCCTTTATGACTTTATCTGCAAAAATCTGCATGCCATAATCGCCTTCGCCTGCCGACAAACAACCTTCATGTCCGTCGAAATCCAGGTGCGATACACCCGTTTCGTTAAAGAATCGACCAAGATTTCCGGCTATTTCCTGTTGCAATTCAACATTCGGGAATAAAGTATTATACGGATAATCAAACAACATTCCTGCCACTGTACCCTTAGGGTGATTTGAAGCTTTTGTACCGTACATGCCGCGTTGACATTCTAATAACTTGTAGGGTGCTTGTGCAGAAACGGCTCGAAAACGAATGATTTCGTCTCCAATTTTCACGGCATGTAAAGTACTCAATTGAAGGTCTTTAAAATACTGATCGGAAAGAACAGGTATCTCTGTAGTTCCTTCATTGATGTCTTCCGTTAAAACGGATGAACCTGTCACCGAAAGACGTTTATCAGGTTTGGGCGTTACATAGGGATCATTTGTATTGATAAAAGTGCTTAAGGTATGTACCCCTACCCGGATTCCTTTTGCTTTCGCCTTATCCACACATGCTTTCATACCAGCGATTCCATTTGGAAAGGCAACCGTATCCAATATAAAATGTCCCCACGACAGGAAAGGGCCTTCATGATACAGCGAAGCCAGACCGGCCTGCTGCGTATAATCCAACATGGCATCAAAGGTTTGCTCATCAAAATCAGCAATCAAATAAGCCCTTCCGGTTTCAGGCGATTGTTTGAACCAAATACCATTGATCAATGCATGAGGAAGGCCTTCTGCTACTTCGATTGCCCCGATACGCGACAAAACCTGGGACTCAACACAACCAAACAGCGCAATTTTAGACCCTATTGTCGTTTCGTTTGGAATGGCTTGCACCGGCATTTCCGGTCGTCCCCAAACCGTAAGTTTTCTATCCCTGGAACGGTCTAAACTAAAACACTGCAAACTACTGCCGTACGGTTGTGGAACTGCTGTTGAACCGCGAGATTCATTCGATCCATCCGAGTTATTCAAAACGCCACCAATTGTTTTGGGATTTAATGATTGAATTCCGATGGCGTACGTACCATCACGTACAACCCCTACTACTTCGCCTATCGTTTTGTTGATAATGGTTGGGTAAGGGCCCCAAATGACGGCGTTTACTTTATCTTTTGCACTTAATTTTATCAACTCGAAACTGATATGTGATTTCTTTTGAATCACTTTTATTTGCGCGGTAATATTTACAGGCAGAAAAACCAGTGAAACAATGCCCGATTTGAAATGAGCTGCCGTGGGTTCATACCAGCTACTATCAACCCGAATTTGCAGCAAAGGAGCTTTTTCGCCGATAGCCAGGAAATTCTTTTCTGAACTGGGGTCCGATAATGCAATTAACTGCCCATTGGCAGAGAGCGTAAGGTTCAATCCTTCACTCTTTAGATTGATCAGCTGTGCCGAAACAGTCAGGGATTGAATGAATAGGACACAGATAAAGATGATTTTATTTCTCATACACGCAGGCAAGTAATTTCTCCCTCTAAAAATCCTGGTCACCGTTGTAGATGCATAAAAGTAGGGAGTTTTGAAAGCAAAAAATAATCTTGAGCTTGTCAATTGATTGACGGCCGGAATAGGATTTAAACAATACCGCTCATCAACCAAGGTTTTCAATATAGAATATTCCTAATATATTAGGGTATATGAAAACCATTATTACGATTGCGGCTGTGCTAATCCTGATCTGGGGGTGTAATGAAAAGAACGAACCCGGATTTGATACAAAGCCCCTGAATGAGCAATTGCTGGGGCGGTGGCGACTAGTCTCCGAAACCCGCACCGGCAGCTACGAAAACTCCCGATACAAGGGTCTGCCTTTGGATTTTATTGAATATCGTGCGGATGGAAGGGCCTATAGTGAGATCCAAGGTCAATTCGGGTTTTCCTATAACCAGCAGGTTAACAACAGTGCCAAAACCCTGCGGTTCTATTTTCTCTGCACCCACTCTTATTATCTGTCTACCTATCCCTGCCTCACTCCGCCCGACTGTGCCAAGACGGCGAATGTTCAGTTTATTTCCGATGACCTGCTGGTCGTCAGCCAGAGTTTTCGGGACACGTCAAATGGTGTGGTTGCTTCGCTGACGATTGTGGATAGTTTGGTGAGGTGAGGCATGCAAAGCCGGAAAACTCAGGATTTTTTCTGATGGCTATGTAATGTGGTTCTCCGGTGCTCCAAACCCCATTCTACCATTGCATCCAAAACCTTCTTGAGGCGCTTTCCGTTTGTATGCATTCATACTCCACGGTAACAGGAATAGTGTCATAGACTGTGCGGGCAACAATTCCATTCATTTCCAGGTACACGGGCTAATCAACACCTGGTTTGCCGTAAATTGGTGTACCTTTTCTCTTCAGGCCAATTTTCGGCAGATCTGGCAAATCAACAAGTGTAATATTCCGAAAAGCCCGTGTTGTGGCAACCTAATGTTGTACCTACCCTCGTGTCAAGAAAAACGAAATTTTCTGTAAGCAGCAAGAGGAGATAAAATACAAAGCTTAAGGTAAAAATCCTCCAAAAAATCAACGCTTGTTTTTAGTGCCCATGTCGCACGTCCATGTGATAAGCAAAGTAGGGGGAAAAAATTTCCACCTTTTTGAGAAAAAAATGATGGTGGAGCGACTGTTTTCTTTTCCAAAGATTGGAATAGCAGCCGAGTCTCATAATCCTCGGAATTCAAAGACTTGTAGTGAGTTATCTCATTTCTTAATTTAATCAACAAGTCTAGATTCTGTATTATAGTACTGCCTTTATCCAAACAGACACCTCTAGCTAGTTTTGATGCAAAGTCATACCTTGGTATCAACTGCATCCTGTCAACGTCTTCAGCAAATACTTTCAGCTTCTCCGATGCCTCCGCATCTATCCCGTTACTACCCAGATGACTGCCTAGACCGTTATGATACATATTCCATGCTTCAGATTCTAATGCAGCCACCGATTGCATTATGCTTCCTGCAATATATCCCAAATGTTGCGCTTTTTCTTCTTCTGATGCTGTGTCACCTTTTTGGTCTATAGCCGCGGCAAGATCTCGCATTGTTTCAGCTCCTATCAAGAAATGGTAGGTAAAGCTGAATCTCATACTTAAACGCGCGTGCCCTCCAGTAATATTAAACTTCAAATTGATTGAATTAAAAAAAAGAAATAAGTCGCGTACAACGGTCAGAGCATGCTGCTGTGTTGATATTTTATAATGTCCAGCCCGGAGCCGCTGCTGATTGAAAAGCTGATAATGAAGATAACAACAAAAGCTGATAGAATTCCGTCGGCCGAATATGGCCTGATAGCGATAGCTGTGTTCAACAGATAAGTGCAATTGATTGACAAACGATTCTTGGAAAAATGGCTTTTAAGGGCCATTTTCCAAAAATCTGACTGGTTAGTATGAAATTTGGTTTACCATGACTAAATCTTATACGCAACTCAGCTTG
>JBKCVJ010000245.1:0-21665 GCA_046317915.1 Sphingobacteriales bacterium
AATGCCTATCAATACGGCCATTGAACAAAAGCTTCCATGGCAGCATATTTGGGGAGACCAAGTTTGTCATACATATCAGATGTTGCAGCATTTCTTTCTTCGGCCCTTTCCCAAAATTCCCGGCTGTCTGAGCCCTGGAAAACTACCCCGTCTTTCTGCGACTGGTGGATGAAAATGCCGTTGCGTTTCTGTACAACCTGATCCGGACTCATCGGGATCGCCATATCCACGTCCCACAGATCCCACTCGGCCCAGGCACCGCGGTATAGCCAGAGCCTGCAGTCTTTCACACTTTCATCTCCCTCGGCCTTGAGTTGTTTCAATGCATTATATAAAACATCGAAACATACCTTATGGGTCCCATGCGGATCAGCAAAATCTCCCGCAGCAAAAATCTGGTGCGGCTTAACTTTTTTGATCAGGTTAATGGTGATGTCTATGTCTGCCTGGCTGGGAGGATTTTTTTCGATTAGCCCCGTTTCATAGAAAGGCAGGTTCATAAAATGAATGTTATCATCCTTGATGCCCACGTAACGACAAGTTGCTCTGGCTTCTGTTCTCCGGATCAATCCTTTGATCTCGCGGATCTCATCAGCATCTTTCTGGTAAGATTTTTTTGTTTTGATGAACTCCCGTGCATTCTCCCAGATGGCGTTGGCCATGCTTTTATCGATACCAAAAATGGAATCAAATTCCACGGCGAAATCAATCTGACGCATCACAAATTCATCGCTCACTGCTATATTTCCTGATGTCTGGTAACCCACATGTACATCATGTCCCTGCTCATGCAGGCGGATAAAGGTTCCGCCCATTGAGATGATATCGTCATCTGGATGAGGGGAGAAAATGATCACCCTTTTCTGTTGCGGGTTGCTGCGTTCCGGATGGCGTGGCACTACTTCAGAATACTTACCGCCGGGCCAACCCGTAATGGTATCCCGCATGCCGTTGAAAACCCTCAGGTTGATGTCATAGGCTGAACCATATTTGACCATCAGGTCGCTCAATCCATTGTTATTGTAATCCGCACTGGTAAGCATTAGAACGGGCTTGTTCATATTGAACGCCATACTGCAAACGGCCTTGCGAATGGTCTTTTCTGTCCAGTCGATCTCTCCCGTAAGCCAAGGCGTTTTAAAACGCGTCAGTTCCTGTGCAGCCCCTTCGTCCAGCACAAATGAGCAGTTAGGGTGTTCCTGTAGAAAAGACGCTGGAACGTAATCTGTAACTGTTCCTTCAACCGATTTTCGGATCACAGGTGCCTTATGAATACCCCATGCCAGCAGAACGATCTTTTTGGCTTTGAGAATAGTATTGATCCCAACGGTAATGGCTAACCGGGGAACTTGTGCAATGCTCGTGAATTCATACGCATTGGCGAGTCTTGTTGTATTATCCAGCGCAACCAGCCTTGTGCCGGAATGCCTGCCAGAGCCGGGTTCATTGAATCCGATGTGACCATTTAGGCCGATGCCCAGCACCTGGTAATCTATGCCGCCAGCCAATTCAATTTTTTTCTCATAGGTAGCCGCATATGCACGCACATCGTTCTTGTCGATTGTTCCGTCAGGAACGTGTGTATTGGATTTATCGATATCGATATGGTCAAACAAATGCGTATTCATGAAGCGGTGATAGCTCTGCAATGCATTGGGCTCGATGGGGTAGTATTCATCGAGATTAAAGGTGATCACGTTCTTGAAACTCAGGCCTTCATTCCGATGAAGTGCAACCAGTTCTTTGTATAGTGTTTTAGGTGTGGATCCGGTAGCCAGGCCCAAGACACAGGGCTTGCCTTCTTTTTGTTTCTGGCGGATCAGATCAGCGATTTCCCGTGCCACATGCGCGGAAGCAATTTTATCGTCCGCAAAAATCTGCACCGGGATCTTCTCGAAAGAATCTACTAGGCTCATGAAGGGTTTTTTACAGTTAAGTTGGTCAAATAATGATGGCCAATAAAGATAAAGGTTTGTATCCACTCAGGGCTGCATGTCTAATTCAAACAGCAGGGGCCAGAGTTTACCAGTGATATACATTTTTTTATTCTCCTGATTCCAGGCTATCCCATTGAGCACCGCACCATGCGGGTTGGTCTGTATATACGTCAGGTCTATCTTGGCATATTTTTTCAGGATATCCGTGAAATCCAGTTTACCTGTAACAAATCCATTGGATGGGTTGATCTTTACGATGTAGTTGTACTCGATACGATTCGCATAGACGGATCCATTCACATATTCAAGCTCATTGAGGTTGTTCAATGGACCGAGATGGTCCGTCACCGATAATACCTTCTCCAATTTCAGGTCTGAAGGCCGGCAGAAATAAAGTTTGTCTGAACCGTCGCTAAGGATGAGTGATTTGCCATTATTGGTGATCCCCCAACCTTCTCCGTTCCACGTCATTTGGCGGATCAGTTTTAAGGTTTTGGGGTCATATACAAAGACGATGTGATTTTCCCAGGTGAGTTGATAAAGGGTGTCATTCAGTACGGTAATGCCTTCGCCAAATTCTTTTGGCGCCAGCTTATGCAGCTGTTTCACCGCACCTGTTTTGAGGTCAACGGTTCGTAATGTTGACCGTCCTTCCAGACCAGTGCTTTCATAGAGTTGTCCTTTATAAAATTCCAATCCCTGTGTGAACGCTGAAGTATCATGTGGATAGGCATTTAGGATCGTATACGGAATAGCGGGTGCTTCCGGTACACTTGATACATCGCTTTCCTCCACTGTTTTGGAACTGGAATCCGGGTTGTTACAAGCGAGAAATAGGATAGATACGATGAGGGCAAGAAAAAAATTCCATTTCATCACTGAAAAATGTATTTCGTTAACCGGTTCATGATCAAACCGTTGGCTGCAAATCTACATTTTTGACCGCAATGGCAGTGGTTAAAGGTTTTGAAATCTCCAACAGATGTAGCATCTTTACGTTCTCCACACCTCTGAAGTCCTGATCACGCCATGCGCGTATCCCGACTTTCCAGAAGGGAACTATCCCGATTCTTCACAAAACCAACTCATCCACTCCTTTGTAATATCCGCCGCCATGTGCTGCCGGCTACGTATTGTCCAATCCTGACGATGACTGCGGATCTATAGCCTTTTTGAAGAGCCATTCGAAACCAGAAACCACATCGAATGCGCACTTTACTTCTTTTATTATGTATGGTGTTGCCCGCGCTTCATGCGTTGGCACAGAAAACTTGCGGCACGGAGCAATACCAGGCGCAGGTCCGTCAACTATTCCCGCAATCTTTGTATAGGAACGGCATTCAACTGCCGTCATCCATAGCTGAACAAGCAGACCTGTTTTCAGGAAGCCCCGGTCAAACGATTGTTATTCCTGTAGTGGTTCATCTGCTTTTCAATTCGTCTGTTAATGAGATTACGGATGAAAAAATCCAGTCTCAGATCAGCATACTGAATCGCGATTTTAATCTAACCGATCTTTCATCCCTTAATATACCTGCGGTATTTATGCAAGTGGCCGGAAGGGCGAATATCCGTTTTGAACTGGCAAAGGTTGATCCCAATGGCCGTGCTACCACTGGCATTACCCGGAAAAAATCTTCCCGATTATTGTGGGGGAACGATGATAAAATCAAAGACCCGTCTTATGGTGGTGTGGCTCCCTGGGATGCAGGCAGCTACCTCAACATCTGGCTCGGCAACCTTGTTCCGGGTTTGCTTGGATATGCTTCCGCACCTGGCTCACCTGCAAACAAGGATGGTGTGGTGATCAAGACTTCTGTGTTTGGAGAAGCGGGTGGTAGCTATAGCAAAGGAAGGACCACAGTGCATGAAATAGGGCACTGGCTGAACCTTCAACATCTTTGGGGCGACGGCACTTGTGGTTCTGACCAGGTAGACGATACGCCGCCTCAGAAGACCTTCAACCAGGGATGCCCTGGATTCCCTAAGTTGAACAGCAGTTGCGGAAACGGAGACGCCAATGGGGAGATGTTTATGAATTTTATGGACTTCACAGACGATGCCTGCATGGTGATGTTTACCAAAGGGCAGGTGTTGAGGATGCGCAGTCTTTTCTACCCGGGTGAAGCAAGAGCGTCAATATTGCAATCCAGGGGCCTGGGCACTCCATGGAACTCGGGTGAGCCATTTATCGTTGATGACCCTTCAGGGAACGATGCAAAGGTGAACATAAAAACAAACCCACAGCCGGTGGTATCCTCCGTGGTACTGACCGCATCAAACGGATCTTTGCACCAGGTACCGTATTCCCTTTTCAGTATGGAAGGAAGAGCCCTGCGGAATGGCATCCTCACGGGCGAAACACCTATGTTGAATTTTGCAGATTTAAAGCCCGGGGTATATTTCATTAAACTGAACGGGTATCGGAAAGCCGTTCGGATCGTAAAACTGTAAGTTTCAGAGCGTTGTAATAAAACGGGCGGGTTATGATAACATTAACCTGCCCTTTACGTTTTAGGAGGTAGTTTTGATTAAAATCATCCGAATGAAAAAACGATTACCTCTTTTGATTCTCGCCTTGATGGGTGCCACCTTATCTCAGGCACAGCTTTTCCCGAAAAAAACAGACAGCTCGCAATCAAGCGTAAAAACATCGATCAATAAATTATTGGGAAAGAGTAAGTCGGGTACGTTGAGTACGGAAGACATCGCTGCTGGTCTCAAAGAGGCTTTGAGTGTTGGAGCGCAACGGGGTTCTGATAAACTGAGTGCTGCAGATGGTTTTTTTAAGAACGCCGCATTGAAAATCCTCATGCCGGCGGAGGCGAAAAAAGTGGAGGAGACCCTTCGTGGAATCGGCATGGGTAAACAAGTGGATCAGGCCATCCTTGCCATGAACAGGGCGGCGGAAGACGCTACCAAATCTGCTGCACCCATATTTGTGAACGCGGTGAAAAGCATGACCATTGATGATGCGATGGGGATCCTGAAAGGGGGCGACAATGCAGCTACTAATTATCTTAAAGGCAAAACAACGCCGCAGTTGACGGAAGCCTTCCGGCCCGTCATCGAACAGAGTTTACAAAAAGTAGATGCCACCAAGTATTGGAACACGATCTTTTCCAACTACAACAGGGTTGCTAAGGATAAAATCAATCCAGACCTTCCTGCTTACGTGACTGAGAAAGCATTGGCGGGAATCTTTATGCAACTTGCGGACGAAGAAAAAAGTATTCGTCAGAATCCTGCTGCAAGAACTACAGAGCTTTTAAAGAAAGTGTTTAATTAATGCGGTAATGTGGCAATTTTGGCAGCATAATCGCTACCACAGAATTACCGCACTACCGCATTCCCAAATTGCCACATTAAATATCTATCGCTTCCCCGTATGCCGCTGCTACAGCTTCTTTCACCGCCTCGCTGAGGGTGGGGTGAGGGTGTACCGCATTAAGGATTTCGTGGTTCGTGGTTTCCAGTTTACGGGCTACCACTACTTCAGCAATGAGTTCTGTTACGCCCTGGCCCACCATATGTGCACCCAGGAATTCACCATATTTCGCATCAAAGATCACTTTCACAAAACCTTCTGTTGCGCCCGAAGCGCTCGCTTTGCCACTGGCCATAAAGGGGAACTTGCCCACCTTCACTTCATAACCCGCTTCCTTAGCCGCTTTTTCTGTTAAGCCAACGGAAGCAACCTCTGGTGTGCAGTACGTACAGCCGGGGATGTTGTTGTAATCCATCGGCTCTGGTTGGTGACTTGATTTCTTCTCCAGGAATGCGATGTACTCGGCAGTGTTGATACCTTCCTTGCTCGCAACGTGTGCGAGGGCCTGGCCCGGTGCGCAGTCGCCAATGGCAAAAATTCCGGCAACGGAAGTCTGACCAAATTTATCAACAACAACTTTACCTTTCTCCGTTTTGATGCCATTCTCTTCCAGACCAATGTTTTCCAGATTAGACTGGATACCCACAGCACTCAACAGGATATCTGCTTCCAGCACTTGTTCACCTGCGGCTGTTTTGACGGTGGCCTTCACGCCTGCGCCGGATGTATCGGTCTTTGTCACCTCAGCGGAAGTCATGATGTTGATGCCTTTGCGTTTGAACTGCTTTTCCAGTTCTTTAGAGATGTCTTCGTCTTCAACTGGAACGATACGGGGCATGAATTCTACGATGGTTACCTTGGTGCCCATGCTGTTGTAAAAATCTGCAAACTCAATGCCAATAGCACCACTACCCACAACGATCAGTGATTTCGGTTGCTCAGGTAATACCATGGCCTCACGGTATCCGATGATTTTTTTACCATCCACTGGCATAGCCGGCAACTGACGGCTACGCGCACCTGTAGCAATAATGATGTATTTTCCTTCTACCACCTGTTTGCTTCCATCAGCAGCAGTAACATCCAGTTTACCTTTCCCGGCGATCTTCCCGAATCCCATGATCACATCGATCTTATTCTTCTTCATCAGGAATTGCACACCCTTGCTCATCTTGTCTGCCACACCGCGGGAACGTTTGATCACCGCGCCGAAATCATGCTGAACACCTGAGGCATGTATGCCGTAATCAGCACTGTGTTTCATGTAATCATATACCTGCGCGCTTTTCAGTAGTGCTTTGGTAGGAATGCAACCCCAGTTCAGGCAAACGCCACCCAGACTTTCTTTCTCTATGATCGCAACTTTGAAGCCCAATTGAGAAGCCCTGATGGCTGCCGGGTAACCGCCGGGGCCACTACCAAGGACAATAACATCATATGCCATAATACTTGTTTGAGATGAATTGAGGTGCGAAAATAGTAATTTGTAAGCATTGAAGTTCCGGCTTATGCGCGTGCTGATCTTCCTTTTTCATATGTGTTTGCTTTTCGGGTATGCCCTCCGGGCACAGAACCTCGCGGAAGCCGACCGTTTTGCGAGAGCCTATCAGCATCCCGTGACGCAGACAGCAGCTTTGGATGCGCTGATCAAAAGCATTGATACAACTTTCGATGATCCATTAGAGAAAACAAGGGCCCTGTTCACCTGGGTGGCCATTCACCTGGAGTACGATTGCCGGGAAGACGGCCAGCCGCTGAAACCAGCTTCACTGGACCAGGTTCTGCTCACCGGGAAATCACAATGTGCAGGGTATGCCAGCCTCCTTCAGTATGGCCTTCGTAAGATGAAACTCGAGGCCGTTACCATCCGGGGTATTGCCAAAACGGCTAAAAAAGATCTGTGGTGGACGGAAAAAGACCTTCGGCCCAATCACGCCTGGAACGCTGTGAAGATACGTGAGCGATGGGTTTTGCTGGATCCTACCTGGGCCAGCGGGGCTTCCGATGCGGATTGCCAACAGGTGAACCGTGAATTCGCGCCGTTCTATTTTGATCCGCCACCGGCTAAATTTGTTTTATCCCATCTTCCCACAGACAGCCAATGGCAGTTAACATCACCAGTTATCAATAAGGATGATTTCAGGAACCTGCCCGTTTTCCATGATCCCTTCTATTTGCTTGACATCAGCCAGATCATTCCGGATAAAGGCGTCTTATTCGGGCAGAAAGGTGAACTCCTGGAAATAAAGGTCAGTTCCCGTTCACCGCTGGATTCCGTGGCCATATGGTGCGAAGAGCGAAAAGAAATCAAGCCCATATTTGGCCGGTTCACCCGCAAGGGGGATCAGTATTCTTTTTCTTACCGCATCCAGGAAAACGGCCAATACTTTCTGAATGTCTCCCTGGACGGGCGTAATACTGCCCTCGTGTACGATCTGGTGGCGGGGCAAGCTAATAGCTATTAGCTACTAGCTATTAGCCTTTCTTCACCGGACAGGTATTAACCCCGATCAGGGAATAGAGCGGACAGAAACTGATCAGGCTGGTAAGTACAAACACTGCGGCCAGGAACATTAAAACCAGTGCGAGCGTTCCGGAAATGACATTGGTGAAATATAGAACTGCAATCAGAATCGCGATGACCACCCGGATGGCCCTGTCTGCGTTACCCATGTTTTTTTTCATGATAGTACAATTGGGGGTTAAAAATTAAAGGTTATGGTGTAAATATAGACCTTGTGCAAACGGTAACCAGTGACTAAAGTCAACAGGAACGTATCAAATTGTACCTTTATCTACCTGAGCACCATCGCTATATCGGAAAAGCCGGGCCAAAAGTTCCGTAGAAAGGAAGGGCAGGGACTGGGAAATGAGGGCAGGATGAGTGGGCATAACCACTTATAATTCAGAGTATCAGGAAATTAATCAAAGATTTCCTGCAAATTCTTTTTGAAATATTGCAAAATTGTCGGACCTTTGCCGTCCCAAAAATTGAGATAATGGCAAGAGTATGTCAGGTAACAGGTAAGAAGCCAATGGGCGGGAATTATGTGTCGCATTCCAATATCAAGACGAAGCGGAGGTTTTTGCCTAATCTGCAAACCAAGCGTTTTTTCCTGGCTGAGGAAGACAAATGGATCACCCTTAAAGTTTCTGCTGATGCAATCAGGACCATCAACAAGCGTGGCTTGTACATCGTGGTTAAAGAAATGAGGGCGAACGGAGTACACATTTAATTAATTAGTAAAGAGATCTACAATGGCAAAGAAAGGCAATAGGGTGCAGGTTATTCTGGAGTGTACAGAGCACAAAAACACGGGTCTTCCCGGTACCAGCCGTTATATCAGCACGAAGAATAAGAAAAACACACCAGAGCGTCTGGAGCTGAAGAAATATAACCCTCTTCTGAAAAAATATACTGTTCACAAAGAAATTAAATAAACATGGCAAAGCAAGCTTCAAAGAACGCGAAAGTAAAGGATGCGAAAGCTGCGGCTGAGGCAAAGAACTGGACCAAAGTGATCAGGGCCGTTCGTAGCGATAAGTCTGGTGCCTATACTTTCAAAGAAACCATCGTTCACAAAGACAAGATCAAGGATTTCCTTGCTCAAAAATAACTATCTGTCGGTTTAACTGACAAAAAGCTGTTCTGGTTAACCAGAGCAGCTTTCTTATTTTTACGCTCTGATATGGAAAAGACATTGTTGATCCGGCGGGTTGGCCCCGCCGATGTTGATGCGGTGGTGGAGATTGCCCGGAAGACGTTTAAAGAGACCTACGAGGCGTATAACCATCCTGATGAGATCCGGATGTATATGGACAGGGCCCTGACGACGAAAGTGCTGGAAGAAGAGTTGGAGGCCGATGGATCAGCCTGGTACATGGCTTTTTTAGACGAAGTACCTGTGGGATTCTTCAAGATCCGTTGGGATAGTGAACCCAAGAACCTTCCGGGACGTAAACCCCTGGAATTGCAACGCATCTATGTGGTTCAGGAATACCAGGGATTCTCTATCGGCAGTGCACTCATCAGCAGGGTAAAACAATACGCACGCGAAGAGGGGTATGATACCGTGTGGCTGCAGGTTTGGCAGAAGAATGGGAAAGCCATCAAGTTTTATCAGGCCTCAGGTTTTGTGGTCTACGAAACGGCCCGTTTCCTCATGGGAAAAGAAGAACAACAGGATTTCCTGATGCGCTTTGATCTGTTTTATTAAACTTTGAACTATGGGATTGTTCGATAAACTGTTTGGCAAAAAGGAAAAAGAAACCCTTGACGAGGGAATGGAGAAGACCCGGGAAAACATCTTCACCAAACTGACCAAAGCAGTAGCGGGAAAGAGTACCGTGGATGAGGAAGTGCTGGATAACCTTGAAGATGCATTGGTAAGTGCCGATGTGGGTATAGACACCACTGTGAAGATCATTTCCAAAATTGAAGCCCGGGTTGCAAAAGATAAATACCTGAATACCAGCGAACTGAACCGTATACTTAAAGAGGAAGTAGAAGGCATGCTTGTGGAAGCTCCTGAGGCGTCCTATAAAGATTTTAAGACTCCGGCTGGTACAAAACCATATGTGATCCTTGTGGTGGGTGTAAATGGCGTGGGTAAAACAACCACTATTGGCAAACTTGCCCATAATTTCAAACTGGCAGGTAAAGATGTGCTCCTGGGAGCGGCGGATACCTTTCGGGCAGCAGCGGTGGACCAACTCACCATCTGGAGTGAAAGGGCAGGAGTGCCTATCGTCAAAAAGGATATGGGTGCTGACCCGGCTTCAGTTGCCTTTGACACCGTTAACAGTGCTGTAGCCCGGGGATCTGATGTGGTTTTGATCGATACGGCCGGTCGTTTGCACAATAAAGCCCACCTGATGGAAGAGCTCGGGAAGATCCGCCGCGTGATCCAGAAGGTCATTCCCGATGCCCCACACGAAGTACTGCTGGTGTTGGACGGGTCAACCGGGCAGAATGCCCTGGAACAGGCGAGGCACTTCACTGCAGCCACCGATGTAACTGCGCTGGCCATCACCAAGCTGGACGGAACCGCCAAGGGCGGTGTGGTATTGGCCATTGCCAGCCAGTTTGCCATCCCGGTAAAGTTTGTAGGCGTCGGAGAGAAAATGGAAGATCTGCTCGTGTTCAATAAACACGCTTTCGTAGATTCCATATTTAAATCTAACTCCTAGATCATTGCCGGCAGTTAGCTTCAGCCCTTTTTATTCCATCGATTTTAACAGATTGTTATCCATACCTAAGCCACCTTGGTGAGGTTATCGTTGTCTATAGTATGTACCTCGGTCGTGACTGACCAGCCATAAAAAGTTAGCCACATAAGGTGGTTTAGGTGTCAATCAACTTCAAGTTCGCCCCATCTCCATGGGGCGATTTTATTCGAGGCATTGGGCATTTGGCATTGGGCAATGGGAGGGTCAGGGATTGCCGCATTACCGCACTACCACATTGTCACATTGTCTCTCTATCTTTGCTGCCTATTATGAAGACAAGGTCCATCCGAAAAGACAAGGTCAATATCATTACGCTGGGATGTAGCAAGAATATGGTAGACAGTGAAGTACTCAGCGGTCAGCTTATCGCCAATGATATCGATGTTGTCCATGAGAACACCAAAAAGGACCACAATATCGTCATCGTCAATACTTGCGGATTCATAGACCGGGCAAAGGAAGAATCCATCAATACCATCCTTTCCCAGGTGGAGCTGAAAAGGAAAGGGAAGCTCGATAAGGTTTACGTTACGGGCTGCCTGAGTGAACGCTACAAGCAGAACCTGGAAGACGAGATCCCGGAAGTGGATGCATATTTCGGGACCATGGAACTGCCGCAGATCCTCAAGCGTTTTGAAGCCGACTACAAAGCGGAGCTGATCGGTGAAAGGTTACTCGCTACTCCTTCACATTATGCATACATGAAGATCAGTGAAGGCTGTAACCGCACCTGCTCTTTTTGCGCCATTCCGTTGATGCGCGGCAAGCACGTGAGTCGCCCCATCGAAGAATTGGTGACCGAAGCCAAACGTCTGGTACAACGTGGTGTGAAAGAGATCATGTTGATCGCACAGGAACTGACGTATTACGGTCTGGACATATACAAGAGCCGGGAGTTACCCAAACTCCTGCATGCCCTCGCTGATGTAGAAGGATTGGAATGGATCAGATTGCACTATGCATATCCTTCAAAATTTCCACTGGAGATCATTGACGCCATCCGCGAACGGGAGAACATTTGTAATTATCTCGATATGCCCTTGCAACATGCGAGCAACCAAATGTTGAAGGCCATGAAAAGGCAGATCACCCGTGAAGAAATGAACGATCTCATTGGCGAGATCAGGCACCGCCTCCCGGAGATCTGTTTGCGTACAACCTTGATTGCCGGCTTCCCCGGGGAAACACAGGATGATGTGGAAGAGTTGAAAGATTTTCTCAGGCTGCATGAATTTGAAAGGGTTGGCATCTTCCAGTATTCCCACGAAGAAGGAACCACTGCTCATGATCTTGTGGATGATGTGCCCGCTGAAGTGAAAGAAGAGCGTGCCAGCGAGATCATGGAAGTGCAGCAGGAGATCAGCTTCGAGAAAAACAAAACCAAGGTTGGCAAGACCTATAAAGTACTGGTCGATAAAAAAGAGTCTGGCAGGTATATTGGCAGAACAGAATTTGACAGTGTGGAAGTAGATAACGAGGTCATCATTCAAACTTCCCGTAAATTGATGCCCGGTGATTTTGTGCAGGTGAAAATCACCAAAGCATATGATTTTGACCTGGAAGGTGAACTGGTTTCCTAATACCCAAACCCAAGGATTGTGAATTCTTCCGCGAGTGTTTTGCCATATGAACAGACAGGTGCATTTTCCGGACTCGTTATTGACTACCTGAATGCCGCTCCTGCGCTGCAATCCATGTATCATGCTGAACCTAACATGAATGGCCTCCGTGAAGCCATCGCGCAACGCAGGTCTCATACTGTCAACAGACCCCTGCTACATGAAGTCTTTGAAGACCTCTATAAAAAGCAGGCATCTCAAAAACAAAAAGAGAATATCCAAAGCCTGTTGGCTGATACTACTTTCACCATCTGCACTGCTCACCAACCCAATATATTTTCCGGCTATCTCTACTTTGTCTACAAGATCCTTCAGGTGATCCGTATTGCGGAGACCATGAAAACCCAAATGCCGGATCTGCATTTTGTTCCTGTGTATTATATCGGTTCGGAAGACAATGACCTGGAAGAACTGGGTCAGGTGAAAGTGGATGGCGTGAAAATGGTATGGCAGACAAAGCAGGAAGGGGCCGTGGGAAGAATGAGGGTTGACAAAGCACTGCTGCAACTCATCACACAATTGGAGGGCCAACTCGGCGTGCATCCGCACGGTGCAGCCATGATTTCTATGCTGCGGGAATCATATCAAGAAGGAACAACCATCGCCGCAGCTACCAAATCGCTTGTTGATCATCTCTTCTCGCAATATGGCCTGTTGGTGTTGGATGCAGATGATGCCCGTTTGAAATCCGTGATGAAGCCTGTGTTTGCCAACGACCTCGTGCAGCATGATGCCTATCGCCTCGTGACCTATGTAGGTGAAGAAATGCAGCACCAATATAAGGTGCAGGT
The DNA here is from genome assembly GCA_046317915.1 of Sphingobacteriales bacterium. GTDB lineage: Bacteria > Bacteroidota > Bacteroidia > Chitinophagales > Chitinophagaceae > Pollutibacter. Next base: position 12,905 of record JBKCVJ010000245.1, read on the forward strand.
GAACCCCAGGGAGATCAATCTATTCTATCTCATCGATGGTTTGCGGGAACGCATCATTGAAAACAACGGAATCTATACTACAGAATCAGGAGCCATCAAAATGACCCGGGAGGAGATCCTGCAATTATTGGATGATCATCCGGAATGTTTCAGTCCCAATGTGGTATTAAGGGCACTCTACCAGGAGTCTATCCTCCCTGATATTGCCTTTGTAGGCGGAGGTTCAGAAATTGCATATTGGCTTGAACTGAAGCCGATGTTTGATCATTTCAAAGTGCCCTTGCCTGCACTGGTACTGCGGAACAGCTTCATTGTGGCGAAGGCCGAAGATGAGCAGAAACTGAAAACGTTCGGGTTAGGTATTACAGACCTGTTTGCTGGCGAGTTTGCGCTCATCGACAAATATGTAAAAGCACACTCATCAAAGGTCCTGGATACTGAGAATGAACGAGCGGCCGCTACGGAAATGTTTAAAGGTCTTAAGGTAAAAGCTGCTGCGGTTGACCAAACCCTTGTTCAGCACATAGAAGCATTGGAGACCAAATTGGATAAGAAGCTGGCAGATGCAGGTAAAAAGATCCTGCGTGCAGAAAAGAGAAAGTTTGAAACCGAGAAGTCACAACTTCTCAAACTCAGGAATAGAATATTCCCCAACGGTACCCTGCAAGAGCGGGTGGATAATTTCATGCCATACTATGCCATGTATGGCCCCGGGTTTATAGATATGCTGTACAAGCATTCCCTTTCACTCGAACAACAGTTCACTATAATAGCTATTAGCTAGTAGCTAATAGCTAATAGCCAGATTTATCAGTGCTGGATACCTCTGCGGAAGTCAGTCCGTTTCTTTTGCGGGCTTCTTCAACAATTGCGGCTGTGGCGGTTGCGCCAATCCTTGTTACACCTAGCTCTTTCATTTTCATGAGCTCATCCAGGCTTCTGACACCGCCAGCGGCTTTCACTTGTACACCCGGTGCCACGTGTTTCAGCATCAGGGCCACATCTTCCAGCGTGGCTCCCTTGGTGGAAAATTTTCCATCATCGCCCTTTACATATCCATAGCCAGTGGAAGTTTTGACAAAAGCAACAGGGATCTCGCTACAGATCTGACAAAGCTTGATCTTATGCTCATCTTTGAGGTAATCGTTTTCAAAGATCACTTTAAGGATGGCACCATGCTTGAGGCATTCGTCGTTGATAGCCCTGATCTCATCAGCCACATAGGTCCAGTCACCACTCAACACTTTTCCAATGTTCACCACCATATCAATTTCATCACAGCCCTGTTCACAGGCAAGTTTGGTTTCAGCCACTTTGATGACGGTGGTGTGGCTGCCATGAGGGAAGCCGATGACGGTACATACCAATACACCAGTCCCTTTAAGCCAGGCCGCACATTGAGGAACAGCATAGGGCTTGATGCATACCGATGCTGTTTTGTAATAAATAGCCTGTTGTACACCCTTCTCCAAATCTTCATCGGTCATGGTAGGATGAAGCAGGGAATGATCTATCATTTTTGCGATTGCTTCAATATTGTATTGCATCGTTATGGCTTATTCTTTATCCAACGTATTCTTCCAGCCGGCAGCTTTGAGTTTGGTGATTTTAACCTGCACCTCATCGGCCATATCTATTTTGAATTTATCCATTTGCTTGCCGATATTTTCTTCAAATGAGCCGATGATCTGCGCAGCCAGAATGCCGGCATTTTTTGCTGCATTCAGTGCAACAGTTGCCACGGGTACCCCATTGGGCATTTGCAGGATAGATAAAATGGAATCCCATCCATCTATAGAATTGGACGACTTCACTGGTACCCCAATGACAGGCAGTGAGGTCAGTGCCGCCACCATACCAGGCAAATGAGCCGCGCCACCGGCTCCTGCAATAATCACTTTCAGTCCCCTTGCTCTCGCGGTTTGCGCATACTCCACCATCCTCGCCGGGGTGCGATGCGCAGAAACCACAGTGAGCTCATAAGAAATGCCGACGCCGGATAGAAATTCTGCCGCAGCCTTCATGATTTCAAGGTCACTGTCTGATCCCATGATGATGCCTACCTGTGGTTTGAACATGTGTAATCGTATTTGAGTTAACTCACAACTTTGAGGGAATGCTTGATTTTCCGGGCCTGCAACATCAGGTCTGCCTTGTCTTTATGCATCACGGTGACATGCCCCATCTTTCTACCGGGTGAGGTCTGCGCCTTGCCATACAAATGCACAAATGCATTTGGGATCTCCATCACTTCCTTCAACCCTTCATACTTAACAGGTCCTTTGTGCCCTTCCGCCCCGATGATATTGATCATGATGCTGGGAAGGATAGGCGCGGTGTCTCCTAAAGGATACTGCAACAAGATACGCCAGAGCATATCAAACTGCGAGCAATAATGCGCCTCAATGGTATGATGCCCGCTGTTGTGCACACGAGGTGCCGTTTCATTCACCCACACATCGCCTTCTTTGTCGATAAACATCTCAATGGCAAACAGGCCCGCACTCTGGAAATTCTTGGCCACCGCCAGGGCAATGGCTTCCGCGCGCCAAAGGGTTTTTTCCGGGATCGATGCAGGGCATAGTTGGTAGTCGAGCAGGTTGAGATAAGGATCGAAAATCATCTCTACGGGAGGATAGATGGCGTGTTCACCTTTGGACCCGATGGCCACGGTGATGGCGATCTCGTTTTGGATGTTCACCATTTTCTCCAATATACTGGGCGCATCAAAACCTTTTTCGATCTCTGCCAGTACTTTGATCATTTGTACACCTTTTCCATCGTAGCCACCCATTCCGAGTTTGTGTACCGCTGGAAGGAAATCTTCATACTTGATGAGGTCAGCACGTAGTTGTGTCACATGAAAGGCAGGCGAAGGAATCTGATGATGTTTATAATATTCTTTCTGTAAGATCTTGTTCTTGATGGTGCGCAAAGCCGATGGTTTGGGAACAATGCGTTTGCCCTCGGCTTCCAGTTTCTCCAGCGCTTCCATATTTACATTTTCTATTTCAATGGTCATTGCATCCACTTGTAAACCAAATGAATAGACCGTATCAAAATCCCGGATATCGCCTAATACAAAGTGATGACAAAGATGTGCAGATGGACACTGCGGATCATTTTCCATGACCCAGGTTTCCACAGGATAGTTAGCAGATTCCTGGAGCAGCATCCTGCCCAATTGACCGCCGCCTAGAATACCGATTTTCATTGGCTAAAGATAGGGAGACAATATCAAAATGCGGCAATGTGGCAATGCGGCAGACGCTTCGCGAGGCATTCGGCATTGGGCACTGGGCATTGCCGGCCTGCGCAGAAACACTCGGAGTGACTGCGGGCGCGCCGCTACGCAAGGCGCGCCTTCCTACATTGCCGCATTGCCGCATTGCCGCATTATCACATTGTCTCTCTATCTTTGTGCGATCAACGATTTTTCATGAATGATTTTCTTCCATTGCAGGGAACCGATTACGTAGAATTTTACGTGGGGAATGCCAAACAAGCCTCACATTATTATATGACGGCTTTTGGTTTTCAACCGTTGGCGTATGCAGGTCCCGAGACCGGCATGCGGGACAGGGTGAGCTATGCGGTGAATCAGCAAAAACTAACTTTTGTATTTACGACGTCACTCCGGCAGGGAACGCCCATCGCGCTGCATGTAGACAAGCATGGAGACGGCGTGAAAGTACTCGCATTGCGGGTTGATGATGCCACCAGCGCCTGGAATGAGACTACTTCCAGAGGGGGTAAAAGCAGTATGGAACCCAATAGATTACAAGATGAACATGGTGAGTTGGTGATCAGTGGCATCCATACTTACGGGGAGGTTGAACATCATTTCATCGAAAGAAAAAACTATACCGGACCGTTTATGCCGGGCTACCAGGCATGGCGCAAGGCGGATTTTCAAACGGAACCAACCGGCCTGATGTATGTTGACCACTGCGTAGGCAATGTGGGGTGGAACCAGATGAATCCCTGGGTGAGTTTCTACGAAAATGTGATGGGTTTCCGGAATATCCTGAGTTTTGACGACAATGACATTTCAACCGAATATTCTGCGCTCATGAGCAAGGTTATGAGTAACGGTAACGGCTACGTGAAGTTCCCGATCAATGAACCCGCTGAAGGGAAAAAGAAATCACAAGTAGAGGAGTTTCTTGAGTTTTACCAGGGGGAAGGCGTTCAACACGTGGCCCTCGCCACCAGCGACATCGTTCATACAGTGACCGAATTGAAAAGCAGGGGGGTGGAGTTCCTGCAAGTCCCTGATTCTTATTATGATGATCTCCTCGAAAGGGTTGGTAAGATCGATGAAGATCTGGCACCGTTAAGAAAGCTTGGTATTCTTGTTGACAGAGACGATGAAGGCTATCTGCTGCAGTTGTTTTCCAAGCCGATCCAGGACAGACCCACCATGTTTTTTGAGATCATTCAACGTAAAGGCGCAAAAAGTTTTGGCAAAGGCAATTTCAAAGCTTTGTTTGAAGCCATTGAACGTGAGCAAGAAAGAAGAGGAAATTTGTGAGGGAATTCTTAAGGTTGCGGTTCTTTTGAAATAAAAAGAGCCGTTGCTTTCTCATTTCGGATAAAGCGTATATCTTTACGCAACGTCCCTTTTATGAAGTATATTGTATTTGCTGCAATATTATTATTTACCGTACCATCTGCACTCTTCGCGCAGAGTTCCTTTATTGATTACCAAAAATCACAGGGAAGGGTAGCTGACGTTTTTCGACGCAAGGAAGATACACTGAAAAAGCAATTCGCAGCTAAACAATTGGCATGGCCTGCAAAATATGTGTATATCCGTTCTTTTAAATATGACAGCGAACTGGAGGTGTGGGTAAAATCCAACCCTCAGGATGAATACAAACTCTTCAAGACGTATAAGGTTTGTGCACTAGCCGGCACCCTGGGTCCTAAAAGGATCGAGGGCGACTATCAGGTTCCCGAAGGGTTTTACTACGTCAATGAGTTCAAGCCCAACAGCCAATACCATCTTTCGCTGGGTCTGAACTACCCCAATGCAGCAGACAGGATTATGGCTGATTCTATGTCGCCCGGCGGTGATATCTACATCCATGGCAGCTGTGTAACGCAAGGCTGCATTCCCATTACCAATCCACAGATTGAAGAATTATACATCCTGACCAGTCATGCACGTAACCAGGGTCAGGACTTCATTCCGGTACATATCTTCCCCGTAAAATTCAGCAATCCTAAAAGCATGGCTTACCTGGATAAACTGATGAAAGACGATGCTGATCTCAAGGCGTTTGAGAAGACCATGAAGCAGGCGTTTGATTTCTTTGAAGGAACAAAGCAACTTCCGGTTGTGGGGGTTACGTCTAAAGGAGACTATGTACTTTATTAACAATTAGCAATTAACAATTTGTAATTGACAATTGGCACTGGTTGTTGGGAATTGGATTTTAGCCAATGGCACTAACTTCCAACAACCAGTGCTAATTTCCAATTGCCAATTGTTAATTGTTAATTACTACTTGGATTGTTTCCGGCGTTTGTTGAAGCAACCTTATTTTCTTCCCGGCTGTCATGCCTTCCAATAACTCCTTTTTGTAGTGTCTTATCGTGAGCAAGGTAAACCCTTTCTCCAGGTCCACGTCAAATGACGCCGCCGCAGCAGCAGCAAATTTCTCTAACTTTTCTGGTTTATTGTCCATACACAGTTGTACGGATACCGCGCCCGACTGAATAAGGTTTGGCTTGATATGCCATTGGCCAAACAGCGCATACAGGTTGCTCATCGGTTCATCACCGATGAAAGAAAAGTCTTTGGTGTGGAGCTCGATAAATACCTGGTCAGATTTAACCACAATGATGGGTGGCAGGCCTTTTACGGAACTGTTGTGGATGATGGTGCCGGGCAGGTCTGCATTCAGGAAACATTTTACCAGCAGCGGGATGCTTTTGTTCTGCAGCGGCTTGATGGTCTTGGGGTGAATGACTTGTGCGCCATAAAATGCCATCTCGATCACTTCGTCATAGTTGAGTTCACGAATGATCTCTGCAGTAGGAAAGGCCTTGGGATCGGCATTCATCACCCCTTCCACATCTTTCCAAATGGTGAGGCTGTCTGCGTCCAGCAGGTTGGCAAATACAGCAGCGGTATAGTCGCTCCCTTCCCGCCCCAGGGTTGTGCTTTCATTCTCGTCTGTGGATCCAATGAAACCCTGGGTGATCACAATGCCTTGGTCCGCAAGGAGGGGTTGTATGATCTCCTTCGTTTGTGCAGCAGTATAGGTCAGATCAATATTCGCATCCCGGAAATTATCATCGGTCCTGAAAACGTCCCTCACATCTACCCAGCTGTTGTCAATGCCAGATTCAGCAAGAAAAGCACTGATGATGGTAGTGGAGATCAATTCACCTACGCATACGATCTGGTCGTAGTAATAGTCGTACTCACGAACCGGTTTATCATGCAGCAACCATTCCACTTCTGTGTATATGTCGTTCAGCATTCTATCCGTGGCCAATGCATTGTGAACGATGAGGTATTTGACGAGGTCATCGTGGGTGCGTTTCACTTGCCGGAATATGTCTAGGGCTTCCTGTTGGTGGCCTGCATAAAAGGCCTCCGCAACTTTTTCAAGTGCGTTGGTGGTTTTACCCATGGCGGATACAACGATGAGCAGGGGTTGGCCGGAAAAACGGGCAAGGATTGTGGGCAGGTTCTGGATTCTCTCAATGTTGTTCACACTGGCACCGCCGAACTTGAATACTTTCATCAATCGAAATTTGTGACCCAAAGGTCGGGAAACCTTACATTTGTTGACCACAATTTGTATGATCAACAGGAAGATCCAGACTTTAGATGAATTCACCATCCAGCAGATGCGGGACTTCCCGCATGCCACTGGTGAACTGGCCAGTTTGTTGAGGGATATCGGACTGGCATCCAAGCGTGTGAATGTGGAGGTGAACAAGGCTGGGTTGGTAGATATACTGGGTGATGCAGGTACCACCAATGTGCAAGGGGAGGACGTGAAAAAGCTGGATGTGTTTGCCAATAACCAGTTGATGGGGGTGTTGCGGCATGGTATCAGTTGCGCGGGTATCGGGAGTGAAGAGCTTGATGATTTTATTGCTTTTGATGACCCGGCCAGTAACAATTCCAAATACGTTTGTTTATTTGATCCGCTGGATGGAAGCGGGAATATTGATGTAAACGTATCCATCGGCACCATTTTTTCGATTTACAGAAGGGTCACTCCCAAGGGAATGCCGGTAACGAAGGAAGATTTCCTGCAGCCGGGTATTCAGCAGGTGGCTGCAGGATATGTAGTATATGGATCCTCTACCATGTTGGTATATGCCACACGCAGGGGTGTGAATGGATTCACATTGGATCCATCTATTGGCGAGTTTTCTTTGAGTCATCCCAACATCCAATGCCCCGAGTATGGAAGGATTTACTCCATCAATTATGGGAACATGCTTCAGTATCCAAAACAAGTGCAGGACTATGTGGATGCTTGTGAAGGAAAGGATAGATCCAATGGCGGTCCTTACACGCAGCGGTATATCGGCAGTATGGTGGCAGACCTACACAGGAACCTGATCAAAGGAGGAATATTCATGTACCCTACTACAAAAGACAAACCAAAAGGTAAATTGCGTCTTTTGTATGAATGCAATCCGTTTGCGTTTATCATTGAGGTTGCGGGAGGGAAAGCCACCAACGGAAAAGAGCGGATTCTTGATATCCAGCCAACGGAACTCCATCAGCGGAGCGCACTGTATGCGGGGAGCAAAGGAATGATGGAAGAATTGGAAACCTATCTCAACAAAGCTTAATCTGACAGAGGGATGATAGTAGATGTGCAGGACCTACGTAAGCATTATGGTGCATTTGAAGCCGTGAAAGGAATTTCCTTTCAGGTAAGAAAAGGAGAGATCTTCGGACTGCTGGGTCCCAACGGAGCTGGTAAATCCACCACGCTGGAGATCATGGAAACATTGAGGGAAAAATCCGGGGGCACTGTGTTGATCGATGGATTGGATATCGATAAAGAAAAGGACCAGATCAAAATGATCATAGGTGTTCAGTTACAAACTTCGGGTTTTTATCCGGGATTGACTTTATTGGAACTGATCCGTTTGTTTAGCGGGCTCTACCAAATAGAAACGGATGCGATGGCATTGTTGAGGAAAGTGAATCTCGAAGAAAAAGCGAAGGCCAAGTACAAGGAAATGAGCGGAGGCCAGAAACAACGTTTCGCGATTGCCACCACTTTAATTAACCATCCCAAACTCATTTTTCTGGATGAGCCTTCTACCGGATTGGATCCACAGGCGAGGCGTAATCTTTGGGACATGATCAAGGGTATCAGGGATACCGGGACAACAGTGATCATTACCACGCATTATATGGACGAGGCTGAATATCTCTGTGATCGCGTAGCCATCATGGATGCCGGACGGATCATTGCACTGGACTCCCCGGATGCATTGATAGACGATTTGATAGCCAAAGGATTTGAGCGCAAGAAAGAAGTAAAAACTGCTAGCCTGGAAGATGTGTTCATTGCATTGACCGGACATGAAATGAATTCGTAAATAGTTTTCCGTAAATAGAATTTAATTAAATGAGAACAAGTTTGATTTTGATGACAGCGTTGTTCAGTGTACAACTAAATGCCCAGGTAAAGAAGCCCGCAACAACCAGCAAACCAGCGCCAAAGCCCGCTGCAACCAGTACAGCTGTTGTCCTTAAAAACAGGACAGA
>JBKCVJ010000246.1:0-35218 GCA_046317915.1 Sphingobacteriales bacterium
GGGATCCGGAAAGCGCCTTCGGTGGTGTACTGGTAACCAATGGAACTGTTGATGCAGCAACCGCCCGCGAGATCAATGAAATATTTTTTGAAGTATTGATCGCCCCTGATTTTGACGCCGATGCGATGGAGATCCTCAAAATAAAAAAGAACAGGATCCTCCTGAAACAACATGCCCAGGTGGCTTATGGCAAGATGTTCAAGTCAATGCTCAACGGCGTGCTTAGCCAAAAACAAGACGAAGGCAATTTTGAAAAGTGGGAAGAAAAAGGAGGCAGAGACGCTACGCCGGAAGAAAAAGACGACCTACTGTTTGCCAACCTGGTGTGCAAACACCTCAAGTCAAATGCCATTGCCCTGGTAAAGGATAAACAACTTATTGGTAAAGGCTGCGGTCAAACTTCCAGGATCGATTCCCTCAGGCAAGCCATCGAAAAATCAAAACAATTCAATTTTCACCTCAAAGGAGCGGTGATGGCAAGTGATGCTTTCTTTCCCTTCGACGATTGCGTTGAAATGGGGCATGCTGCGGGTATCACGGCATACATCCAGCCCGGTGGATCCGTGAGGGATAACGATACGATCACATACTGCCAGAAACACCATCTTGCACTGGTGATCACCGGCATGAGACATTTTAGGCATTAGGCATTGGGCATTAGGCATTAGGGACATGAAAGCAGCACCGGTTAAGCAATACATATATGACCTCTATGACACGGTAAGATCTACTGTGCAGCCTCTTCATCCCAAAAACCAATCCGAAAAAACCAGGGCACTCATTGCGGTTGGCCTTGTAAGTTTTTTTTGGGGCACCACCTGGCTAGCCTCAAAAAAAGGTGTACAGCATATGCCTGCCCTCCAACTGGCTGGTGTCAGGCAGTTTCTCGGCGGTTCCATCTACCTGCTGTATTTTTTCTTCAAGGGCCATCGGCTCCCCACCAAAGAACAGTTCATCCAGTTTGTATGGATGAGTGTCATCATGTTTGTAGCCAGCAACGGGCTCAGCACATGGAGTGTACAATACATCCCGAGTGGACTCGGCGCAGTGATCGGTGCCATCGCCCCTATATGGATCGCCATCTTCAGCGTCACCCTCTTCAGGGAAACGAAATTCAATACCATCACCATCCTTGGATTGATACTTGGTTTTGGAGGAATCATCATCATCTTCTCTGATTACCTGGAAGACCTGTTCAATTCCAAGTTCTCTCTCGGGATCCTACTCGGTGTGGTGGCCACGATGACCTGGGGACTGGGAACCCTCTACACAGTAAAGCACGCAAAAAACCTTGATCCCTATTATAGCCTGGGCTGGCAGATGTTCATCAGCGGGATCATCCTGACCCTGATCTCATTGGTGACGGGTCAATACAAACCACTCACCAGCCTGGATCCCATCGCATGGTATTCCATCGGCTATCTCGTCATCATCGGCAGCGTTATTACATTCCTTGCATTTATCTATGCATTGAAACGTTTACCCGCCGCGCAGGCCAGTGTGTATGCATACATCAATCCGATTGTTGCCGTGATCGTAGGTGCGTTGTTGAACGGAGAGAAACTGAACATGATCATCGCCATCGGTACGGCCGTCACCTTACTTGGTGTTTACCTTGTAAATACCGGCTTCAAAAAAGCTAAACCCTCCCCCTAACCCCTCCCCCTATAGCACCCCCTAAAGCTCCCAGTACACCACCTGGTCAAGGAAGATCTCATACACTTCTTTCCAGCCCGCAAATCCTTTCCCGGTACTTACGAAATTGTTGTGCGATATGATCTCCATATTGCCGCAGACTTTCTTCACCACATCATAGTAGTGCCCCAGTTCATCATAAGCCTGTGCAGGCGTAAATTTTTGTTCATAATAACTGTTGGCATCCATCCAGCAGTATGGATAAACCTTCAAGTTGGTGACGGTGTCCCTGCTGAGGTTATACCATATAAATGCATGGCTGGTGGAAGCCCTGAACCCATTCGCGGTTCCATAACCCATGGAATGATCCTCGCTGATCCCCGCATCAACAAGCTTACGATAGCCCTCAGGAAGATTGAACCGGATATAATGAAAGCGGCTGTAGACAGGTGCTGAGCCGGTGATCGCTTCAAACAGGGTCAGCTCTTCGTTGAAAACAGAAATGCTGTCGCCCGATTGCCAGGAGGGATGAATTCCGGTTTTATATCCCGTAGCATGATAGACCAGTAAGTGCTTCAAAGCCGGTTTAAATGGAGAGATGTTTCTATCATACCCCTTCACCTTGATCGCAAGTGGAAAAAAATAGATCGGTTTCAACCCGTAACGGAGATGCAATGCATCAAGCCATTCATAAATATCATACGGATCTTTTTCTTTTCCCCGCAGCACGCGTAAACGAAGGCGGTTTCTTTCGTGCTCGCCGCCGAGAAAATCTCTCCCAAAATGAGCAGCCGTTCTCATCAAACCCCGGTGGCGAAACAACCATGCATGATCAATATCGTAAGTAGGTGTGAAACTGAATTTCCGGAACTCAGGGATCTCTTGCGGAAACTGCCGACTGATCTTGTCTTTGAGTTTCATTGCCCATTGGTCTACCAATGGTTGGGTCAGGAATCCCTGCCTGCAGGCAAGCGATTCTTTGTGCGCATATCTTCCGTATTCGTCTTTGGTGTGAGGCAGGTATTCTTCATAACGAGTGACCAGATAAAAAGCTGCGGCAAAAAGATCAAAGGGAATCTGCCCATCTGTGTCAAAGAATACCGGCAGATCCTCCCAGTTGGTCATGGTGATTTCCTGTGATGTAATATCATTTTGCGTCAACAAGCCATGTGGAACAATATGTATGCTTTGGGTTTGAGGCGGCGTGTCCATATATACCAGCACGGCCTCTCCTGATGCTGGTTCTTCGTTAAACCGGATATTGTATCCCAATACGGATTCCAATACAAATCGAAAGATGTATTCAATCCTGGGTGAAGATTTACCAGTAATGATGATCATGCAATGGTTTACTTGGTCTCTTCTGCAAGGGACTTTTGCTTTTCACGGTAGGCCTGGTTGAACGTCTTGGGTGCAAAATGGAGTTCACCCCGCAGGTGGGTCCAGCTTTTAAAAAGGCTATTCACCACAAAATTCTTCATTTTGCCCGTGCCCAGGTTCATGGCGGTTCTGCTTAATGAAGCGCGGCGCCACATTTTCCACGCAATCCGTTCGCCCAATGTACTTGTTCCGCCTGCCACCGCTTCATAGCGGTTCTCCAGCAACAATTCATGCAGGTTGATCCTTACCGGACAAACCTCGGTGCAGTTGCCGCACAATGAAGAGGCAAAGCTGAGGTGTTTCCACTCACCCATATTGCGCAAGTGAGGTGTGATGACGCTTCCTACAGGGCCACTATACGTAGTGCCATAGGCATGCCCACCAATGTTCTTATACACCGGGCAGGCATTGAGACAGGCCCCGCACCGGATGCAGTACAACCCCTCACGCGCCTTGGGTTTAAGCAGATGGGTACGTCCATTGTCGAGGAGGATCACAAACATTTTCTCCGGACCATCGGTCTCCCCTTCTTTCCTGGGACCACTGATGATGGAATTATACACAGTGATTTTCTGCCCTGTGCCAAAGGTTGCCAGCAGGGGCCAGAATAATCCGAGGTCTTTCAGTTCAGGGATCACTTTTTCAATGCCTACCAGCACAATATGTGTTTTAGGCCAGGCACTGCTGAGTCTTGCGTTCCCTTCATTTTCCGTGAGCGCAATGGAACCGGTATCTGCAATGATGAAGTTGGCCCCTGTAATACCCACTTGTGCCTGTACATATTTCTTCCGCAGCTTCTCGCGAGCCACCAGCGTCAGCTCTTCTGGTGAGAGGTCAGGAGCGGTATGCAGCTTCTCTGCAAACAATTTCGCTACGTCTTCTTTGCTCTTATGCATGGCTGGCGTCACAATATGGTAAGGCGGCTCTCCATCCAATTGCTGGATATACTCTCCAAGATCCGTCTCCACACTTTCTATTTGGTGCTGTTCAAGGAAATCATTGAGATGAATCTCTTCCGTAGCCATGCTCTTGCTTTTCACCACGGTTGTGCATTGCTCGGCCTTGCAGATGTCAAGGATCGCCTTCTGCGCTTGTTCAGTTGTCTCCGCCCAAATGACTTTGCCCCCGTTTCTGGTAAAGTTGAAATCAAACTGCTCAAGGTATCGGTCAAGCTTTTCAATGGCCCTCCATTTCAGGTTCTTTGCTTTCTTGCGGGCAAGTTCAATGTGCTCAAACTGGGCCTTCCCTTGCGGAACCACCGCGTTGTATTTACCAATATTGAAATTGATCTTCTTCCGATGATCCAGGTCAGGTGCCATCTCGGCACTTCGTTCCAAAAATTTCTCTGCCTGTTCTGTATGCATGTATTTATTTTTTAGGCCGATGGGTGGCTTCAAAGTAATCCTGCGCCACCTGGTGCAGGGCATCATAAAACCCTTCTCCGAATTTACGGATTAATGGCTCTTTGAGGAACTGATACACCGGCAACTTCAGCTTCTTACCCAAAGAACATGCCGGAGCGCACATAGTTTCCCTCGGTTCGTAATTTAATTTCTCGTAGCCTGAATATTTTGAAGTTGAGGCCTTTATGGGATAAAGGTGGCAGGAAATGGGTTTTTTCCAACTGATCAATCCGTCATTGTAGGCTTGCTCAAACGCACACTTGATGATGCCCTGCCCGTCCCGGTAACCATAAGCGCAAATACCTCCGTCAACCGTGGGAGTCACCCAGCCAAACTCCTGGTCATACCGGTACAATCCCTGCCTTTTCAAGGCAGCCTTTCCATCTTCGGTCAGATATTTCTCTACCTTTCCGGCGACATCCCTGACATTTTCTAATTCCTCATTGGTGAGGGGCGCACCAGCATCACCATCTTCGCAACATCCCCCTTTACATCGGGAAAGATCACAAACAAATTTCTCTGAAACGATATCGTCAGAAATCAGGACATTATCGATGGCAATCATAAATGTAAAGTTACTGGTAATACGGTTATTGGTTACTAAATAACCCAATAGCCACTAACCCTATAACACGCTATTTCTTCCATTTGAAGGTCCTGATAATATGCTTCATATCTTCTTTCAGGAAGTCGTTGACCGGCGCCAGGGAATCTGCATTGGGTGAAGCATCAAAATATAAGGCGCCACGAAGGAAATGACGCGTTGTGTCTGTTACAAAAAACTGGTTGGCCGTGGCGGCATTCCCTCCCACGGAAAAATACACACCCGAGATGCCATTGGCTGTGCGAAAAAGCGAATCATCAATGGAACTGGCTTTCACGCTGTGCTTGAAACTCATCTTGAATGCTTCTTCACGCAGCCCCTCAAAAGTATTAAGCACCAAAGAATCTTTATACCCGTTGGCTGTTTTGATCTTATACACGGAGTTCCCGCCAATGGTTTTAAAGCTCATGTAGATCCGGCTGGAGAATTGCGGAAAATCGATATTGATCCAAAAGGGGTTGTCTGGATTATCATCAAACAGCGTACTGTCTTTATTCACCTTCCCATAAACCGGATACTCAAAACTGTAGGGATAACCCGGCTGGTCAAAAAGTTGGTACTTCTTCTCTGGAAGTTCAATATGGTAGTAACTCCTGGGCTTAGGCGTGAAAGGGCTGTTGCAGGAGAAGAACAAAAGGACACAGGATAGGATCAGGATATACTTCATCGGTCTACATTCGTTGGGTTGATCTCAATACTCAAACGCTTGATTCGGTTCTTGTCTACTTCCAGGACCTTGAAATGAAAATCGCCCACCGAAATGTCCTGGTTCACACTTGGAATTTCACCGGCAATCTCCAACGCAAGACCGGCCATTGTTTCACTATCCCCACGGACCGTATCAAAGGTATCCAGGGGAAGGTCCATCAGCCTGCAGGCTTCAATGATCATGGTTTTGCCTTCTACAATAAAATGCTTCTCGTCTATTTTTTTGAACCCGGTATCTTCTTCATCAAATTCATCCCTGATATCGCCAATCACTTCTTCCATGATGTCTTCAAGCGTCACAATACCTTCCGTGCCACCAAACTCATCCACCACTACGGCAAAATGGATATGCTTGGTTTGAAATTCTTTCAGCAGGTCCTCAATAAATTTATGTTCATGCACAAAGAATGGCTGCCGAATGAGTTTGTGCCAGTCAAAAGAATCGGCTTCATCAATGAAAGGGATCAGGTCCTTTGTGTGCAGGATCCCGGTAACATTATCCAGGTTCTCTTTATACACGGGTAGTCTTGAATAGGTGAGCTCCTGGACTTTCTCCATCATCTCGGGAAAGGGCGTACCCAGTTCAATGCCATGCACATCCAAACGGCTACGCATGATTTGCCGCACCGTGATGTTGCCAAATTTGATGATGCCTTTCAGCATGTTCTTCTCTTCTTCCGTGGCATCTTTTGAAGTAGTGAGATCGATGGCCTGATCCAGTTCTTCGAGACTGTAAGAAGACGACTTACCACCGCCGAGTGATTTTTCAATGCGGTCACTATAGCCCACGAGCCAGGCACTTACGCCCCGGAAGAGATAGTGCACAGCGGAAACTATGGAAGCAGTATAGTAAGCAAAGCGAAGATTATTCTGGGCTGCCCAAACCTTAGGCACCACTTCTGTTATCAACACTAGAACGGCACTGATAGACAGGATCTTCACCAAGAGGCCAATGAAAAAGCTGGCGTCAACATCAGTCAGTTCATCAAAAAGAAAATTAGCAATGATGATGACCGCAATATTTGCCAGCGTATTCACCACAGAAAGGGTAGCCAGCAGTGTTTTGGGTTCATCCAGCAATGCGAGGATCCTGCGGGAAGAAGGATGTTGCTTGGTTTTGAGAAGGTTGATGTCCTTGTACGACAATGAAAAATACGCTACCTCTGCGCCAGACACAATGAAGGATAACACCAGCATGGCCATCAAAACCACTACCAGTATGGTGACGGTAGATTGAGGTGGCACATTCAGGAGAACCGGTTTCAGGAATGGAAGGATCAGGCCAGAAATGGTATCGTGCAAAACTTGAGTTTTGGTTTACAAAAGCAAAAATAGGGATTGCCGGTGACGCTTTAGAATGGCATATCTCCGGGGTGGTCCGTCATGGGTGGAATTTCATCCATGCCGCTTTCTGAACCGCCGCCGCCATCCAACCGCTTGTCTAACATGATCAGGTTATCGCCAACCACTTCCGTAGCAAATTTCCTGTTGCCTTCTTTATCTTCCCAACTCCTCGTGCGCAACCTGCCTTCCACATAGATCAGGCTACCCTTATGTAAGTATTTATGGGCCAGTTCCGCCAGTCCCCGCCACAATACAACGGTGTGCCACTCCGTCTGGCTGATCAGTTTACCGGTCCTGTCTTTATATGTCTCGGTGGTTGCCAATGGGAATTTCGCCACGCCAATATTTCCTTCGAGATACTGAACGTCAGGATCTTTACCCAGATTCCCTATCAGCATCACCCTGTTTACGCCTCTCATATGACTCTGTTTTTACCTTAACAATAAATCCTGCCTAAGCCTTACCTAAATTACAATTTTTCGTTCATAAATGAAACGATGAACTTAGGGAAAGCAAGCTTACGTACCGCTGAAAGATCTACGGCGGTCATGTGTTCCAGACCCTTAGCGGGTGAGGCAAGCCGGACATGTACAAATTTACCGATGATCTCCTGGTGGGTGAGTTGTTGTTTCATATTCATCGATTCATAGACTAAAGTTGCCCCCTTTCCGGCAATTCGCTTCACTTCATCCGAAGCGAGGATTGTTTCCGTGGCCAACAGTTGATCAGCCTCCAGCAGGAAAAACTCGAACAGCCCCTGCCAGATATCCTTGTCCAATCTTTTTCGGATATACACTTTACGCTGGAACTCAAAAATGATATAGTGAAAAAACCGCTGGGAACGTACCAACTTTTTTGACTTGAAGGGGATCTGTTCCACCCTGTTTTTTTTCAACGCAACGCAAGTCAGCTTAAAAGGACAGGAACCACATAACGGTTGCCGCGGCTTACAGACGGTTGCGCCGAAGTCCATGATGGCCTGGTTATAGGCTGCTGGCTGCGTCTGGTCAATCAGATCCTGCGCCAGCACATTCAGGCGTTTTCTTGTTTCAGGCAGGTCCACAGCCTCTTCTATCCCAAAGTAGCGGCTCAGCACCCTTATCACGTTACCATCCACCACGGCATAGGGAAGGTCAAATGCAAAAGAAGCGATGGCGGCCGCCGTATAGGGACCTATGCCGGTCAGGGCGAGGATGGAGGTGTAGGTTGAAGGGAAATTACCATTAAGTTCATAGGCGATATATCGGGCTGTCTTAAGGAGGTTCCTGCAGCGGGAATAGTAGCCCAATCCTTCCCACAGTTTAAGGACCTCATCATCCGGGGCCATTGCCAGGTCATGGATGGTGGGATAGGTTTCGATGAATCGCTCATAATAGGCCAATCCCTGCTCTACGCGGGTTTGCTGGAGGATGACCTCGCTGAGCCATACGCGGTAGGGGTCTTTCACCCCTTTCCAGGGCATTTTCCGTTGGTTCACGGAATGGTGCCATTGCAACAAACGGGCGGCAAATGCCCGCCCACTAGCCTTTTTGAAGCCCATACACCTACGAAAATTACACATGTATTGGTTACCAATACAATTTTTGTTAAAAGTCTGCGTTTCTTTACAATGCCATCCGGGTCACTTAATGAATGGAATTCGTTAATTTCAGGCCCTGTACGTGCCAAAAAAATCCTGGTATCCTGTACAGTGGGGCGTTAAAATTTTTAATATCCCATTTTAAAACACTCAGAAAATGAGAAAAGCCGATCTGATCAACAACATTTCCGAGAAAACCGGAATTCCTAAAGTGGATGTCCTTGTAGCCCTTGAAACGATGTTCAAGGAAGTAAAGGAATCTCTTGCAAAAGGAGAAAATATCTACATCAGGGGTTTTGGCTCCTTCATCACCAAGAAGAGGGCTGCCAAAATTGGCCGTAACATCAAGAAAAACACGGCTGTACACATCCCAGCCCATTTTATTCCTGCCTTCAAACCCGCCAAGGAGTTTGTTCAGGAAGTAAAGAAATTGCAGCTTGACACCGCCATTAAAGATGATGGCGCGGAAGAAATGGTTTAACTGCGTTAATTTCGCAGCTAAATCAAATCGATGAAGCAGCAATGGCTTGTTGCGATTGGCAGTATTATCCTGTTATTCGGACTATATTTTTTTGGAAGAACGAAGCCGAATCCTAAAGGGGTTACCCAGACCACTTCGGATACGGCTTCTTCCGTTTCCGGCCCTGCCCAAATGTTGGAACAGGCGAAGAAACAACTCAAACCCAATCAGTTAGCTACCATCCTGGGCATGGAAAACGCCATCACCCGGGGTGACCTGGTGACCCAGCGGATAGCCATGAACGCGCAGTTGGCCGCCTACTGGCGAGATAGCGTGGGCAACCGCCTCCCCTATTTGTATTATAATGGCCAAAAGGCTAAATTGGAAAATAGCGAGAAAAACCTCAACTTTGCCGCCCAATCCTACCTGGAAGCGTTGAAGTCTGTACCAGAGCCTTCCGTAAGAACCTGGATGGCCAATGAAGCGCAATCCCTGTTTGATAAGGTCCTGAAGCTAAATCCGGCCAACGATTCTGCGAAAGTGGGATGGGGAAGTACCTTCATTTTTGGCGCAGGTGGCGCACCAATGGAAGGTATTATGAAGATCAGGGAAGTGGCAGAACGAGACAGCACATTCATGTACGCGCAGTTCATGCTGGGATACGGTGGAATGATGACGGGTCAGTTTGATAAAGCGGCAGAACGATTGCTGAAAGTGGTGAAAGCTGAACCAGAAAACATGGAGGCTGTTTTTTTGCTGGCAGAAGCATATGAGCGGTCCGGAAACAAAACAGAAGCAGTCAGGTGGTATACAACAGGAAAGAAATCAGTTAAAAATCCCGAACTGTTGAAAGCCATCGAAGAGAAGATCAAAACATTGCAATAGATTATTCACTAATAAATTTTTGTACGATGCCTTGTGGTAAGAAAAGAAAACGTCATAAAATCGCCACGCATAAGCGGAAAAAACGTCTGAGAAAGAACCGTCATAAGAAAAGGAACAAGTAATCCCTGGTTCCTCTCCGCCCGGAGAAACACCCAATACCGAATACAGCTTTTATGCCCATAATCATGGATGCTTGTCGCTGTACGGAAATTGGAATTATTGATGGTCCAAGTGTTTTCACGCTTTGAATAAAGAATTGATCATAAACGCGGCTCCCCAGGGTGTTGAAATCGCCCTGCTGGAGGATAAGCGACTGGTAGAGATGCACAATGAAAAAGCAGACGCCAGTTTCGCTGTGGGAGACCTATATCTGGGAAAAGTCAAAAAACTTATTCCCGGACTGAATGCTGCATTTGTGGATGTTGGTTTTGAAAAAGACGCCTTCCTCCATTATACTGACCTCAGTCCGTACGCCCGCTCCCTGCTCAAGTTCACCAATATGGCGATCAATGATAAAACGCCGGAGGGACTTGATTTTACCAAATTTACAGTGGAGCCGGAGATCATCAAGACCGGAAAGATCAACGAGGTATTGGGCCAGAAACCTAATGTACTGGTTCAGATCCTGAAGGAACCCATCGCCGCAAAAGGCCCAAGGTTGAGTTGCGAAATTTCCCTCCCTGGACGCTTTGTTGTTGTTACCCCCTTCAATGATATCATCGCCGTTTCCCGGAAGATCCATTCATCAGAAGAGCGGCGCAGGTTGCAGAAAATCGTTGAATCCATCAAGCCGAAGAACTTTGGTGTAATTGTCAGAACAGCAGCGGAAGGAAAGAACACGGCTGAATTGCACGAGGACCTGAACAACCTGGTGAACAACTGGGCCCTGATCCAGAAAAACCTCAAAGGTGCGGCCGCTCCGGCAAAAATCCTGAGTGAGCAAACCAAAACCACCAGCATGTTGCGTGATCTGTTGAATGAAGATTTCAACAAGATCATCATTAATGACAAAAGCATTTACAACGATACGCGTAACTATATCCAGAAGATCGCTCCTGAGAAACTGGACATCGTTTCCTTTCACCACAATGGTGCCCCCATCTTTGATCATTTCGGCATCACCAAACAAGTGAAAGCAGCGTTTGGAAAAACAGTCAACCTCCCCAGTGGTGCATATCTGATCATTGAACATACGGAAGCCCTGCACGTGATTGACGTGAACAGTGGATACAAAAGCGTAGGCAACAACCAGGAAGAAAATGCGATCCAGACCAATATGGAAGCGGCTGAAGAGATCGCCAGGCAATTGCGCTTGCGGGATATCGGCGGTATCATCGTGGTAGACTTCATTGACATGAAGAATCCCGAGAACAAGAAAAAGCTTGCTGACGCGATGGAAGGCTATATGCGTACAGATCGTTCCAAGCATGCGGTACTTCCTATTTCAAAATTCGGACTGATGCAGATCACCAGGCAGCGAATGAAGCCTGAAGTGAACATCAATACCCAAGAAGTGTGTCCATCCTGCCATGGCACCGGCAAGATCTCTTCTGCCCTGATCCTGGAGGATGAGATCGAAAAAAACATCAGCTACCTGGCAATGCAAAAGCACAGGGTACTGACGATCACCGTGCATCCCATACTTCATGCCTACCTGACCAAGGGGCTGTTCTTCTCATCTATTGCGCGTAAGTGGAAGCGCAAGTATAATATCAAACTGGACATCACTTCCAACAACCAAAGTCACCTTACGGAGTTCCATTTCTTTGATGGAAATGGAGATGAAATCAAGCTCTAGCAATTAACAATTGACAATTGGCAATTAACAATTGGCACTAGTTTTTAGAATCTAAAGACTAGTGCCAATTGTTAATTGCCAATTGCTAATTGTTATTTACCAAATAAAAAGCCCCGCGTAATGCGGGGCCTTTTATTTGTATAGCGGAATCAGTTATTACTGTTTCTGCAGGATCACACGCAGGAAGCCCTGGTCAGATCCCCCGTATGCCATTCTAAACCTGATATCAATAAGACCAGTGCAAGTGAATACATATCCGTTGGTACCTGCAAGGGTAGAAAACGCAAGTGGATATCCCGTTGCAATGGTTACACCAGTTGGCGTTGTAGCAGCTCCTGTATTTTGAACAACATCAACGATGAAAGGTGAAGCAGGACTTCCATAAGCAGGGTTCGGCCAGAGATTTCTCAGGTCAACACTGTTGGCCCTTGGGCCATCGGAGACCTTGATCACGTCGCCAGGATTCCAGTCAACCCAGTCATCCTGAACCACACGATAGTTCACGTTTGTTCCGATTCCTGTGAATGGACATACCGCGATAGCGCCCCATGCGAGTGCCGCGTTGTAGTTGGCATTACCAGCCAGTGTTGGTGAAGTATTCGCGAAGTCGAATACCGCACCATCCTTCGTAGTAATGGAATTGTAAATGGTGTATTGGTTGCCAGGCGCTACCAGGGTTGGAGCAATTGCCGTTGCAATTTCGCTGCCCTTTACAGCCACTGTATACAAACCTCCATTGGTGTTTGGAATTTCCTTGATCTTTTTCCACTTAGTCTTGTCGCGGGTTGGCGTACCAGGCGCCACGAAAATCGTAAGCTTTTCCTGCTCCAGACCAAACTCTTTGACATCGATGGACACCGTGCTGTTGGCGAGATTGCCCACGTCTAGCAGGGTATTTGTTGTTTTAACCAGTGTGACATAGGAACCACGTCCCAGTGAAGCAGGATCCTGGATCACTTCGTCCTTTTGACAGGCGGGGAAAAGAACCGCTCCGGTAGCCAGCACAAGTATGGATGAAAATATTCTTCTCATTGTTATTTGTTTTTATTGAATGAAACCAGCAGGGTTGTTATCCCAGAACACCTGCACATTCACACCAGCTTTTTGTGTAGCGTTCTTATTAAGGTTTACGTAGTTAGCAGGATAGAACATTGACCTGGTATACGCACCTGGGTTTGGTGAGATGGTAAACTGCATATCAGAAGGTTTGCCAGTCCTGCGATACAGGTTATATGCATCTAAACCATTGCCCCAAAGTGCGAGCCAGTATTCTTTTCCAATCACACCAAGTTTGGCATCTGTAGTTGTTGCTGCGTCATAACGAGCCAAAACCTTAGTAACATAGTTATCAATTTTGGTCTGCGTCATTTCAAACCCTGTTACTACAGAACCGGATGCGCCAATAGCTGCAGGGAATCCGCCTACTTTCGCCATGCTCCTGCGGATCGCTGCTTCCAGCAAAACCTTAGGATTTCCATTTGTACCCAGGGTCAATGCTGCCTCAGCAGCAATGAACTGTGTATAAGCAGACTGCCAGATAGGCTGGATACCAGCACCCTGACCACCTACGGTCAGTGCAACAGATACGCCTTGGTTCGCATCAAACTGACCACCTGCAGGATAGATACCTACAGTTGTACGCAACGGACCATCTGGAGGGATACCAGAGTTGTCGCCATGGTCACGTCCCCAATAACCCTGAAGGGTCTGGCAGTAAGGCATGCTTGCAGTGTAATGCGATGGCTTAGCCTGAACGGTACAAGGATAAGTCTCTGAAGAAGCCAGAGCATAGTTCGTACGCTGGCGATAGAGATAATACCTGGTACGAGGGTCATTGTTGGCATCACCAGTACCTTTTTCCTGCACCAGAGACCACATGAAATAGGTATTGATGTAGTCACCGGCAGATCCGTTAGCCGTATAGTTTCCTCCGTAAGAAGGATGGCGGCTTGGAGGGTTGGCCAGTCTGCTTGCATATTTGAATTCAAAATCGCGAGCGGTTGTTGTAGTGGATGCAATTACATCCGCATCAGCCAACAGCGTGTTGATCTTATCTTTCACCGTAGCATCTACGAGCCTTGTATTAACATACGCCCTCAGTTTCAGCAGCTTTGCAGTGGTCCTCCAGTTGGTAATACCAGCGGCACCGGAAGTACTAAAGAACATATCCTGAACACCAGGAAAAGAACCAGGTGTTTTAGCCAGGTCCGCGATGGCCTCATCCAGAAGGGTGATCGCCTTGGCATACACGTCCTTGCCATTGTCAGCCACTGGATTGGTGTTATCCACACCAAGGTTGGATTCCGTTGCAGGGACATTACCAAAGAAATCCACGAGGGTCATCATCACATGCGCCCTCATGATCTTAGCCATGGCTACGTTAACCCACTGCTTGTTTGTAGTAGCAATGGGGATCAAAGCGTCTACATGTTTGAAAACGCCGGTATACGCAGTACTCCACATTCCATCAAAGGTTGTTGGAGCGTATGCATTATTATAGGTAGGACCGTACATATGAATCTGGCGAGTCACCTCAGAACTGATATTCTTAGCTGTGTTAAAGAAACCAGCATAGCTCAGCTGCGCCGCATTCAGGTAAAGGCCCGCATCAGCTGCATCCACACTGGGTGTGTTAGGGTTCACCAGGTATTCATCCAACTTCTTGGCGCAGGATCCCAGGGTAACCGCCGCAGCGAGTCCGAGAATGATTAATTTATTTCTTTTCATGTTATATTCTTGTTTAGCAAGATTAGAAGGAAACTCTTACACTCACACCATAACGCTTGGAAGTAGGACCAGAAAGATATTCCAGACCACGCACGTTAGATACACCCAAGGATGAAGTTTCAGGATCGAAATTCACATACTTGGGGAAGTTAGGCGCGTTGTACCAAAGGTTCTGACCACTGAAGGTAATGGAAGCACCGCCGAAAGGCAGTTTCCTGAACCACTCTTGTGGGAAGTTATAAGACAATGAAGCTTCTCTCAACCTAACTACAGTGGCATCGTATACGATCAGGTCACCCATTCCAAAGAAACCAGAAAGGTTGTTGAAGTATGCTTCTGATGAAGTGATCTGGATATCGTTAGGCGTACCATTCTGCTTAACGCCAGGAAGGATAACACCATCAAAACGATCAAGACCAGCTTCAGGACCTACGTCTTTCGTCAAACCACGACCAGTCAGTGTACCAGGCGTATATGCCATCATGTCGCCACCTTGCGTGTAATCAAACTGGAAGCGCAGAGACAGTCCTTTCCAGGTCAACGTATTGATCAAAGATGATACGAAATCTGGGTTTGGATCGCCAATGATTCCAAGCCTATTGGAAGTGATATAGTTACCATTGTTGTCTACTATACGCTCACCAGTTGGCTTAGAGGATACTGCAGTAGTTCCTGAATCACGGAGTGCAAATGAACCCTGGATCACACCCAAAGGATAGTTGTTCAGGGCAAACAGACCTTCGTTGGTGAAACCGTCGATAACGATCTGCTTAACTTCATCAGGCAGGTCATACACCAGGTTCCTGTTACGCGTGTAGTTCGCAGTGATTTCCCACTGGAAGTTACGGGTGCGTATAGGCGTGATGCCGAGCTGAATTTCCCAACCACGGTTACGCAGGTTACCAGCGTTAATGAAGGTAGCGGTGAAACCGGTTGAAGGATCGAGGTCACGACGCAGGATCTGGTCAGATGATACCCTGTTGTACCAGGTCACATCAAAGCTGAACCTGTTGTTGAACATCCTACCTTCTGTACCAAATTCAACCTCCTGTTGCAACTCAGGCTTCAGGTTTGGATTGGGAAGCAGGTTAGAGATGGTGTTAGAATTGATGATCGTACCATCCCTAAGCGCGAAAGCGTTGGTATTGATAGAAAGAATCGGCCTTGTGTTGTATGGATCGCCGAAGTTGGCCGAAGTAGAATAACCAGCACGGAACTTCAGGAAGTTCAGTGTAGAGTTACCTTTCAGACCTTCAAAGGCTGCCGTTGGAATGAATGATGCATTCACAGAAGGATAGAAAAGACTCCTGTTGGCTTTCTCCAGGTTGGATGACCAACCCTGACGACCACCGATGGTAACATACATCCACTCTTTGTAAGCCAGTTCAGCTTGTGCAAACACACCGAGTGACAAAGTCTTGGTCTGGAAATCTATACGACCTCCATCTTCAGTATTGTTATCATGCACAATGAAGTTATCATGATCAAACAGGCCATACACCAGCTGCTGTGTGGAACGCTGACCCTGCTGGCTGTACAAACGCTCTTGAGAGTTTGCACCGGCAGTAATACCCAGCCTGAAATCGTTACCAAACTTAGTGTTGTACTGCGTGATCAGTGAGTGATCCCAAATCTGGTTGACACCCGTTACTGTTCTGTGAATACCGAGCTGATAATCGTTACCACCTACAACACCACCTTTATTCTGAGAAAGATAGTTGTAGTCAGAGTAGTTGTCATAACCTACACGATACATCACGTTCCAGTTGTTGGAGATGTCATAACGTAATGACATGTTACCAAACAACCTGTTCACCTTCTGGCCAACAAATGAATTGTTGACGGTCCAGAGTGGGTGTTGGATATCGTTACCCGGACGGTAGTAGATAGAACCTTTTGTGGAAGGATCTTCATATTCCAGTCCCTGAATATCAACCGCACGAGGCGTGTACATCAGGTTACCGAACACAGACGATGTTGTTGGGTTAGAACCAAATGAAGTTGAAGTGGGAGGAGATTTGAAATCAGTGAGGGCGTAGTTGAACGTTCCCATGAAGGTGAACTTGTTAGACAACTTCGCGGTACCACCAATACCAAAGGTATTTTTGATCAGCCTGTTACCTGGGGTAAAACCTTCGTCATCTGTGTAGCCATAGTTGGCACTCAGTGAAGAACCGTTACCCAGAGAGGTAGCCAGGTTAACTGAAGTAGTGCGGATCAGACCCGTGCGGAAGAATTTCTCCACACTGTTCTTGGGCTCCAATGCGTACTTCGCACCAATGTACTGGGGCAAAGAACCATTATATCGAGCAGCAGAATAGGGGTGAGCTACTGAATCGGGAGGCGTCTTGAAAGGAGCACCCCAGTTAGAGAAGAACGCCAGACCAGAAGACATATCGAAACCAGAACCGTAAGTGTTCTGATACTCGGGGAGGTTGGCTACTTTGTTTACGAAAAGGGATTGGCTGAGGGTGATCTCCGTTTTCTTAGCCGTGCGCCTGTTGGCACCGTTCTTAGTAGTCACCATCACCACACCATTCCGTCCCAGCTCACCATACAGGGTAGTGGCACTCAGACCTTTCAACACGCTGATGTTCTCGATGTTGTTTGGATCGAGATCAAGGAAGCGGGAAGAAGTTGTGTTGCCATACTGGAAACCAGCCTGAGCATTGGTAGAGGCGTCAAAAGGTACACCATCCACAATAAACAGAGGTGTAGAACCACCAGTGATGGTGTTTACACCACGGATGATGATGTTTGTACCCGAGCCAGACATACCGGAGGGAGGAAGAATGTTCACACCAGGAGCCTTACCGTTCAACAGACGTACAACGTCGTTTTCAGGGCGAAGTTCCAATTGCTTCTTGTCTACAGAAGCAACAGCATAACCCAGTGCTTTCTTTTCACGCCTGATACCCTGGGCTGTTACAACAACTTCAGAAAGCGCCTGATTGGCACCTTTCAGTTGGATTCCCTGGAAATCAGATGTGTTTGCGAGAATCTCACGGGAGTCAAAGCCCACGTAAGAAATAACCAGCGTGGCCCCACGCCTGGCGGTCAACTTAAAGTTACCCTGCGCATCAGTAGTAGTACCCACCTTCGTGGCTTTGTCTACCACAGAAGCACCTGAGACGGGGTTACCGTTCTCATCAGATACCTTTCCTGACACTTCCAGTGTTTGACCTACAGCGAAATGTACCATGAGCATCATGGCACATAACAGAGAGAGTAATTTTCTCATGTAGTAGTTCAGTTTTTGGTTTTTGAAGATGACGAAAATATGTTAACAGAATGTAAACGCCAAAAAATGAGACAAAACCACCGCTCAACCTGCTGCACAACCTCTGATATATTTATGCCGATCAAGCGAAAATAAAACACATATTTATTTATATAATATATAAACCGATGGGGAATACGCTAAATGGTTAAAACGACTCTTAAAACGCCAAAAGAGAAATACACATTAAATTAATTACAATATGAATAAAAAGAAAAAGCCCTGCTGAAAAACAGGGCTTTCGGGAAATTAAAATCGTTTTTAGACTAGCTTCTCCTGCTTCCGCCCATATATATAAGAACATATTGAACAAGCGTGGCAATGGAAGCTAAAGCCGCCACCACATATGTAGTAGCCGCCCATTTCAACGCATCCTTGGCCTTGGGGAACTCCGTTGGGGTTGCCACACCCGTATTTTTTAACCAGGCTAGCGCCCTATTGCTGGCGTCAAATTCCACCGGAAGGGTTATTACACTGAAAATAGTGGTCAGGGCAAAAAGAACTATTCCTACCAGTAATAAAGAAGGGAAGACCTTGATCATCAGAATGCCGGCAATCAAGACCCACTGCACCATCATCGAGCTATATTGTACCACTGGAACCAGCTTGCTGCGCATCATTAGCCAGTGATAGGCCGTGGCATGCTGAACCGCATGGCCGCACTCGTGAGCCGCCACCGCTGCAGAGGCTATGCTGCTGCTGGCATAAACATCCGGACTCAGGTTAACTGTCTTGTTTAATGGATTATAGTGATCGCTCAAAAAACCTTCTACAGAAATAACCTGAACGTCGTAGATGCCATTCTCCCGAAGCATCCGCTCCGCAACTTCCTTACCCGTAAGCCCGGAAGCCAACCCAACCTTGCTGTACTGGTTGAACTTAGATTTCAGCACCCAGGAGACCAACATGCTGATGACAACAAAAATGATCGAAACCAAATAAATTGAACCCATGATTCTACGGTTTTATATAATAAGGAATACCCTGCAAATTGATGTCCAACTCCCAGATTTCCAAAAAAATAGCGACGTTTTGACAGAGCTATTTTGAATGAGGTTTTTTAGAGGTCAATTTGACAAGCTTCACAAAATTTCTTGCGACAAAAAAAATATCAAATAACTGATTATCAATAACTTATATAGCTAATAGGGGGCATTCACCCCCGGTCTAAAGTTATTCACAACACCAAAAATTTATTTTGTAATCTGAGAGCAAATTGTAATTTAGTGCAAGAATTTAATGGGTTAGTAAGTATCAAGGGTCAGCGAAAGTTGGCCCTTTTTACATGTATCTCCTTCCTGATTTTTTTCTCTCTTTCACGCGCTGATTTTTTCCTTTTCAACTGTTGTTTTTCTCATGTAAGGGCAACTTCACTACCATACCTTTACACCATGAGCAAAGTGAAAACAAGTTTTTTTTGCAGCAACTGTGGTTATGAATCGGCAAAATGGTTGGGTAAGTGTCCATCCTGCCAACAGTGGAACACCTTTATCGAAGAATTGGTCTCTAAAGAACCCTCAAAAACGAAACAAGACTGGAAAGAAGATAAGAAAGGAAACAAAGTAACCCTCATCCAGGATATTGAAAGCAGTGAAGAAAAAAGAATCGTTACACATGACGCAGAATTAAATCGTGTGCTCGGTGGCGGTATTATCCCGGGATCACTTGTACTGGTTGCAGGAGAACCTGGCATTGGAAAGTCTACCCTCTTTCTCCAAAACGCATTGCAGATGTCTTCACTCACCATACTTTATGTGAGTGGTGAAGAAAGCGAACAACAGATCAAAATGCGGGCAGACAGACTTCAGATCAAACATCCGGATTTCTATTTGCTCACTGAAACCTCCACACAGATCATCTTTCAGGAAATAAAAAAATTGAAACCGGAACTGGTGATCATTGATTCCATACAAACCCTTCAATCGCCATTTATCGACTCATCACCCGGCAGCATTTCACAGATTCGTGAAACGGCAGCAGAGTTTCAACGATATGCAAAAGAAACACAAACACCAGTGATCATAATTGGTCACATTACCAAAGATGGTACCATCGCCGGACCAAAATTATTAGAACATATGGTGGATACTGTTCTGCAATTTGAAGGTGATCAACACTATGCATATCGAATCCTAAGAACCACGAAAAACCGCTTCGGGTCTACATCAGAGCTGGGTATCTATGAAATGACATCCGGCGGAATGAAGCCCGTCAACAATCCGTCAGATATACTCATCACACAAAAAGAAGATCAACTGAGTGGCGTATCCATTGCAGCAACAATGGAAGGACTTCGTCCTCTCCTCGTTGAAGTACAGGCATTGGTCACGCCATCTGTTTATGGTACTCCACAAAGAACAGTCAGCGGATTTGACAGCAGGCGATTGCAACTTTTACTTGCTGTTTTGGAAAAGCGTGGTGGATTTCATTTTGGTACGCGTGATGTCTTTATCAATATTGCCGGTGGTTTGAAAATTGAAGATCCGGCGCTTGACCTTGCCATGGTTTGCGCACTGCTCAGTTCTTTTGAAGATGTACCTATCTCACAGAAAATTGTGTTTGCAGGTGAAGTGGGTCTCAGTGGAGAGATCAGGGCAGTGAACAGGATTGAACAAAGAATTGCAGAAGCAGAAAAACTCGGGTTTGATAAAATCATTATCAGCAAATACAACAAGAGAAGTCCTGACCATCATGCGGGTATTGAGATCCTTACTGCCGGAAGAGTGGATGAAGTGTATCAACTCCTGTTTTGATGCTGCGCCCCTTCACCAGATATGCCGAGGCCTTGTTGCACATGATCTATCCCCATCTATGTAAGGGATGTGCCATTGACATTCCACAACATAAGCAACATCTCTGCGCCGCCTGTTTATCTTCACTCCCTTTCACTTACTTTGAAAAACATGCAGACAACCCTGCAGAAAAGATATTCTTCGGACGAACAAACATTTTTGCAGCGATGGGACTCTTGTATTTCACCAAAGACTCTTTGGTGCAATCACTCGTACATCAGATCAAGTATGAAGGCGCCAAAGAACTGGCTGTTTTTATGGGAAAAATGATGGGTCGAGCAATATTGAACGAGGCGCGATTTGGCGCAGTCGACCTCCTTTTGCCCCTCCCGCTCACCCGCGGAAGGGAGAAAAAGCGGGGTTATAACCAAAGTACCCTGCTCGCAGAAGGCATTTCTTCCGTCCTTCAGGTTCCCATAAAAGCCGCCGCCCTGCAAAGACTTTCCAGCCAGGGCACCCAAACACATAAATCGAGGGAAGAACGATGGCTGCAGATGCACCGGCAATTTGTCTGCCCGGAACCTGACACCCTTGCCGGCCACCATATTCTGCTGATTGACGATGTGATCACCACAGGTGCCACCCTGGACGCCTGTGCAAGCATCCTCAATGCCATCCCCGGTGTAAAAACATCCATTGCCACCCTCGCCATAGCCATGAAATGAATCCTTCGTTGTATTTTTACGCATCCATGAAAAAAGCCCTGCCAATCTTCCTCTGCATACTTACCTACCTTCTGGCATGTAAGAAAGAGTCCGTGATCACCAGCCCGGATGCCCGGATATTCATATCCGCAGACACCGTTCGCTTTGACACCGTTTTCACCACGGCAGGTTCTGTAACCGCCTCATTTAAGATCTTCAACCTCAATGAATCCCGCCTCAACATCAGCAGCATAGCCCTTGGTGGTGGAGGCAATTCGGCTTTCCGCATCAATGCAGACGGAACACCCGGTCCCCAGGTACGGGATCTGGAAATAGCCGGGGGAGACAGTATGTATGTATTTGTAACGGTTAACGTGAACCCCAATGCCAACACGGCTCCTTTCCTGATCACGGACAGCATCCAGGTTCAGTTCAACGGAAAAACCTCTCAAGTGCAACTGACGGCCTATGGCCAGAATGCCCGCTATATCAGGGGTGAACAGATCAACGCATCAACCACCTGGGATAATACCCTGCCCTATGTGATCATTGGCGGCGTTCAGATAACACGGGGGAATACCCTCACCATCAACCCCGGAACCAGGATCTACCTCCACGCGGATGCGCCATTTATCGTTGACGGAACCCTCCGTGCCATCGGCACCAAAAAAGATTCCATCGTTTTTCAGGGGGATCGCCTGGATAAAGAATATCGTGACCTCCCCGCCAGCTGGCCCGGCATCTATTTCCGTGAAACAAGCCAGCAGAACCAATTGAGCAATGTCATCATCAAGAACGCGTTCCAGGGCGTGGTGGCCATCGGGCCATCAACTTCGTTTCCAAAACTCAGCCTGGATCAATGCACACTGGATAATATTTATGATGCAGGCATCTATGGCATTAACTCCCAGATACGGGCCGTCAACTGCCTGATCAGCAACAGCGGCATGAACATCCTCGTTGCGCGAGGCGGCAGGTATGAGTTCACACACTGTACCGTTGCCAGCTACGCCAATGTATTCATCCCCCATACAAAACCCGTTTGCATCCTCAGCAACTGGGACTCCACCACGCAAATCAACAGCTTTGATCTATCTGCAACACTGACCAACAATATTTTCTGGGGAGAAAACGGAAATGTGGATGACGAGATCCTGATCTCCAAAAGAGGAAACAACATCTTTAATGTGACGATGGAAAACAACCTGTACAAAGCAGCCAACCCAATTACCAATGCTACCCTGTTGAACAACCTGGTGAACCAACCACCCTTGTTTGATTCTATTGGTGATAACTCCCGATACTTTGATTTCAGGATCAACAAGGGAAGGTCGCCCGCCATCAACAAGGGTAAGGCAGTAGGTGTTGCAGTTGACCGGGACGGGCTGCCCAGGAACGCACAACCAGACATGGGCAGCTTTGAAAAGCAATAGAAATGCTACCTTTATTCATACCCGCTCAACCAAAAGCGGTGTCTAATGGTTTTACTTTCAAACAATAACATGATGATCAAGTTCATAACGGCAACACTGGCCCTCACTCTTTTTGCGGCAGCTTCAGTGTATGATTTCAAAGTGCCCTCGCTCAGTGGAGATACCATCGATTTTTCCAAGTATAAAGGCAAGTATCTGCTGATCGTAAATACGGCTTCACAGTGTGGTTATACCAAGCAGTATGCTGACCTGGAAAAACTGTATGAAGGAAACAAAGACAAACTCGTGATCGTAGGATTTCCTGCAAATAACTTTGGCGGACAAGAACCTGGATCCAATGCTGAGATCAAGGAATTCTGCCAGAAAAACTATGGCGTTACTTTCCCGATGGCAGAAAAAGTTTCTGTGAAAGGAAGCGATATCCATCCTTTATTTCAGTACCTCACCAGCAAAGAAAAAAATGGAGTGCAGGACGCTGAGATCAAATGGAACTTTACCAAATTCCTGCTTGACAAAAACGGAAAACTGATCGCTGTATTTCCCAGTGCTGTAAATCCAACGAGCGAAGAAATTACCAAACATTTGAAATAGGGTGAGATTCAGTGATGTGATCGGGCAGGCTGCTGTAAAAGAAAGCCTGACAGGCATGGTTAAGACAAATCGTCTGAGCCATGCCTTAATTTTCCTGGCTAAGGATGGGACGGGCGGATTACCGCTCGCACTCGCCATGGCGCAATACCTCGTCTGCGAAAAAGTAAACAATAACGCTACTCCCGGGTCCTCTTTGTTTGGGGATGCCAAACCGGTTGTGATCCCTGATGATGCCTGCGGACAATGTTCTGCCTGCATGAAAGCAGCAAACATGGTTCATCCGGATATTCATTATTCGTATCCGGTGATCCCGCGCAAACCAGGCGACAAGCCGGTTGCAACGGACTATATCAAAGAATGGCGCGAGTTTGTGCCGATCCATCCTTATGGTGATGTTTACGACTGGCTACAATTCATCGGCGCAGAAAATAAACAGGGAAATATTACCGCGCATGAATGCAATGACATCATTCGGAAACTGAACCTGAAAAGTTTTGAAAGCACCTATAAGATCCTGTTGATGTGGATGCCGGAGTATTTGGGAAATGAAGGAAACAAACTCCTAAAACTCATCGAAGAACCTCCGGCAAATACCCTGTTCATTTTGGTTGCGAGGGATGAATCGAAGATCCTTCCAACCATTCTTTCCCGCACACAGCTGGTGCGTATTCCGATGCTGAGCGTGAAGGACTTAACACAGGCCCTCATCACAAGGACAGGCGCCTCACCCGAAGCAGCCAACCAGGCAGCATCCACCGCCGAAGGAAGCTACCGCGAAGCAATGTTGAGCATGCAGCATGCCGGGGCCGACTGGCAGGAGATGGTGCGTAGCTGGCTGAATGCCACGCTGAGGACGGGACCGGCGGACCAGGTGAAATGGGTGGCCGAAGCCGCAGCCCTGGGCAGGGAAAAACAAAAGCAGCTGCTCCGTTACTTTAATCACCTGCTTGAACAAAGCATTCACCTGCAGATCCTCGGCAAAGAGCATATGCAGCTGCCCCAGGCGGAATCGGACTTCGCAGAGCGGATCAATAAAATTGCCACGCTTGACCAGCAGCAGGCTATTCTGCAGGTTCTGGACGATGCCGTGTATCATATAGAACGAAATGCCAATGCCAAGATCCTGTTCCAGGCGCTGACAATCAGGATCTATCATATTATCAAGGATAATACTGAGATCGTTCTTGCTTAGTTCGCAGTTCACAGTTCGCAAGGTCGCTGAATAAGCCGGGACCTTGCGACCTGCGACCTGCGAACTGCGAACTAAAAATGCTATCTTCGTAACCATCAACCCCCAAAAGGGGTTTCTTTATAAATAATATATACGATTTTATGGGCTGTAGCTCATGTGGAACAAATAGCAATGGAAAACCGTCTGGGTGCAAGAGCAACGGCGGGTGTAGCAGTGGGGGATGCAACAGGCTCAATGTGCACGACTGGTTGGCGAATCTTCCCTTTCATGATCCGGAAAGCTCCTGTAAAGTGATCGAGATCTCTTTCAACCAGGGAAGCCGGAAGGAATTCTACCGCAATACATCGCTACAAACATATACCAAAGGTGATCTCGTGGCTGTAGAAGGCGTGAGCGGTTTTGATATAGGTGAGATCAATGTTACCGGTGAAATGGTACGCCTCCAGATGAAAAAAAGAGGTGTGGACGAGTCGTCTCCGGAACTGAAAAAAATTCTCCGCCGGGCCAATGACATGGACATCCAGAAATGGAAGGAAAACAAAGCCCGCGAACCAGAGGCGCTGATCCGCGCCAGGGCAATCTCGCGGCAGTTCAAACTGGAGATGAAGCTTTGCGAAGTAGAGATCCAGGCTGACGGCAGAAAGGCGACCTTTTTTTATACTGCAGACGACAGGGTTGATTTTCGCGAACTTATCAAAACATATGCTTCAGAATTCAAGGTTAAAGTTGAAATGAAGCAGATCGGTGCAAGGCAGGAGTCCGCCAAAGTAGGCGGCATCGGCAGTTGCGGCAGGGAACTTTGCTGCAGTACCTGGCTAAGTGATTTCAAAAGTGTAACCACAACCATCGCCCGATACCAAAACCTGAGCATCAACCAAACCAAACTGAGCGGACAGTGCGGCAGATTGAAATGTTGCCTCAACTACGAACTGGATACCTACCTCGATGCCCTTCAACAATTCCCTGATCATTGTGACATTCTTGAAACACAGAAGGGAAATGCAATGCTGGTTAAAAAAGACATTTTCAAAAACCTGATGTGGTATGTATTGCCAGACAGCAGCCGCCAATATCCACTCAACATTGAAGCCGTAAAACGCATCAAGGCCCTGAACATGAAGGGAACAAGGGTTGAAGAACTGGAAGTGGCAGATGTAACAACAGGTGGTGTTAAAAAAGAAGTTGAACCGCAGTTCGTAGATGTAGTAGGGCAGATCAGCCTGCGCACTTTAGAGCGGAACAGCCAGAAAAAGCGCCAGAAAGAAAGAGAACAAAGGGATAAAAATCGCCCACAGCCCAACAAGGGCCAGCAGGGTAATCCCCAGAAAAATAATCCTGCCCAACCCAAAAATCAGGGCAACCCTCAAAACCAGCAAAAGAAAGAACCGCGCGACCTCCGGCCCAAGAAAAAGAACTAATCTGCCCGGAATGCGTTGTTGATGAAATACGCGCCGTTTAACCTGTTAAACCGGGAGGGTATGTTTTTTCTGAAAAAAACCGTGTTTATTGTCATTGCCATACTATTCCTATGGGTATTAATAGCACCCGGATGCATGACATTCCGACTCTCCGATGAGCGTGCCATTCGAAATTTTGCCCGTAAAGGCCTTGACCTCAAGCCCGGATACGTCAACATTAACCAACACCAGATCCATTATGTCTCTGTTGGGAACGACACACTTCCTACACTCGTACTGATCCACGGATCGCCCAGCGCCTGGAGCGCTTTTACCAAGTACATGGAAGAGCCGGCACTCCTTTTTCACTATCGAATGATTGCCGTAGACCGGCCCGGCTTCGGCTATTCTGAGTTTGGTAACGCAATGACCCTTGCAGAACAGAGTATGCAATTGATTGCAGTCATTAAACACCTTGACAATGGTAAACCTGTTTACCTGGCAGGCCATTCGCTTGGCGGACCGCTGGTCGTAAAAATGGCTGCCGATGCGCCACAAATGTTCAGCGGCATCATGTTGATCTCCGGCTCAGTTGATCCCGCGCTTGAGCCCAAAGAAAGCTGGCGCTACATAATGGAAACCTTTCCCCTCAATCATTTTCTGCCCGGATCTTTCAAACCCAGCAATACTGAACTCGTGCATTTTAAAGAAGAAGTAAAATCGCTGGCAAATGATTTTCCGAAAGTGACCACAAAGGTCTACCTCGTTCACGGTGACCAGGACACCTGGGTTCCACCTGGTAATGTTGACTATGCAAAAACTCATCTGACCAATGCCGCAAAAGTGGAGATCCGCATGATCCCCAAAGGCACACACTTCATACCCTGGAGCCACCAGAAACTGATTGTGGAAGAGATGATTAAGATGGCGAAATAGTCAGGTCGCAGAGCGCAGGTCGCAAGTTCGGAGATCAATGCCTATTGCCTAATGCCCCATGCCTAATTGCGCAGGGCGCGATACACCGCCTCGTGAATCTTCGGACGCACATTCATCTGCAACAACTTATTGCTGCCATTGGGATGCACGCGGTTGGATAAAAAGATATAAATCAAATTATGTTTTGGATCTGCCCATGCACCAATACCTGTGAAACCAGTGTGGCCAAAAGTTAATGGTGATGCACTAAGTGTAGGATACGGCTCCTTGCGCGTGGCATTGTCTTTCTCAGGCTTATCAAACCCCAGTCCGCGCCTGCTGATGCTGCTGCCATATGATGTGAACCGCATCACGGTAGTGTCAGACAAAAACCGATGTCCGTTGATCACTCCTTTATTGAGCAACATCTGCAGGATCACGGCAAGATCATAGGCATTGCTGAACAAGCCCGCATGACCCGCCACACCGCCAAACATCGCCGCACCCGGATCATGCACATCCCCGCGGATCAATTGCCTGCGGAAAAAAGTTTCATTTTCCGTTGGCGAAATCCTGGACAATGGAAACCGCTCACGCGGTTTGAAGCCTGTTGTCACGAGACCCATCGGCTCATAAAATTCCTTCCGCACATAATCCTCCAGCTTCATCCCGGAAATAGCCTCTACAATCAAGCCCAGGAAAATAAAATCGTTATCGCTGTAGATATAGCTATTGGGCTTCTCCAACTTGCTGTCCGCAATCCGCTTATACAAAGTATCGCGGTAACTGGCCTGCATGAACATGCTGTCTGCAACACGGTATGGGAAACCCGCAGACATCGTTCCCGTATAAATCCTGGAAGATGGAACGCCAGACGCCGTATCCATCGTTTCCCGGTAAAACGGAATAAAGCTTTTCAATCTTGCCTCGTGCAAAAGCACATCCCTGATAACAATCTTCTCCTTATCTGTTCCACGCACCCAGGGAATAAAATCCCCGAGGGTACTCTCCAGGTCCAGCCTTCCCTGATCATAGAGTTTCATGATGGAAACCGTAGTGGCAGCGATCTTGGTTACCGAAGCCATATCATAAATACTCTCCAGGCCAACCTGTTCCGTACTGTCATAGGTATAGTGCCCAAAAGTTTTATAATAAGCAATCTTACCATCCTTGGCCACCAACACAACCGCACCAGGTGTGGCATGCTGACGGATGGCATCGTTGGCAATGGAATCAATACTGCCCAGCGCGTTAATATCCATCCCAATGATCTCCGTAGCCACCGGAAGAATACTGCGCTGTATGCCTGATCCGGATGGAAAGGCCGATGTAACCGATACCGGAAGCGTACCCTTCATCACCTGGAATCCCAACAACATATCCGCTGCTGTCTCCTGTATGATGGATTCATCTTCATAACAAGTGATGATGTTTTTCGCTGACGATACATACTTCGCGGCATAAGGATTTCCGAACACCATAACGGTATTGGGTACCCGATTTTGTAAAGACTCAATGAGCTGCAGCGCACCTTCACTCATACCAAACCGTCCCGCAGGGAAACGCCTGAGCTGGTGAAGGCCGATGACCACTGCATCATAGCGACTGGTCAGCAACTGTAGTAAGGATGCGTTTCGCAAAGAATCACGGGTATAGTTGTAGTAGTACACATCGGCATTGTAATCACTACGCATGCGTTTAGCCATAACGTTATCATTCCCGATCCCAAAGGCGAGGTAAGCGATCCTGCCCGTCCTGCTGCGATGCAGCGGGAACGCTGCCTTGTCATCATACCGCAACATCGTAATGGCCTGCTCCGCCACACGCTTGCGAATAGATCCAGATGACATATTGAGATCTTCGGCCAAATGCGCAGTGTCCGTTGGCTTCCAGTTGGCCAGGCCCACATCATACTTTGCCTGCAAGAGTTTCATCACACTCCTGTCGATATCATCCCAACTCAATTGCTTCTTATTGATCTTCTGCTTTGTTGAAGAAATGGTCCCTTCAATATCCTCGGGCAAACACAAGAGGTCATTACCTGCAACCAATGCTTCAGATGAGATCTCACCACCCGGGAAATATTTGGTAACCCCTTTCATTTCCAGCGCATCGGTAAAGATCATCCCCTTGAATCCTAAGTCGTCTTTCAATAAAGTAGTCACGTTATTTTTTGAGATCGATGAGGCCCTGTGCTCGCGACTATCTAACACGGGAATAAACAAATGCCCCACCATCACCGCATCTACTCCAGCCTCTATCAGTTTGCGAAAAGGATAGAGCTCCAATGAGTCCAGCTGCTGACGCGTTTTGTTGATCACCGGAAGATCAAGGTGTGAATCCACGGCCACATCACCATGCCCCGGGAAATGCTTGGCACAGGTGTGGATCCCTTCGGCCTGCATACCTTTCATGTACATGATCGCGTAAGAAGCCACCTTTTCTTTATTCTCACCAAAAGAGCGATCATTGATCACAGGATTATCAGGATTGTTGTTCACATCAACACAAGGCGCATAATTCATATGGATCCCCATGCGCTTGCACTGCCTTCCAACCCATCGGCCATATTCATAAATGATCCCGGGATCACTGACCGCACCCAACATCATTTGCCTAGGTAATGCACGCACACTGTCCATCCGCATACCCAGCCCCGTTTCCGCATCAATGGAAACATACAAAGGCATTTTTGCCATCATCTGAAACTGGTTCAGCATCAGCGCCTGTCGCACCGGACCGCCCTGAAAAAGACAAACACCACCTACATTATACTTGCGAATGGCATCAGCCACTTTCTCATCATAAAAACTCACTTTCCCTGTGCGCGAATCAATAGAAGAACTGCGCACCACAATCAGTTGGGCGATCTTTTCGTCCGGACTCAAGGTCCTGAAAACAGAGTCTACCCAATCCTTTCTGGACAAGGAACTCGTCTTCTGGGCATATGCGGGAAAAATCAGGAAAAGACAGAGAAGAACTCCGATAAACTTCTGCATCAGGCTTTAAATTGTCGTAATTTTAGAGCTTTTAAAATTAGTGGATTTGAGCGACATCATTCAACTGCTTCCGGATAATATTGCAAACCAAATTGCTGCTGGCGAAGTGATCCAAAGGCCCGCCAGTGCAGTGAAGGAATTGCTTGAAAATGCCGTGGATGCAGGTGCAACTGAAGTGCGGCTCATCATCCAGGATGCAGGCAAGCAACTGGTGCAGGTGATAGACAATGGCAAGGGCATGAGCGGTACCGATGCGCGCATGAGCTTTGAGCGCCACGCCACCTCCAAGATCCGAAACATCGATGATCTCTTCCAGATCCGCACCATGGGATTCCGTGGCGAAGCACTGGCCTCCATCGCCGCCGTATCACAGGTGGAACTGAGAACCAAACGCGCAGAAGATGAACTGGGCACCTACATTGAGATTGATAACAGCGTGGTGAAATTGCAGGAACCCTGCTCCGCCAACAACGGCACCAGCATCGCCATGAAGAACCTCTTCTTCAACGTGCCGGCACGCAGGAACTTCCTCAAGAGCAATGCCGCAGAGATGCGCCACATCGTTGACGAATTCATACACGTTGCCCTGGCATTTCCCCAGGTGTTTTTTTCGATGACGAGCAACGGTCAGCAGGTGTTTCACCTGGAACGCGGCAACCTCAAGCAACGCATCGTACAATTGCTCGGCACACCCTACAACGCAAGACTGGTCAGCGTTCAGGAACACACAGATTATCTTGACATCACCGGCTACGTTGGGAAACCGGAAACCGCGAAAAAAACACGAGGTGACCAATACCTTTTTGTCAACAACAGATACATCAGAAGCGCCTATCTGCATCATGCCATCATGAATGCATACCATGACCTGATCCCGGCAGATGCATACCCGATGTATGTGTTGTTCTTTGATCTTGATCCCGCGCATATTGACATCAACGTGCATCCAACCAAACAGGAGATCAAGTTTGACGATGAGAAGATCATGTACGCATTTGTGCAGGCCGCAGTGAAACACGCACTCGCCCAATACAGCATCACACCAACCCTGGATTTTGATCTGGATCCGCATGTGCAACAACTGGATGCCATCAACAAACCATTCACGGAAGACAAGCAACAACACGCAACATCATCCTCCTTATTTCATACGTTCACGCAAAAGCACCAGGCCCATTTCATTGATAAGAATGCAGGCCTCAAGAACTGGAAGGACCTGATGCAGGATACCCAACAAGATGCTTCACCCTTAGTACAACCTGCACCACGCATAGGCGCAGCACTGGAGATTGATTGGACTGCAGACTTCACGCAGATCAGGCAGCAATTCATCCTGGTGCCCACCAACCGCGGATTCCTGGTCGTGAATCAACAACTGGCGCATGAAAGAGTATTGTATGAGCGCCTCGCAGATGCGGCAGATGGAAAACCAATGGCCACACAAAGAAGCCTGTTTCCTATCAGCATCTCCTGCACACCCGCCGATGCAGTACTGGTGAATGACCTGCTTCCTGACCTGCAGCAGTTGGGTTATGCGCTGGAACCCTTCGGTGCCAATAGTTTTGTGATCCAGGGCACACCGGCAGATGTGGAACAAGGCAATGAAAAACAAGTCATCGAGCAACTGCTGGAACAATTCAAGCATTTTACAAGCACCTTCAAATTCTCGAAGCGGGAGAAACTGGTGCGCTCCATGGTATCACAACAAAGCATCAAAGCCGGAAAATCACTGAGCAGTAAAGAGATGCATGCGCTCATCTCTTCGCTCTTCGGCTGCGCAACTACCAATACCACTATTGACGGCGCACCTACCTATATTGAATTCAGGCAGGAACAACTGGCCAGGATGTTTCATCAATAATGTTCGATGAGATATTTCAGGAAACTGCTGATCTTTTCCCTGATCACACGGGTAGGTTGTGTATGATTGTTTACCATCACGGAGAAGATCAACGTGCGGTTCTTATTGGTAACCACATAACCACTCAAAGCCATTACACCAGTGAGCGTACCCGTCTTGGCATACAGTCTTCCATTCTCCCCCACATAACTGCGTAATGTTCCCTTACCACCCGTAGGAAAAATGCCCGTGATGCGGTTCCAACTGAATTCTTTCTTCATTTTATCCAGCACCCAGATCATATCACGTGGTGTAAACAAATTAAACCTGCTGAGGCCACTGCCATCCACCCATTTTGGCTTATCCGGGAAGCCGCTAAGGTCCGTTTTCAGTATGGTATCGATGGCCTTTGCCGTGCGCAGTTCGCCCGTGAGTTTCATGCCCGCCATCAAGAGGATCTGGTCAGCAAAGAAGTTATCACTGTTGTACATCATCGGCTTCAACAAGGAATCCAACTCCTGACTGTACACCGGCTTCGATGCGTCAAACCAGTACTTCTGCAGGTTTCCACCCAAAGGCAACACTGTGGTATGAAGGGAATCTTTCATCAGCTGCAAGCCCGTTTCAATGCCATGGGTTACATAAGGTATATCGATTTCAGCATGTTGCTCCCGGCCCTCGTAAATGGTAAAATCGTTTTTATCCCGATCCCTGATCACATTGAATGCTGCGCCTTTTTCTACCTTGCCAAAACTCACCTTACCATTCACTTCCGGTTCTGAATACACAAATAAGTCAACCGTATCTCCGGCATAAGAGGGATTCTCTTTCTTCCCCTTTTCCTGGAACCAGCGGATCAAATTACCATACACCGGAAACGCACTTCGCTCCGCCATGTAGTAATCGGAATAATCATCCCAGCTCCAGCCATAACCCAGCGCCTGGTCATACCAATGATTGGTGGCCATATAGGTTTTTCCCTGCAGGCCCCTGATGAAATCTGCAACGGGTTGTTTGGGAAAATCCCGGTGAAGAAAAGTAGGATCACCCGTAGGGATCAGCACCAGCGCGGTATCCAGCTGCACATACTTCAATCCCACCAAAACAGAATCCAGGTACTTCATCCCCGCATAGCAACTCATGATCTTGGTGTTACTGGCAGGCACAAAATATTTATCGTCCTGGTAACTGAAGATAAATTTGCCCGCTGCCGGATCATACACAGACACGCCTAGGTGCGCATTGGCAAACACGGAATCACCCGCCAGGAACTCAGGTGGTTGCTTCCGGATATGCTGCCCTGTGGTGCAGGAGATCATGAACAGGAACAGTGTCAGCAATAAAAGCCTGGGAAATGATCTCATATTATTCTCTCTCTTGTGCACGCAGCCAGCGCTCAGGGATCTCATTGTGACTGGCCAGCATGTAATCGTTATACGAACAGGCGATGTAGTTTTTATTGGGTAACTGCATCCACCACCTACCCGTTTTTTTACTTTGCAGGAAGATGGTTTCCACTTCCGAAAAACTGGTGTGGAACTCGTTAAAATGATCTTTCTCCTGCAAGGATGCTTCCTGCAATCCCTTATACCTCCCGTCTAAAAAATACCAAAGCATCTGCGCGATCTGTTTAGCCGTCAGCGCATGCTCATCCAGTTCCATCCGATACCCGTAAATCCCGATGCTGTTGATGGAAGGACTCATCCCTGCAAATCGGGTGAGCGTACAAACCTCTTCCCCATTCAGGCCGTTTGGCGAAATACGGTTCGCCGGCGCTACTGCATGTTGCAGCGCTGATATATCAATACTGAGCAACTGTGAATTACGGAACACGGGCTCCATCTCCTCCAGGTGCTCTTTGATATGGCCCACACGGAAACAATCAAAGCGCAGCTTGTCCATCGTTTCCAGCATATGCGGATGCACGAGATAACTCTGGAAAGCCAGATGGTTGTAATGCCGGATATAATTAGGTTCACCTGTCAGCATCTCCATCAGGAAATTATCTGAGCGCAATGGACTCTCAATGGTGAGATCGATGAGGGCATCTATGCTCACCACCTCGATGATCCGTTTCTGGTCCCGATACGCATCATACTGCGCAAGGGTTAGGTCATGCGAACCACCAAGAATCACCACGGTCTTGCCCTGGTCCATCAACTCACGCACCACCATCCGAAGGGCGGCATACACATCCCCCAGGGTGGCGCCATAACGGATATTGCCAAGATCCGCTATAGCAATGTCTTTGTGCCAGAAATACAGGCTGTAAAACTCATGCCGGATGGCGTCCGAAGCGGCATTGCTGCCACCCCCCTGTCCCGCGCCGCGTTGCTCCCCGCAGCCCAGGATCACCAGCTCATGATGCGTAAGGTCTGGGAATTCATCGGTATAGGCATGCACGGACCGGCCAATCTGGCCTTCTTTATAGCCCATGTCTTCAGACAACAGGTAAGGATCAACAGGATCAAGAAAATCAGTGAGATCGAGCATAGGCAAATGTAATATGAAAGTGTGGAAGTGTGATCGTGTATATCCGCCCATGTTGTTACCTTTGGCGGGATGGACAGCATTATTCAACAGATCGAGCAATACAAAAAAGAAATTGCCGAAGCAGTGGCCGCTTCTGCCGATGACGTGGAACAATTCCGGACAAAATACCTGGGCTCCAAAGGCCTGGTAAAATCCCTCATGGGGGAAATGAAAAAT
The DNA here is from genome assembly GCA_046317915.1 of Sphingobacteriales bacterium. Lineage (GTDB taxonomy): Bacteria > Bacteroidota > Bacteroidia > Chitinophagales > Chitinophagaceae > Pollutibacter. Next base: position 34,316 of record JBKCVJ010000246.1, read on the forward strand.
GTTCCGGCTGATGAGAAAAAAGCATTTGGGCAGGTAATGAACGGCTTCAAGCAATTTGCAGAAGAAAAGTTTGAATCCCTTAAAGCCGGCATCGGTGATGACGACAGCAACACTGCGCACCACATCGATCTCACCCTCCCCGGCGATCCTTTGCCAACCGGTAGCCGCCATCCGGTAACGCTGATGCGTAACCGAATTGTGTCGATCTTCCAGAAGCTTGGTTTTGCCGTGGCGGAAGGTCCGGAGATTGAGGACGACTGGCACAATTTCACGGCGTTGAATATTGCAGAGAATCACCCGGCAAGGGATATGCAAGACACGTTTTATTTATCGCAGAACCCAGACTGGCTGTTGCGTACACACACGTCAAATATCCAGATCCGCGAGATGGAAAAAGGACAGCTCCCCATCAGGATAATCTGCCCCGGCCGCGTGTACCGCAATGAAACCATCAGCTCCCGCAGCCATTGTTTCTTCCACCAGGTGGAAGGATTATATATCGATGAGAACGTTTCTTTCGCGGACCTGAAACAAACCCTTTACTTTTTTGTGCAGGAGATGTTTGGCAAGGATGTGAAAGTGCGGTTCAGGCCCAGCTATTTCCCGTTCACTGAACCCAGTGCGGAGATGGACATCAGCTGTATGCTGTGCAATGGCAGCGGATGCTCCGTTTGCAAACGCACCGGCTGGCTGGAGATCCTGGGCTGTGGTATGGTGCATCCCAATGTGTTAGAGAACTGCGGAATCAACAGCACAAAATATACCGGCTTCGCATTTGGCATGGGTGTGGAAAGGCCGGCCTTGTTGAAGTATGGCATCAATGATATCCGTTTGTTCAGCGAGAACGATGTCCGTTTTCTCCAACAGTTCACTTCGGCCACTTAGGCATGCAGCAAAATTCCA
>JBKCVJ010000247.1:0-4063 GCA_046317915.1 Sphingobacteriales bacterium
AAAGCCATTGCTAATGGGTCTACCAATTTCATCCTGACGAAAATGTTTGAAGACAAGCTGGGCTTTAAAGAGGCGCTGCTGCTGGCCCAGCAACTAGGATTTGCGGAATCAGATCCAACTTTGGATGTTGACGGATGGGATGCTTTGAACAAATGGACATTACTATTGAACCACGCGTATGGAATTGTTGCCAAGCCTACGGACATCAGTTTCTCAGGTATCCAAAATATTCAATTACAGGATGCCGTGGTAGCCACGGAAAAACATTTCTCCATTAAGCTGGTTGCCCAGGCGCAGAAACTGAAGAGCGGTGGCGTGGCGGCTTTTGTGATCCCGCAGTTTGTGCGTCAGGAAGACCATCTGGCCTTTGTGAAAAATGAATACAACGGCGTTGTGATCGAGAGCGGCTTTGCAGATAAGCAGTTCTTCTATGGCAAGGGCGCAGGCTCCTTCCCTACTGCGTCAGCGGTGCTTTCAGACATTTCCGCACTCCGTTATCAATATCGATATGAATACAAAAAGCTCTATCACCATACACCCAATGTACTGAGCAATGATTTTCATTTGAAAGTGTATGTGAGTTTCGACGAGTGGGCTTCTATTCCCAAAGATGATTTTGAATCCATTGAAGAATGGCATGCACATGAAGACGACCGCAAGTATATGATCGGCGTGATTCACTTCTCCAAGCTCCAGGGCGGAGATTGGTGGAAGAAAAAAGGAGTATCACTGATTTTACTTCCTGATCCTGTGGTGGAAGATGTGGATGTGAAGTTGTTGAAGAAGAAGTCTGTGGAACTTGCGATTAAATAAGTGAGAAGATAAAGGGAGAGGTGAGAAGCTTCTCCCTTTCTAATTCTGATTCCTTAAAACTGATACGTTTTCTTTGACATAATCATATAGTATTTCATATTTACATCAAACATGATCCCTTCACGCATCGGCTGGTCGCCGTACTTGCAATTCGCACCACAGGTGCCTACGTTTAAAACTCGGTATACTAAATTCAATCCACCATTTTTCTTATTCTTTGATACCACCACGGCCTCAACCCGGCAATGGTTAGGTGGAACAGAACCATAAGCAGAATAACCATTCAGTGCCGTCCGACGCTCCGCATCGTAGTTAAAGCTCTGTGCAAAAGGTATCCCGATGGTATCACCAATGCTAATCACTTTGAAGACATTTTTGAGTTCGAAATATCGTGCTTTAATAACTTTAGTAATACTATCCAAGACTGGCTTATCAGGTCGAAATTCACGGGTATAACAAACCTCTTTCTTACGAAAGATGCCATTTGCAAATGCCAGCGAATGCAAGTCGGGTATTTTATCAAATTCTTTCCGCCTGAATTTATCCACTTGCCTGGGTGATGCGAAATCAATATGCCAGTTCGGCATCAATACCAACTCCACATAGTCGCAATCAGGTTTTAACGCAATGACTGCTGTTTCAAAACCAACACTTGCAAGCCTTATCACATCAGACGATATATCAATTGAAAACTTCCCGTACTGGTCCGTTCTCCCAAGCTCGATGGTATCATTTTGGAAGATATACACATGAGACAGCGACTCTAACTCATGAGAGATTATACGGCCTTGAATAGTTCTTTTTTGTGCAGAAACAATCAGACTATTGAATACAAATACAGCCAATAGTATGTAAAATTTTCTCATAGATAGCAGGTATAAGACACGTAATGAGGATAAAAAATAACAAAAATCATGATCAATCTTCATCAACCCTGATAAAACGAATAATACCATCTTCTGCATTCATAAACAGCGTGTCACCATTTATACGCACTCTAGCCCTATACAGAATATCGTCATATTGAATAAAGATGGAATCTTCTTTTGTAGTGTAGTAGTAGGCGGTAAAACGTTCAGGAAAGAAGATCGAGTCCTTGTCAATGGGAATATTCATCTTTTCATTATTCTCAGTTAACCACAATCCGAGCAACTGCCGCACTACTTCGGCATTGGCAGGTATATTTTTGCTTGCTAATGTATTATCGACTGAAGTTTCTCTGCAGCCAATGCAAGACAATAAACAACTAAGGAATATTATTAGTCTACACATGTTACTGTCTGGTTCTTCATTTAAACCATTGACCAGAAAGGTTTTGGACAGCCAAGGGTAGCTCCCCCTCTATCTTTCCCCACCTGCACTCAATCATGATCCCACCAGAGTAATTGATCTCTTTCATCGCCCGGAAATATGGCCGAAAATCCGTGCCACGCTTACCCGGATAGGCACGCTCTTCTTTCTCAGCGATGTGAACGTTCACGAGCAGGCCCTTGCCTTCCAGTAAATGCTCCGCAGGCTCGTTCTCCATCAACATGTGGTAGATGTCAGCCGTGAGTTTGAAATGGGGATGATCGATGGCCTTGGCATATTTGACCGCTTCACGAAAACTCAGGATCATATTGGTCTCCGTGTGGTTAAGGTTTTCCATCGCGATAAGCATATTGTATTTAGCTGCCACATCGGCCATTTTGCGGGCAATGCTAATAAACTGCTTCGATGCCTGTACAGAATCAAAACCAGCGGGGATCCGCCTTGCTTCGCCACTGCCCAACACAATGATCTTCAGCCCGGCCATGCTGGCGCGTTTCATCACGGTATCAACATAACCGAGCACAAGTGATTCATTCAATGCAGGGCCCACTAGCTTAATGCTTCCGGGGATGAACACATTGGCCGACAGCACCTGGGTCTTTGCTGTCTTTATTTTTCGAAGGATTTGCTGGAATTTTTCCTCGCTCACATTGCGGGGATTGAATGTGTTGGACACGGATTCCTCCAATCGCAAGACATGATTTGCCGCCAGCAGGGAATCATTGCTCAGCGATGTGCATACACCAATGACAGGGCCTTGCTGTTGCCAAAACATCAGTGCCAGCAACCAAATCATAAATGAAATACTTTTCCTCCGGCCATCACTTCCTGCGTCTTTTCGTTAAAGGTGACTTTCTCTCCGGTACGCACCGCAGCATTGGTCATAATGCTGGCAATGGAATGCGCATAGCCCGCTTCAATCGGTGCATTGGGTTGCTTACGGGAACGCACACACTCCATCCAGTTTCGCATATGCGCAGATGTTAGTGGATCACCGCCTGTGTTGGCAGATGATGCCACTTTCACATCTTCCAGTTTCATCTCCGGAAGCAGATTGGGCTGCATGCCCATCGCGTCAGCAAATCCTTTGGTAAGTCCGCCTCGTGGCGAAATCTTATTGGTATTGAGGTTCATCTCGCCCCCATTGGAATAATAGATCTCCGCGGGATTCTCATCGCCATTGTGCATACGCGAAGCGAAGGTCACCTGGAAGCCACTCCTTACATCATCGGCCGGACCATAATCAAAAACGGCCGTCATCGTATCCCAATTTCGTCTTCCGTCTTTCCAGGCATAGATGCCGCCGTTGGCTACAACGGACCGTGGATGGTTGAGTCCCGTGAACCAATGCACCGTATCAATCTGGTGACACATCCACTGGCCCGGCATGCCGGAAGAATACGGCCAGAACAATCGAAACTCCAGGTACTTGCGCGGGTCAAAAGCCTCAAAGGGCCTGTTCATCAAAAATCGTTTCCAGTCGGTATCCTCTTCTTTCAGCTTCGGCACCACATTGGGTCTGCGCCATCTTCCCGGCTGGTTCACGTTCCAGGTAAGCTCCACCATGGTGATGGGACCAAACTTTCCCTGCTGCACAAAATCCGCTGCTGCTTTATAGTTACCGCCACTTCTTCTTTGTGAACCGATCTGAACAATTTTGTTTGATGCCTTCACGGCTTTAAGTGCTGCACGGTTGTCCGCCATCGTCTCTGCAAAAGGTTTTTCGCAGTACGCATCTTTTCCATTGTTCACTGCTTCTGTGCAATGCAGGGCGTGCTGAAAATCCGCCGTGCTGATGATCACCGCATCGAGGTCCTTGATCCGATAGAGTTCATCATTGTTGCGCACAGCCTGCACATCATGGCCCATCTTACTGGTAAAGAAATCCTTTGCTTCCTCGCGCCGCAGCTTCCACAGATCAGACACTGCAACGATATCA
>JBKCVJ010000248.1:0-4565 GCA_046317915.1 Sphingobacteriales bacterium
CATTCCTTTGTTAATGCCCGGAATCATTGGCGCTATCTACCACCTGAGCTGGTTTAACCTTCATTTTTTATCGATCAGCCTTTCCTTGACGTTGATCAGTGTTCTTTTATTCTTGATTTTCTCCCCTGATGTGCTATATGGATATGTTAATCGTCGCAGTAATGCGGACATCATTCAAGCCAAGTCAACCTCAGTTCCTGATGCACCCTCCACATCAGATCATCGTTCCTTATCCGTCCCGATAGATGAAATTATCCAGAAGCTTGAAAGCTATGTAAAGAACAGCAAGCCTTTTCTGCAAACGGGTTATACCATTCATGATCTTTCCAAAGAAATTGAGATTCCTTTGTATCAATTATCATATGCCATTAACCATGCATATGACATGCACTTCAGCAACTGGTTGAATCATCAAAGGATTGAATATTTTTTGCAGACGGCCGGGGACAAACATCATATGACCCTCGAGGCGATGGCGAAGGAAGCAGGATTCTCAAACCGGATCACGTTCATCAATGCTTTCAAAAAAGAAAAGGGAATGGCGCCGGGCCTTTACATGAAGATGCAAGCGGAAAAATCGGTCTGATTACAGTGTAAACCGCACTCAAATTTGTAAAGATTAAGTCTGTTTATACAAGAACCGCTCGCATTTAATCTTGGTTGCCATCGATCCTATCTACATTGCACGTATCTCTACGCTATTATCCTCCCTCAAGCGTGCAGGTATCGTATACCCACATCCATAACCAACAGTATATTTTTAACCCCCTGCATATGAAGAATTCCATTCTGCTTTGCTGCTTTACCTGCCTGATGTTCAGTTGTGCTGACCAGGATTCCGCCAAAAACAAGAACCCAACAGATTCTACCCAGACCATTGGACAAACCGCTACAGTAGCCAACACCGCATTCCCCGAACGCGTGTATTGGGGGGACCAGCATTTGCATACGGCCTGGAGCGGAGATGCCGGTGCTTCCGGCACAACGGTAGGGCCTGAAGATGCCATTCGCTTCGCGATGGGTGAGGAAGTCAATAGCAATACCGGACAAAAGGCAAAGCTGATCCGGCCGCTCGACTGGTTAGTGGTTTCTGATCACTCGGATGGGATGGGGGTTATCGCCTATATCCTGGATGGCGATCCGGAACTGATGAAAGTGCCCCTGCTCAAAAAATGGCATGATGGCATGACCTCAGGTGATCCCAAGCTTGCTACGGAAACCAAAAATGATATGATCCATCAGCAATCCAACAACAACCTGCCCAAAGAACTGACGGATGAGAAATTTTCCCGATCCGTGTGGGATAAAAACACCGCCATCATGGACAAATACAACCAGCCGGGTAAGTTCACGGCTTTCATTGGTTACGAGTGGACCAGCAACTATGCTGGCGGAAACAATCTCCACCGCAATATCATCTACCGAGGGAATGGAGAAGAAGCCCGGCAGATGATCCCAGAAAACACGATGGTGTCTGCAGATCCGGAATCATTATGGAAATGGATGCAGGCTTATGAAGACAAAACGGGCGGAAAGATCCTCGCCATTCCCCACAATGGAAATGCGAGCAACGGACTGATGTTCTCCCTAACCACCCTCGCCGGCAAGCCCATCACTAAAGAATACGCCGAGGCCCGCAACAAATGGGAACGACTTTTTGAAGTAACACAATACAAAGGCACAAGCGAGGCCCATCCCTCTATTTCACCCAATGATGAATTTGCCAATTTCGAAATCTGGGACAAGGGTAATCTCGGAATTCAGATCCTTAAAAAACCGGAGATGCTGAAAACGGAATACATCCGCGAGGCACTCAAAGACGGATTGAAATTTGAACAGGAACTGGGTGTAAACCCATTCAAATATGGAATGGCTGGTGGCACCGACTCACATACCGGACTTGCTGCGCCTGAAGAAAGCAATACCTGGGGTAAGTTCAAAGTTCTGGAGCCATCGAAAGAAAGATGGGATGAAACCTCTGCCAAAAACGGTAAGGTGGTGATCAAAGGATGGGAATACAGCGGCAGCGGATGGACGGGTGTTTGGGCCACGTCCAATACCCGCGAAGCCATCTGGGATGCGATGCAACGGAGAGAAACCTATGCCACTACCGGACCCAGGATCACCGTGCGTTTCTTCGGTGGATATGATTTTACGAATGAAGATCTGAATGCCACCAATATGGCGGAAAAAGGATACAGCAAAGGCGTACCGATGGGAGGAGACCTGCCCGTTGTTGCCGGCAAAAAACCAAGCTTCATGATTCTTGCCATGAAAGATGCCATCGGTGTTAACCTTGACAGGATCCAGGTCATCAAAGGATGGATCGATGCAAAAGGAAACAAGCATGAGAAAATCTACAATGTAGCCTGGGGCGATGCGGAGAAAAGGAAAATGGATGCCACCGGAAAGATCCCTGCAGTAGGGAATACCGTGAATCTCGAGAACTGCACTACGGAAAATAGCATTGGCGATGCGGAACTAAAAACCGTATGGACAGATCCTGATTTTGATGCTGCGCTTTCAGCAGTTTATTATGTGAGGGTACTGGAAATTCCATCGCCCCGATGGACAGCATATGACGCCATGAAGTACAAAATTAAGATGGATAAAAACGTGCCGATGATCATCCAGGAAAGATGCTACACCTCACCGATTTGGTACACCCCTAAAAAATAACATAAACATTTCGCATGAAACATATTCATATCATCACTGCCGCCGTCATTCTCGCCAGTTGCAACAGCAGTGACAGCAGTAAAAAAGCAGAAACGGCAGCAGCAAAAGACACGACAGTCGTATCCATTGTTTCAAACCCCATGAAGGAAGCATACTTCGGGGAAACACATATCCATACGGCTTATTCACTCGACGCATACATCGGTGGAGCGCGCTTAAGACCTGAAGATGCCTACCGATTTGCGATGGGGGAAGAAGTGGAAAGCAATGAAGTAAAAATGAAATTGCATGTACCCCTGGATTTCTGTGCGGTTACTGACCACGCAGAATACATTGGCGAAATGTATTCCCTGATGACACCAGGTTCGCCCGGCAATGATCATGAGGCCACCACCGCTATTCGTAATGCCAAGACCTATGAAGAAGCAATGGCGCTCTTTATTAAATATGTTGCCGGCAACAACCGGGGAGCTAACCCACAGCATCCGGAGTTCTACCAGGGACCAGAGACTACAAAAAGTGGTTGGAAAGAGATCCAGGCCGCAACGGAAAAATATTATAAGCCAGGTAAGTTCACAACGCTCCATGCGTTTGAATGGTCTTCAGCACCCGCTGGCGCCAATCTGCATCGCAATATCATTTTCCGCACCAACAAAGTCACAGACCTGCCAATGAGTGCTTACGAAATTCCGCGGGAAGAAGCACTTTGGGAATGGATGAAAAAGGAGAATGAAGCGGGCCATACCCTACTGGCTATTCCGCACAACTCCAATGCCAGCAAGGGACTTATGTTTAATGAAGTTGATTCCAAAGGAAAACCCATTGACGCCGCCTATGCAAAAACCCGGCAGGAGTTTGAACCCCTGATCGAAATGATGCAGATCAAAGGCAATTCAGAAGTGGTACCCCGCTTCTGGGCCAATGATGAGTTTGCAGATTTTGAAAATGCCACGACGATGGAAAAATACAGTGGCCGGGTATTCATGAAGAAAAACTTCGTGCGTTATGGTTTGGAAAAAGGACTGGATTACCAGGAGAAACTCGGCATCAATCCATTCAAATATGGTTTTGTAGGCGGAACAGACAATCATAATGGCATGCCAAGCAATGTTGAAGAAGACAATTACAAAGTAGGCAGCCACGGAGTGGCAGACAACACCGCGAAGAGCAGGTCTACCCAATCCATTGACGGCTGGGCAGAAGCTTATGACATCAATCCAGGTGCGTTGTGTGGAGTTTGGGCTCCAGCAAACACGCGTGAAAATATCTGGGATGCCATGAAAGCCAAAGAAACATTTGCAACAAGCGGCACCAGAATAAAAGTACGATTCTTTGCAGGCTATGATTACGCAAATGAATATGCCAGTTACGATGAACTCGTGAAGGATGGATACCAAAAAGGTGTGCCGATGGGAAGTGACCTGAAAACTGCAGAAAACAAGTCACCAAAATTCCTGGTGTGGGCCAGCAAAGATCCGAACGGTGCAAACCTGGATCGCATCCAGATCATTAAAGGCTGGATGGAAAAAGGGCAGATCAAGGAAATGATCTACACTGTAGCAGTATCCAGTGGCCGGGCTATCAAACGCGATGGAACAGTAACGCCATTAAACGCACCCATTGATTCTGCCACCGGGAAACCATCTGCCACCAAAGGAAGTGTGGAACTGAAAGCAGTATGGACAGATCCCAAATTTGATCCTGCACAAACGGCGTTTTACTATGTGAGGGTCATAGAACTGCCCACGGCCCGTTGGACCTTTTACGATGAACTGAGGGAGAAAGTAAAATATCCGGCATCGGTTCCGAAATCAATTCAGGAAAGAGCTTGGAGCTCTCCCATTTGGTATACGCCAAAAAAATAACATGCAGCAGTTGTTGAAACA
>JBKCVJ010000249.1:0-17379 GCA_046317915.1 Sphingobacteriales bacterium
ACGCGAATCCCATCGATATGAAACTTATCAAACCAATATCTGGCGTTGGAGATCAGGAAGGACTTGACTTCTCCTCGTTTGTAATTAAAAATGTAACTGTTCCAATCCGGATGGTAGCCCTTACGCATATCCGCATATTCATAGGTATGCGTCCCATCGAACATAAATAATCCGTGCGCATCGTATGGAAAATGTGAGGGAACCCAATCTAATATAACGCCGATCCCTTCCCGATGGAAATAGTCGATCATCGCCATAAACTCTTCGGGATGGCCAAAGCGCGAAGTAGGCGCGAAATAGCCAGTGCCCTGGTAGCCCCAGGAGCCGTCGAACGGATACTCCATCACGGGCATCAGTTCTACGTGCGTGAATCCCATATCCTTCACATAAGGCACGAGTTGTTCAGCAATCTGCCAGTACGTGAAATAGGATCCCTCGTCATTTTTATCAGGACGGCGCCAGCTGGGCAGGTGCACTTCATACGCAGAGAAAGGCGCATTGAGGGCATTATTGCCTTTTCGATGTTTCATCCATTCCCCATCGTTCCAACTGTATTCAAAATTCCAGGTGATAGAGGCCGTAAGTGGCTTGAGTTCCCAGAAATGCGCATAGGGGTCACCTTTGTCGAGCTTAGCACCTTTATACCCATCGATGTGATATTTGTATATTTCCCCGCGCTTTACACCGGGAATGAATCCTTCCCAGATCCCACTGTTATCAAGCCGCACAAACAAGGGATGGGTATCGTTGTTCCAACTATTAAAGTTTCCCTTCACCGTAACGCGCGTCGCATTAGGCGCCCATACGGCAAAATAGGTTCCTTCTGTATCAAATACAATGCGTTGTTTATTTCCGAAATAGTCATACGCGTTATAAAGAGTGCCATTCTGAAAATTGCGTATCACTTCTTTATTCAGCAGTGAATAGTTCCAGACAGGTTTCTGCGTATCAATAAAATGTTCCTCTTCGTAGCGTTTTGGCGCAGCGTGAGAGGCTTTTACAGGCTTCTTTGTGGAGGTCTTGCTTTTCGTTGCCATATATGGAGTTTAACAACCTTTAAACATTACTCAATATAACTCTTTGAGAATTAGCATTAGTTTTAAACCGCTTATGAGAAAAACAATCCTTGTGTTGTGGTTGCTGTTGACCATGACCGCGGCATACAGCCAAAAGCTAACCGTTACCGGCTCGGTCTCAGACACCTCTAACAAGAAGCAGTTGGTCAACGCTTCTATTCTGTTGTTGAAGCGACAGGACTCGGTTCTCGTGACTTTTGGACGGGCCAATGCACAGGGCCAGTTCAGTCTCCAGGCCAATCCCGGCAAATACTGGATGATGGTCACCTCCCCCGGCTTTGTAGATTATGGCGATAGCATTGAACTTAGTGATAAGCCGTTTGATATTGGTAATGTTTACCTCACGGCTAAGAGCAAGTTACTACAAGAGATCATCATTAGGAAAACGATACCGGCCATCCGGATGAAAGGTGACACGGTGGTCTATAAAGCCGATAGTTTTCGTGTAGCGCCCGGTGCAACAGTGGAAGACCTGTTGAAAAAGCTGCCGGGTATTACGGTAGATAAGAATGGCAACATTACGGCACAGGGTGAGCGGGTTCGGAAAATATTGGTAGATGGAGAAGAGTTTTTTAGCGATGACCCTACCATAGCCACCAAGAACCTGCAAAGTGCTATGGTGGATGAACTGGAGATCTTCGATAAGAAATCTGACCAGGCGGAGTTCACGGGTATTGATGATGGCCAGCGTACTAAAACCATTAATCTCAAGATCAAGGAAGACAAGAAGAATGGATACTTCGGGAAAATAGAAGCCGGTAGTGACTTCGATAAATATTGGTCCAACAATGCGATGCTCAACTACTTCAAGGGCAAGAAGAAATTCGCAGGGTATGGGATAATGGCCAGTGATGGCAGAACCGGGTTGAACTGGAATGAAATGATGAATTATGGGGGCATGGGTGGTAATATGGAGACGGAGATGAATGACGATGGTGGGATGATGATCTCCATTGAAAGCGGAGATGATGATTTCGATTGGGGCGGCAGATACAACGGTGAGGGCTTGCCGAGGAGCTGGAGCGCGGGCATGCACTACTCCAATAAATGGGATAAAGACAAACAGAGTATTAACGGTAACTACCGATACAGAAAGGTAAATAACGATGCCACTACAGAACAAAGAAGCCAGAACATCCTACCGGATACTTCTTTTTTTCAGAATGAACGCAGCAGAGTATCTACCAGCAAGATGAGCCATTCTGTGGATGGTACTTATAATGTTAAGCTAGACTCCACATCGTCGATTAAAGTTTTTATAGGTGGCACATACGGAGAAGGAAATAATTTCATGGACCTCGCAACCGAAGCGCTAACACCCACTGGCGATACAGTGAATAAAGGAACGAGAAGGGTCACCAGCACAAATGAGAACCAGGGATTCAACAGCACCCTCACCTATCGAAAGAAATTTAAGAAACCTGGAAATACGTTCTCGTTTACATTCAGGCAGAACTACCGGAATACCGAATCCGATGGATTTCTACGAGCCAATAATACCTTCTTCGACAGCAAGGGGCAGATTGTGAGGAACGATATCATTGATCAGGAAAAGCTGAACAAGACGCAGACACAGTCGTACTCAGGCCGTGCATCCTATACCCAACCCCTGAATAAGAAAAGTTTCCTGGAGTTCAACTACTCCTTGTCCAATGCAGTGAATTATCAGCTTCGCCAGACATTGGAAGAAACGGTTCCGGGAAGTGGTAAATATGACCAGGTGGTGGATGCGCTGAGCAACGAATTCGATTTCACTTCATGGGTGAATCAGGGAGGTGTTAATTACAGGATCAGCAAGAACAAAAAATACAATTTCACTGTGGGTGGGTCTGCGTCCTACACGTCATTTACCCAGAAAGACCTGAAAAGGGATACAGTGATTAAATACAATTTCGTCAACTTCTTCCCCCAGGCCAACCTCAACCTGACGATGAAGAAAAACACGAATCTGTACATGAACTACCGGGGAAGCACGCAGCAACCCACCATTAATATGCTGCAACCAGTGTTGGACAACTCAGACCCATTGAACGTATCTATTGGTAATCCTGATCTTGACCTGGCGATCAACCATAGCTTGTACTTATGGCTGAACAAATACGATATGTTGAACGAGACAGGCTTCTTCTTGAACTACTCTTTCAACCTGACGCAGAATGCCTTCTCCAGCAGAACCTTTACAGACAGTATTGGTAGAAGGGTTTACCAGACGGTGAATGTGAACGGCGTATTCAATAACCGATTGTATTTCGATTACAATTTCAAATTGAAGAAACCGAAGAATGTACAATTGAGCATCGGGCCTGAACTCAATTTTGGCAGGAATGTAAACATTGTAAATAACCAGGAGAACAAAATCCTGAATGGACGTGCGGGGATCAATTTCAGGATCAGTCACAGCAAGGAGAAAGTATATGACCTGAGCCTCAGCGCCAGTCCGAGTTACAATTTCTCCAGCTCTTCCATCAATACATCAATCAATACCAACTATTGGCTGCAGAATTACAACTTCAGTTATACGTTCCACTTGGGTAAAAAATGGGATCTGGGTGGCGAGGTCAGTGCCAACTTCCGTCAACAGACAGAAGCGTTCAACACCAATACCAATGCGATCTTGTGGAACTCATGGCTGGATAGGAAGTTCACTAAGAACAACAACCTGAAACTGCGGTTGTATGCCTTTGATATTCTGGATCAGAACATCGGATTTCAGCGGACGATCAACAGCAACTATATTAATGAAAGAACATTCAATACGTTTAACAGGTACCTGATGCTGTCAGTGATCTGGAATTTCTCGAGGAATGGAAAGCCGATGGAATGGTAGCGAAAAGCGAGGCATTGGGCATTGGGCAGTTGGCATTAAAAAGACATTTATGAAAAAGCTATTGGTTATTGGGTTATTGGTTATTGTGGGGCCTGGGGTACAGGCGCAGCAATTCATCAAGTCTGGTAAAATAGAATTTGAGCGGCGAACGAACCAGCATAGCATGCTCGAGGAAGATAACTTATGGAATGAAATGATGAAAGAGCAATTACCACAGTTTGCGATCACCTACTATGATCTTTTTTTTGATGAGGGTAAAAGTCTATTTAAAGAAGGTCGCGAGCCAGAGAACAAACGCATCCATTGGTCCATCAACTACCTCACCAATATTGTTTATCGGGATCTAAACGGTGGTACCAGACTAACACAAAGGAATTTATTTGGCTCCAGTTATTTGGTAGCGGACAGCACTATGAAGATAGATTGGAAGATCACCAATGAGCCGCGTACAATTGCGGGATTTGAGTGTAGGAAAGCTGTAGCCAGGATCTTTGATTCCGTAGTGGTCATTGCTTTTTATACCGATGAGATCATGCCATCAAGCGGGCCGGAAAGTTTCGGCGGGCTGCCGGGTATGATCCTTGGCCTAGCCATTCCGCGTTTGCACACCACCTGGTATGCCACCAAACTGGAGTTGATTGATGTGAGCGGACAGATCATTGCACCGAAAGAAGGAAAGAAATATACCGGCGATCAGTATAAAAGTGAAATGAAGAATTTCATGGAGCGGAATGAGTGGTTGAAGAAGATTGCCTGGCAGATGGTTATATGAGGCAGTAGGCATTGGGCACTGGGCATTGGGAGGGAAAAGTTAAATGTTGATTGGGCACTTGGAAAGCTGAGCAGAGTTCTTGATTTTTATAGCACAAACTCTCCTGTGCGACAAAAAATACGAAAAACACTGATTGTACTGATACTCTTGCTCTCCATTGGGTACTTGCTTCCGGAGATGTTCATGATGCCGGTTGACGGAGCCACGTCAAAAAGCTACGCCCAAAATTCTTTCTGGTTCTATCCCTGGGGGAAATCCATAACCCATAAAGGCGTTGATATTTTCGCCCGCAAAGGCACCTTGATTCATTCCGCTACGCCGGGCATTGTTGTATACAAAGGACAAATTGCCAGAGGCGGAAATGTTGTGCTGGTGCTGGGCCCTAAATGGCAGCTGCATTACTACGCTCATCTGGACAGCATTGCAGCAAGATGGCTGGAGCCTGTTTTACACGCTTCGTCAATTGGGACGGTGGGCACCACGGGCAACGCTAAAGGAAAACCGCCACACTTGCACTATGCGATCCGTCGCATGATTCCCTTTCCCTGGAAAGCTGACATAGGCCCGCAAGGATGGAAGAAAATGTTTTATGTGAATCCGGTACCGTTGCTGAAATATTGATCTACTCTATTTCAGGACATAACATAGTAGACCCTTAAAAAGTTATTAAATGCAGTGTGGATAAGCATTTGTAGTATAATATTTGCTGTTTTTATTTGCATGAATATTTCATTATTCAATAAATTTCTTGCAAATAATTATGCTTTCCAAACCTGCTAATTCCAGTCAGATGAGTTTTTACAGTTCATTTGAAGAGCAGTTGAGCAGTAAGCATCCTTTGTATATTTTGAATAACCGGATCAATAAGGATCATTTTGATACCGCCTTTAAAGATTTGTATTGTGCAGATAACGGCCGCCCTGCAAAGCCTATCAGATTGATGGTATCCCTTTTACTTCTTAAACATATTCGTAATCTTAGTGACGAGAGTGTTGTTGAGCAATGGTCAGAAAATGCATATTATCAATATTTTAGTGGTGAAAGATACTTTGCTGCCAAAGATCCTTGTGAAGCATCAGAGCTTGTCCATTTTAGAAAACGAATAGGCGAAAAAGGGATAGCGTTAATTTTAGAAGAAGGTATCCGGATCAATGGAAAAGACTCCAGTGATAATGAAGGCATAATCGATACCACTGTTCAGGAAAAAAATATTACGTATCCTACAGACAGTAAAGCACATCGCATGATCATTAAAAAATGTATGGCCATAGCAGAGCGAGAAGACCTGGAACTTCGCCAAAGCTATACCCAGACGTTAAAGAAGTTGTCAGTAGATCAGCGTTTTCGTAATCACACAAAAAAATACCGCAAAGCAAGGAAAGCGGATCGCAAAGTAAAAACGATTGCAGGCCGGTTGGTTAGGGAGTTGGAACGCAAGCTGCCAGATGATTTTCATGGAGATATCCTTGCTTTATTTAAAAAAGTATTATCTCAGAAACGTAGCGACAGCCTTAAAATTTATAGCCTGCACGAGCCACATGTACAATTCATCAGCAAAAGAGAAGGAACATAAAAAATATGAGTTCGGGTCAAAAGTTTCTAACACCGTCACCAAAAAAAGTGGTGTCATTATCGGCGAACTCAATATAGCGAAAAATGACTGTGATGCACATACGCTTGAGCCTGTATTAGATCAACAACAAAGATAATCCGGGCAAACGCTTAACAAAGTATTTGTCGACAGAGGTTTTCGGGGAATTAGAGAGGTTAGTGGTACAATGATACACACACCTAAACCATTTAATAAAGATCAATCTACTCACTAGCAACGTAAATTGAAAGAGGGTTTTCGACGAAGAGCCTCGATAGAACCCGTAGTTGGTCATTTGAAAAGCGATTACCGGCTAATTCGAAACTATTGTAAAGGAATATTCGGTGATAATATCAATGTTATGTTAGCCGCAGCAGCAATGAACTTTAAAAGAATGATAAACATCTGGAAAGAGATGTTTATTTATTCATTTTTACAGGCCTCGATAATCATTCAAAAACTAGTCAACAATTCCTTTTGTAATTTACTTTTTTCTAAAACGGCTTTTTAGGGTTCGACTAAATATTGGTTCATTCATATCCTGTGGGTACCTTAGTTGTTCAACAGTCACATCAGTTTAGTTGATAATAACAATGAGCGGTGGCCTTGGCCTTCCATAAATTGATGCAATGTTAAAATTGAGTATGTTCTGTCTGCTGTTTGCTATATAGTTCTGCAGATCCTGCGGAATATCTGCCCTGGATTTGTAATAGACAAATACCATTTCCAATTCCTGTAAAGCCTTCTTTCCATTTTTGTTTAGCTGGTAACTCAGCACAGCCCGAACCTCTTGCCCGTTGCGAGGGCTAGCTCCAAATGCGCCGGACGCTAAGGTGTATTTCAAATCAATAATGCCACTAATACTCCTGATTCGGATTTTTTTCTTATTCAGTTTTTGTTCCTTTCCATCTTTACCCTTTCCATCAAAGACACACTTATCATTTCCTTTTCCCTTACCAAACTCAAAGTAATCGTCAGCCCCGCTTTCGTCACAAAAAGGAGCTTTAGATGGGTTTGCGTCATAAATCGGGCGAACCAACGTATCCTGCTCACTCAGACTATAAATACCATCCAAGTAACTCACCCCGCTGATGATAACATACTGTAAACAGGTGTCTTTCCCATCAATTGGCACGAAACCAACTACATAACGGGCACCTTGATCGCTACGACTTACATTAATTGCTCCCGTAATGGAGTCAATAGAAAGCCCCTTGGGCCAGGATAGATATTTTCCAGGACTGCCATTCCCGACGGGCAGTATGATCTGATCCTTATTTCCCTTGTTTTCATCAACCTGCAGAACAGAGTCTCCGTATATCAGACCTGACTGACATGAGAATTTTTTTTGCACTGGAAATTGTACTTCTTCCGTTGAAGGAGTCCCGATCACCTTGATTGTATCGGCAAAGATGGCAGGGGCCGTATCGTCTATCTGTTCAATATCAGAATCTTTCTGGCAACCTAGAGTGCATAAACCTAAAAGGCATGCTGTAAAAAATGCATGTAAGAAATACTTTTTCATGGTAGAGCATTGTTTTCAAAAGGTACTTTCAGCTATAATTAAACGTTCCTGATGGCTGATTTATTATGAAATTTTAATAATATAATGCTGAAAAAAGTGTCTTTTTATCTAAGTAACAGGTTGTATTTAATCAATTTATACATATATAAAATAATTATGTAAATTCCTTTTACATCGGCCTATGCCTTGGCTGAGTCTTCTTTGTCGGATTTGGTTACACTGAAAGTATTGATTTCCAGCGCTTAAGACAATATCCAACGCGGCTGAACCGTTTAGGAAAAGCGCAACAGACTGCCCGCCAATGTATAAAACTTGCAATATCCTCATAACATCGCTTCTGATTTTGTCTTGTTGGGTTAATGCCCAGGAAGGGCAGGTAAAGCTGTTGAAATACTATGAAAAAGCCAATATCCTGTTTCATTCTGAAGAAGCTACGGATAAAACAGATGTACAGGCCATCGCGCTATTTCAGAAATTCATTGATGCTAAGAAAATATCCAGTGTCAACCTACATGAAACCGAGCTTTTTACAGCATACTTAAGAAAAGGCAACTTGCTGGAAGGGCTACTCAGACTTGATGAAGCTAGCCAGGCCTATCTGAATGCGCTTAATGTATTGAATAAACCTGGTCAGAACTCAAACTCGCTTCGCTTTAAGACTCTTGTTTTTCTGGGTTCTGTTTATTACAAGAAAAACTATTTTGACTCTGCTGTATACTTTCTCGATCATGCTGAACTGATATCAGGAACACAATCAGACGAAACTGAAAATGTACGACTTTACAACACGCTTGGTGCCCTTTACTATAGCAATGGCAACTACAAACAGTCATTGAACTACCTCAACAAAGCGCTCTCCTTATGTAATAAACCAGACGACGAAGAAAACCGAACGGCGATCCAAAACAATATCGCAAATGCCTATATGAAACTGGAAGAATTTGATAAAGCAATTGGCTATTTTCAAAAAATAGGCAAGCAAGTGGGTCTTCAACATCTTATCAGGTATAACCTGGGAAGGTGCTTAAGAGCAGACAATAAACCGGAGCTCTCGTTGCGCTATTTACGCACCGTAAACCCAAAAGAAATACCTGGAGTCTGGATTGAAATGGGTGAAGTCTTCCTTGGATTGGGAATACCTGATAGTGTTGAATACATGTTGAATGAATTCAGTAAACAAGTCGAGAAAAAAAAGCCTGTCCCAAATCGGCTGGACAGGGCTGCCTGCCTGATACTTTCTGCCAAATTGCAAAGGTACAGGAAGAACTACTTTGAAGCAATCCACCTGGTACATCAGTCCATCCAGATCTTATCCCTAAACTTTGCCTCTTCTGATCCATTGGAAAATCCAGTTACTTACGCAGGTTCTTTTGCTCAGTACGCACTTTACGAGGCCCTTTTACTTAAAACGCAGATCCTCCGGGAATATGGCAAAGAGACGATGAATGTGAAGTGGACTGAAGCATCTTTCAGGACACTTTTTGTAACCATCGAATTACTCGAGTATATTGGACGAAGCTACCACACCGATGATGCCCGGATTTTCCTGATGAAAAAAAGCAGAGCTGTCTATGAAGAAACGCTGGAAACGGCAATTTACCTGTACAAGTTAAAAAAAGAAAGCCACTACCTGAAAGAAGCATTTCGGATATGCGAACGAAACAAAGCGTCGGTACTTAACATTGGCATGAAACAAGCCCCAATTCCTGTTAATCCAGCTGAAACGAGTGATGAAATTGCGCAGTACCAGGATCTAAGGTATAATATTGCCAGGTTGTCGATACTAATGACATCCTTCAGGAACGAAAATGAAATAAGCGATCTGGCAAAAGAAAAAGCGGGGTACGAAATAACCCTGGCCAACCTGCAAAAAAAACTCGAGAAAGACCAGGCCTATTTTTCCAAAAGATACGCAATTGACTTTCCCACTTTCGAGAGTATTCAGCAAAAACTTACTAATGATCAATTGCTGATCAGCTATTATATTTCCAACAATACGCTACATCGTTTTCTGATCACCAGTGATAGTTTTCAGTACGCAAGTTCCAGCGAATTCTCAAAAACTGAAATCCAGATAAAGGATTGGATTGATTATCTGCGTAACAGTGAAGGCAAACAAATAAAAACTTACTGGGAGGGAGGCTTTCAAATATCCCGGGTTATTCTCCCTCAAAATGAAAGTATCTTTTACAGAAAGAAAGATTGGATTGTCATCCCTGATGGCATACTCACTCAACTTCCAATGGAATCCTTGCCCATAGATTCTCACAGGGGATTCTTGTTGGAAAAAGCTGCCCTCAGTTATCGATTTTCGGCGCGTTTTATTATGACTTCTCAAACCTCAGAACTTATACCAAATGAATATCCTGTTTTGGGCTTTGCTCCATTCTCTGGACAAAGTATTAAAACCGATTCCTTTTCCGGTTCACCGGCTTATACTTTTTCCAGGCTAGCGGCGTCCCGGAGCGAAATCATAAACCTCCCGGGAGTACATTTTCTTGATACAATGGCTACCAAATCCAGATTCATAAAGGAATTTCAACATTTTGAGGTTATTCAGCTTGCTACTCATGCCGTAGGCGATACCACAAATATGCTAAATTCATTCTTGGTTTTTTATCCAAAAAATCCAATCCCTGATCAATACAAGCTATTCATGGAAGAGATATACAGTCTTCCAATGTATCATACCCGGTTGGTCATTATGAGCGCCTGCGAAACCGGCCTCGGCAAAGTGCTGGATCATGAAGCTGCCATTAGTCTTGCCCGCGCTTTTACTTATGCCGGTTGTCAAAGTACCGTGAATAGCCTATGGAAAGCTGATGACCAGGCTACCGCTTCCATACTCGAATATTTCCATAAATATTTGCGAAAAGGCTACTCACGCTCAAGGGCTCTACAGATGTCGAAACTCAAATACATAAAGGAAAAAGATGTCTCTCCCGTACCCGGAATCTGGTCAAACATCATACTGATGGGCGAATCAGAACCGCTTTGCGAAAAAGAGAATAA
Organism: Sphingobacteriales bacterium; assembly: GCA_046317915.1. GTDB lineage: Bacteria > Bacteroidota > Bacteroidia > Chitinophagales > Chitinophagaceae > Pollutibacter. The sequence goes on from JBKCVJ010000249.1 coordinate 10,804, forward strand.
TCAGGGCTACCTCCTCTTAGCGCTTTCCGGAACCTGCTTGCTTCTGACTCTGGCATGGATTAGAATAAAGAAAAAAAAGCCGACTCAACTTTGAAATGTCCTCAAACAGAAATCTGAGTACTAAATCAAAATTTTCAGCCGACTTTAAATTTTTTCTGGATTTGTTTTTCAGCAGGATCCAGAAAGGTCTGCATGGATTTTAAGGTTTTTCACGACATGCTTGGTTTTTTCAAAGGAAAAAGGGATTCATGGTTCTTCGAGGATTATTGGTGGATTGGTTTATCGGACAATGTTGTTTCACATAGGATTTTGTCTTTGTCTGGGTTGGAACCATGGCCAGGTTTTATTTGAAATTTCCGACTCTTCAGAACTCAGACATTTGGATTTGGATTCATTGGGTTTCGTAGGCTTGGATTTTTGGATTTGGATGCATCGGGTTTCGTAGGCTTGGATTTTAGGATTTGGATTCATTGGGTTTCATAAGACATTATTAACAACATTCAAATATTTGTCAAAACTGACGCTTCAATTGTAACCAGATTTTCATAATTTATTTCCTCTTTTTCTTATTCCTTGATTTTTAAAACAGTAAGATCTATTGTCATTCCCTTTATCAACGAATAATATGGATTCATTGGGTCTTTTTTAATTTCTTCTAGGATCGGAATTGCATGCCGGGTTTCCTTACTAGCCAAGTAAGACATGGCAAGGTAATATTTCACTTCGTCGGTAAACGATTTATCACCTCCGTTCGATTGATCCTCAGCCAGCGTTTTCAGTACGGCAATGGCCTCAACATATCGTTTCATTTCCAAATAAGCAACTCCTTGCATCAACCTTATTCTGTTGGTTTTGACCACCTCGTCAGAAACCATGTTCACAACTTCCGGCCATCGCTTTTCACTATATACAACATCGATCTGCCTGTCTATCAAAACGGATCGGTAGTTTGTTGGCTCAAATGACTGATAATACTTCTCGAACATGTCTGAGGAACTCACAGAAGTCAACTTATAAAGGGTGGCCAAACCTAACAGGAGAATAACAGCAGCGGCTACCTTCAACAAGTTGGTTCTACCCTTACTTTCCATTTGAATAACCCGAACATGGGACACATTTTCGGATCTTTCTGATTCAAATTCCATTCGTGCCGACTGAACTTCTGCAAAAATTCCAGCCTCCACAATAGCTTCAACTGAAGTGTTTAGTAACTGCCAGTCCCTGGCCAGTTCCGGATCAGAAATGATCTTCCTCTTCAATATGGCCGCTTCGACCAAATCGACGTTTTTGTCCAGAAGATCAATTAGCGATTTTTTGCTTACATCAGACATGTTAAATAATTTTTTTGCTGAACGAATCAGCCATTTCACCTGGCTGCAGCCTTATCAGATTTGTCAAGTGTTGCATGCATTTCTGCTTCCTATTTCGAACCACCTGCTCATTTTCATAGGGTACATGTTTCAATATTTCCTTAATGGATAAACTGTCATAATAAAAGAGTATCAATATCTTACGGCATTTTTCATCAAGGCTAAGCACAAGGTTTCGGAGCTTCGTTTTTACCTCCCTCTCTGAGATAAGTTGACCTATATCCACCTCAACATGGCTCCTATCTGATTCATATATCCTACCCCTGCTTGCCAGGTTTCTTTCCTTCTTTATCTGATTGAGCCATAAATGCTTGGAAATCGATAAAAGAAAAGTCTTTAAACTAGATTCAGACCTATACCTGTCTTTTCTTACAACTTCAATGAATGACAGAACAGTTTCCTGAAAAATATCATCAGCATCTTGCTGAGATCCTCCATTTGACTGAATAAAGGAACTTACAGGACCTGAAAAGTGCCTGTATAACTCTCTAACAGCCCAGTTCACTTCATTTTGGTTTCTCAATGCCTGGAGGATGTTACGATCAAGTTGCTCTTCTTTAAATGTCATATAGCTAAATTTTAGTAAACACCGGAAATTGATTTGTAACCATATCCTTTGAATTTTTCATCTAAAAAGAGGGTTAATCACCATCCAGACTTAACAACGAACTGTGGGACAATATGTTGTAATGCAGTAAAAAGGCCTTCAACCTTTACAAAACAATTTCTACTTCATTTGACTTAAAGATGTATGATTAAACATTTTATATAATTTCCTAAAACAGCTAGAAACACTCGAACAACTCTCCAATGCAAGCTTTGCCGTCATATGCCTGGTTGATCCGCAAATAAATACGTGGATTTCTACTGAAAATGAATTATTCCTGCAACCAGAAAATGGCAAGGAATTGATCTCATTTATATCTGGTGTGGAATTCAACCCGGGAGTTTTAAGCTGCTACATTGACAGTATTTATGCAGGATCAATTGAAGGTGTGTTCGTCATAGATACATACCACGTCATTAAAAATTCACTTCCTAAATACCACACAGTCCAAAAAGCACAGGACCAATCCGAGAAGATAACTTTAGGACTGTACATTTTTGCCATCCTGGGGATTACTACCTTGGCTATCGCCGCTATTCTGATGTACAGGAGAAAAAGATATAGAGTTGTGATCATTCAAAAATCTGAAGTGAAAAACACCTTCAGTCTGGTAGAAATGGGAGAATCCATTAAGAACTTTAATATCCGCACGGTTGAAGCATTGGCAGAGCGCTACAAAACCAATGCCGAGCAACTGAATCGAATTTTTAAGAATTTCGACACAACACCTGGTAAATTCATGAAAACAGTGAAATTAGACTTTGCGAAGTAACTATTCCTAGAAAAAGTACCAATGGAAGATGTGGTTTACCGTATAGGCTATTCAGCGCAATTTGACGATTAATATCATTCGCTCGATGGTATCACAATTTGTGACGCCACTTTTTTTCTGTTCATCATCGGATCACTCCATCTCCACCACCATGAAAGTCTTGCCTTTCACTTGCAGGTTGCCAGATAGTGGAACATATGCTCCGGTAATGATGTCTTTACCGGAAGTCTTTCCGGCCAGGCCTTCCTGGTACGGCGCCACAGGAATGGATTTGGCTTCGTCATTTGGATTTAACACGCACATGATGCGCTGGCTGCCATTGTATCTAAAGTAGACATACACATTCTCTCTTGGCTGAAACTGTAAGGTCTTGCCCGACTGTAAAGCGGGTGAGCGTTGACGGTAGTTGGCGAGGTTGCGGAGATAGCCGAAATAGTCATTCTCCTGTGCACTCCTACCCGCTGCCATAAATTTATTCACCAGGTCTCCAGAAAAACCGCCGGGAAAATCCCGACGCACTTCCGCATCACTTGGGTTCTTGAAATTCTTCATCAACACCTCGGTCCCGTAATAGATTTGAGGGATACCTCTTAGGGTCAGTAGGAGTCCTGTGGCGAGTTTGAGCTTGGTCACATCGTCACCAACCTCAGACAGAATCCTGTTCATATCATGGTTCTCGAGGAAGATACAATTGCGAAGGGGATCCTTATACAACCCATCCTGAGATAAAATACTATACAACGCATTGGTATTCCCAAGCGCCGCATCTTTCATGGCATACGCTGTTGGAAATTCCGTTACGCCTTGCAGGTTATGCTTGAAGGGCAGGTCCATATTATTGCGAGCAAAATAAGCGCTGGCCATCGGTGTGCCGCACCATGCTTCGCCGAAAATGGTGATCGATGGGAACTCGCGCTCTAGGGCGGCGTTCACGTTGTTCATAAACTGCTCATCGCAATATTTATAGGTATCCACGCGCCAGCCATCGATCCCAAACTCTTCGGTTGTCCATACCGCATGCTGGATCAAAAACTTCGCGAGCCATGGATTGCGCAGGTTCAGATCCGGCAGGTGCCCGATGAACCATCCGCCGAGCATGATCTCTTTATCAATCTTGCTACCGTTGGGGTCATAGAATACTTCTTCTTTATGGTTGGCACCCTGGTAACTGGGCCATTGATTGATCCAGTCTTTCATCGGCAGGTCCTGCACAAAAAAATGCGTTTCTCCCACGTGGTTGTACACTGCATCCTGGATGATCTTCATGCCTTTTTTATGTGCCGATTCTATCAGGTTTTTGTATGCAGCTTCACCACCCATGCGCGGATCGATCTTATAATGATCCGTGAACCAATACCCGTGATAGCCGGCAACCTTGCCGCCCCACTCAGGTTCCAGCGGCATATTGTTCTCAATCACCGGCGTCATCCAAACTGCCGTGACACCAAGATCTTTCAGGTAGTCTAATCTTTCTTCGACACCTTTAATATCCCCGCCGTGCCGTGAAAAAGGATTGTTGCGATCAGCTTGTGTATCGCGAAGTGTAGCTATGGCATCATTGGAAGGATCGCCATTGGCAAAACGATCCGGCATGATGAGATATACGAGGTCTGAGGAAGTGACACCCTTTACCCTTGATTTGCCGTTCTCCGTATTTCTAGGGTTTAGGGAGTAGGGAATAGTGCTTAGGTTATTCCCTTCCTTCACCTTGAACTGCAGCTTTCCAGGCTTGGTTGTTTTGTTGATGGTGAGATCGATGAACAAATAGTTCTTGTTCTCCGGTACATATGTCTTCACCATTTTGACACCGGCATAATTCTGCAAAGTCACCGTTGCCTTGCCGATATCTTTCCGGTGGATCATGATTTGCAGGCTGGAGTCTTTCATCCCCGTAAACCAATGGGTGGGATAGAGATCAGTCTGCGCCACAAGGGAACTACTGATGAATGATAGCATTGCTACCAATATGAAACAGCATCGCATAGGTTATTATTTTTCTTTCAACCGGAGGTTTAGCAAACCAGCTATAATCATTGCAAATCCTCCAAGCACAATGGTAAGAATCGCGTTTCCACCAAATAAATGGTTTGTAAAAAATCCGAGTAATGTGGCTGCCAAAATTTGGGGTATTACTATGAAGAAATTGAAGATCCCCATAAAAACGCCCATTTTATGCGCTGGAAGAGAAGCGGTAAGCATAGAATAGGGAAGAGAAAGAATGCTGGACCAGGCCAAACCAATCAAGATCATACTGATGATCAACAAGTTTTTGTCCTTAAAAACGTAGAGACTGATCAGCCCTATACCACCTGCTACTAATGCAATCAAATGCGTTTTAGGCCTTGACGTTTTTTCTGCGATTATTGGCAACAGGAAAGCAAAAAAAGAAGATGCGGCACTATATACACCAAACAATACACCTACCCAGTTGCCCATATCATTGTAGGCAGGGGATGATGCATCCGTAGTTCCCGCAAGATGTTGGGCGAGTGCTGGTGTTGTATAAATCCACATGGAAAAGAGTGCAAACCATGTAAAGAATTGAATGACCGCAAGCTTCTTCATTGTAGAAGGCATGTTATTCAGGTCATCCACCACTTCTACTAATCCATTCTTTCCTCCATTTCTGGCAAACAATCCGGCCAGTAGTTGAATCACGCCGAATACGGCTATTCCTCCAGTTAAAACGAATAATTCTTTCTCAAGCGGCTTCTCCGTATGTTGACTGTTATAATACCAAAGTGCCAATGATGTTACTATTCCTATGATCGACCAGACCAATCCGTTCTTGGTAAAGTTTGAAGGGTTAGATTTTATTTTTCCATCTGGCTCAATCACCTGACCGTCGCTTATAGCAAATTGCCTGAGTTCTTCAGGCGAATATTCTTTTGTAGTGAGTACGGTGTACATTACAGATGCCATATACACGATTCCGCCAATGATAAATGAAATACGAACGGAGTCAGGTATCACACCTTCAGGTGCTTCATTGGAAACGCCCATATTTGTCAATAGCCATGGTAAAAGAGAAGAAATCACAGCTCCTATACCAATGAAAAAACTCTGCATCGCAAACCCTTGCGTTCTTTGCTCATCCGGCAACATATCCCCAACAAAAGCGCGGAATGGCTCCATCGATATATTTATCGATGCATCCAGTATCCAAAGCATGATGGCGGCCATCCAAAGCGCAGTAACATTTGGGAATATAAACAGTGCCAGTGATGCCAACGCCGCACCCACCATGAAATAAGGCCGTCTTCTACCCCATTTCCCGAGCCATGTCTTATCGCTCATATGACCAATGATGGGCTGAACGATCAAACCCGTAAGCGGCGCGGCTATCCAAAGGATGGGGATATCGTCAATTTTTGCGCCCAGTGTCTGGAAGATTCGGGAAACGTTCGCGTTCTGAAGACCAAATCCAAACTGAATACCAAGGAAACCCACACTCATGTTCCATATCTGCTGTGCGGTAAGTTTAGGCTTACGAGATAGAACAGTTGCTGCTGAAAAAGTATTTGCCATAAGGGAGGCATTGAGTCATTGAGGCATTGAGGCATTGAGGCATTAAGGCATTTACACAATTGCACAAAAGCCCCATTGCTAAGTATTTATATCACAAATCCATTTGGAAGTATCGCACCCTTCTTCACCACCACGATCCCATCTTTCACCGTATACAGCGAATGATCCGTAGGCGTAAGGTGCGGACCACCATTGATGCGCACATCGTCACCAATGCGGCAGTTCTTGTCAATAATGGCGTTGCGGATATAAGTGCGTTCTCCGATGCCGAGCTTCGGTAATCCGGATGCCGCGGCCCT
>JBKCVJ010000250.1:0-4176 GCA_046317915.1 Sphingobacteriales bacterium
CTTAAATTGTTCTGCCATCTCGTCCACACGGGATTTGCTGCCCACGCTGATGGCGAAATGCACCAATCCGTTTTGTTGCTTGTTGTAGTCTTTTTCTGCGTCTAGAATATCGGGGCGATGCATGATCTCCAGACTGCAGCCCTCATCAAATGAAAGAAAATAAGAACGGAACTGCTTCTGTTGGTTGTGGTACATTTCGTTGGACGCCGCACCAAAGTAATGCATGTAAAAGGCACGCATGGCCTCGAGATCTTTTACCCATATGGCGATATGTGCTATCCTCATTTTGCGACCTTTTACGACCTACGCGACCTGCGACCTACACTTTATATTTCTTACCATCCAGATAGGTATGACTGGTCTTCAGGCTTTCAAATATATCGCCCTTACTTACGTCTTGCTCCACAAACCAATGCTTCAATCCAGCCTTCTTACGAGCAGCAAAGATCCTGTCGAAATCAATCACCCCATTGCCCACCTCCGTGATGCCATTGGTCCCTTTCTCCATATCCTTCACGTGCCAGAGCGGGAACCTGCCGGGATATTTATTAAAATAAGCCACTGGATCATTACCTGTCTTGGAGATCCAATACAGATCCAGTTCTACTTTAACAAGCTCAGGGGATGTCTTGGTGATGATGTAATCCATCAATGTGGAGTCACCGAATTTTTCAAATTCGAAATCGTGGTTGTGATATGCAAACTGAATTTTGGCCGCTTTGGTTTTCTCACCGGCCTTGTTGAACATGTCTGGCAGCTTGTTGTAGTTCTCTGCATTTCGTTCATTCGGGAAAAGGAATGCACAAACCATATATTCCGCACCAACGGTATGCATGTCTTCAATGGCCTGGTCCCAGCCTTCACTAATAGAGCCCTTTGCCTTCATGCCAAGCCCTGACATATGGTGTGAACTCACGGCTTTAAGGCCCGTATTGTTGAGGATCTGTCTGAACTCCTGTGCCGTTTTCCCAAAGAACTTCCCATCGTACCCAAACAGCTCTACCTTATCATAACCCATCGACTTTAACTGTGTCAACGTTTTCTCCAGATCTTTGGCAATGGGTTGCCGAACGGTATACAACTGAACGCCATAATTGCGGGCCTTTTTTGCTTCGGCAAAAACATCGCCAGCGGCGAAGGTGGCGGCACCAATGGCCAGCGACTGAATGAAGATTCTTCTTTGCATGTTGATCAATTTTATATGGAAAGCCTTAACGAGTCAATTTCACTCAATATAAAGCATTTCTGCGAACTATGCGACCTAAGCGAACTGCGACCTATTCAACCGTGATCACTTTCAAATAGTATCCATCCGGGTCTATCACCGGCATCGTATTGGAATTGATCTTCACCGGTTTGGCACCGGCCTGCACTTTGGATCTTCCCGCCGAAGTTTCTATTTCGATGGGCAGGTCCATCTTCATATTCTTTATGCTGAGTTCGTAAGTCTGTAATCCAGTCTGCCTTAGGTTCACCTGTAATTTATCGATAGAATACACATACAGATCAAACAACGGTTTGAGATCTTTTCCGGACGCCGCGTTGAAATGCCTGATCACGTCTTCTGTCTTCACCAAGTTATCATAGGTGTACTGTTTATCTGTTGCGAACGACTTAATCGCCGGGAAAAATACCTCATCCCCTAACACGAAGCGTAGCGTGTGCATGAAGTACGCACCCTTACCATAGATATCGCCATGATAGGTTTGCCTTGAATCAATGACCGGACCCTGCACCAATGCAAGTTTATTGTTGAATTTGGTTGCCGCATCTTTCATCCTGTCCAGGTATGCTTTTCTTCCGCCATATTCTTCATAGAACAGTGCATCGGAGAATGTATCGATGCCTTCATGGATCCACATATGCGCCCAATCAATATTGGAGATCTTATTGCCCCACCATTCATGTCCAAACTCATGCGTCAGCAGCCAGTCGAAATCCACCGCGCCCATCCGCACATATTTATAATGGTTTCCATAGGCATTCATCGTCTGGTGTTCCATGCCGAGGTGTGGCGTTTCGGCAATACCGATCTTCTCTTTCACCCAGGGATACTCGCCAAAATACTTCTCCATCAGCTGCGCGGAACGTTCCAGTAATTCAAGATGCTTATCTGCCTTATCCCGATTGTAATCCAGTACATAGAACTCCATCGGCACTTTATTCCCTGCCACGGTGGTGTATGTCTTCTTTGCTACCGCATAATGACCCACATTGAACAGAATGCTGTAGGTGTTTATGGTGTACTTGGTCTGCCAATGGAAGGTTGATTTTTTGCCCGAACTGCTCTGCTTGATCAACATGCCCGGTCCTGCAACCACCAGTCCCTTCGGAACCGTAACGATGAGATCCGCACCTTCATTCGGTTCATCACTGGGATGATCTTTGCAGGGGAAGAAAACATCGGCCCCATCTTCCTGGCAGCTCATGGCGATCCATGTTCTGCCTAAACTATCTGTGGACCATTGAATACCACCATCCCAAGGCGCACGAACGGCAACAACGGGTTTGCCGCCAAACTGAAACCTGATCTTATGTGCTCCGGTTGTAAGTGCTTGTGCCGATTTAACTTTTACCAGACCGTCCGTATGCGAAAAAGATGTTTTCTTGCCGTCTACCAGAACGGATGACACCGTAAAGGTGTTGGCGAGATCAAAGATCAGGTCCGCAGCAGGAGCCAGCAGGTTGAACCTAATCTCGGTAAAGCCCTCATAGGATTGTGTTTCAGGACTAACGTCGAGGGATACCATATAGTGCCGCACGTCTACATTGGCCTGTTCGGGTTTAAGCGGACCACCAGAAATTTGTTTTTGCTGTCCAAATACAAATGTTCCGGACATAACTAGCAATAACACAATTGATAAACGCATGGCTAAAAATCTAATGAAGAATATCATCAAAAATATACGAATTACAGAACTATATTTGATAAGTTTTAATCAAAATTACACGCGTATGAAACTACAACAACTCACTATTGCACTGGCCGGATCCATGTTGCTTGTCTCCTGTGTGAGCACAAAGAAATTTGAGGCGCTGAATAAAAAGTATGATGAACTGAATACATCTTACACGGGTGTTCAGGGAGATCTTCGTAACTGCCGTGATGAAAAAGCGGAGTTGGAGCGCAAACGTGCAGTTGCCGAAGCGGAGATGGATGGACTGAAGAAACAGATGGACTACCTGAAAGAAAACAATAACACTGCATTGAAACAATTGCAGGATCTTTCTGTGATCTCCGGAGCACAGGCCGAGAGCATTAAAAAATCGATGGAAAACATCGGCATGAAAGATGCTTACATCCAGGATCTGCAAACGCAGATGGCGAGGAAAGACTCTCTTAACATGGCCCTGGTGATGAACCTGAAAGGTGCGATTGGAAACATGGACGATAAAGACATCAATATTAAAGTTGATAAGGGAGTCGTATTCATTGACATCTCAGACAAACTTCTGTTCAAGAGCGGTAGTTATGATATTACCGATCGCGCATCAGAAGTGTTGGGTAAGGTAGCCGTGGTATTGAAGAATCAACCCGATATCGAGTTCATGGTTGAAGGCCATACAGATAATGTTGCATTTGCCCGCGGGTTGTTGATTGACAACTGGGACCTCTCCGTAAAAAGAGCTACTTCTGTAGTACGCATTTTGCAAAACAAATATGGCCTCGATCCGGCAAAGATGGCTGCTGCCGGCCGTTCACAGTATCTGCCCGTTGCAGACAACGGTACGCCAGAAGGCAAAGCATCCAACCGCCGTACAAGGATCGTGATCCTTCCGCAGTTGGATCAGTTCTTTAAGTTGCTGGAGCCGAAAAAGTCATAGTTTGGAATACTGACATACAGTAATACAGTCATTCAGGAAATCTGAAGTGGCATACTGAAATTTAAAAATCCTGACAACGCGCGCTGTCAGGATTTTTAATTTGCCAAGATCCCACTTCAGATTTCCTGAATGTTTGTATTACTGAATGTCTGTATTCCAACTCAAACCCTATAACACGCTGCATTTATATTCATCCCCGCGCCTACCGAAGCAAACATAATCACATCGCCCGGATGCAATTCATGTCCTTCCTGCTTGCCATGCAATACCAGGTCTAGTAAGGTTGGGATGGTTGCTACTGAACTGTTGCCAAGCCATTGGATACACATCGGCATAATATTCGCCGGTGCT
>JBKCVJ010000251.1:0-4983 GCA_046317915.1 Sphingobacteriales bacterium
AATCTATCCTAACCCGTTGAAAAAAACAAATTCCACTCCGGTCAATTTTGACCTCCTGTGGCTATATTTGGGCCGTATGTCTGTGATTGCTGAGGGACTGATTCATTTCCACCAAACCCATCTACATTCCAAATTCCTGCACAGGGATGTGACCATTGATTTTTATATCCCTACCGGTATGCCCGAAGGGCAGCTCTTCAGTCTGCTGCTGATCAACGACGGGCAGGACCTTGAAAAGATGGGCTTCAAGGGCATCCTGGAGAAGCTCTATGCCCACGGTAACATTAAGCCCGTGCTGTTTGCGGCTATGCATTGCGGTAAGGACCGGAAGATGGAGTATGGCACGGCGGGGCACCCAGATTTTATGAACCGCGGCGCCAAGGCCGGGAAGTACACTTATTTCGTGATGCAGGAACTGATCCCTTTCATTCGTAAGCACCACGGCATTGATGAGTTTGTGGACAAATCCTTTGCCGGATTTTCTCTCGGTGGGTTGATGGCGCTGGACATTGTGTGGAACCATCCCGCGGAGTTTCATTATGTTGGCGTATTCAGCGGCTCCTTGTGGTGGCGATCCAAAGGTTTGGACGATGGCTATGTGGAGGAGACGGACCGGATCATGCACGCCCGGATCCGTGATGGGAAATATGCGCCCTGGCTGAAGTTCTTCTTTCAGACGGGTGTGCTGGATGAAAAGGCGGACCGCAACAACAACGGGATCATTGATTCTATTGATGATACTATTTCACTGATTGACGAGCTCACCGCTAAAGGTTATTCCCGCGAGAAAGACATTGTGTACCTGGAGCTGGCAGATGGCAGACACGACGTTCCTACCTGGGGCAGAGCGTTTCCGGCATTTTTACAGTTTGCTTTCAGAAATCAAGAATAATGCGGCAATGCGGCAATGTGGAAGTGCGGCAGTGCGGCAATGAAGGAAGGCGCGCCCTGCGTTGCGGCGCGCCGGCAGTCACTCCGATTGGTTCTGCGCAGGCCGGCAATGCCCAGTGCCCAATGCCCAATGCCTCGCGAAGCGTCAATTGCCGCACTGCCGCATTGCCTCATTGTCTAATTGGCTTGGTATTCGTTACATTTTCTGCACTGCTTAATATAAAAGAAAAGGCCCAAGGTGAAACCTTGGGCCTTCTCTTTTATATTAAGCAGTGCTTAGAAAATGTAACGAATACCAAGCTGCGCTTGCCATACATCAATAAGGCCAGTGCCTTTCCTGTATGTAGTATAATCCAGGCTGCCGTTCACTGCTGTCATCCTGTAGATCGGCTGACCAGTAGCAGGGTTGTAGCCCCTTGTCTCCAATGGTGAAGTATTGTTTACAACATTACCAACACCCCATTTAGAGCTGAACATGTTGCCGATATTGAAGATATCTGCACGAAGCTGGATGGTGTGGCGGTTCTTACCAATATTGGAGAACAGTTCCAGCATCGCACTCAGGTCAAAACGAGTGATCATCGGCATCAACAAACCATTACGCTCTGCGTACTGTCCGCGTCTTTCACTCAGATAAGTATCCTGATTGATGTATGCATCAAATGCTCTTTTTTGTGCATCTACAGTGTATGTAACCGTTTGACCGTTCACAGTGGCTGTATACTGCTGGAAGTTCATCTCAGATTGATCTTTTGGAACATAGATCAGGTCGTTACCCAAAACACCATCACCATTCAGGTCGCCGGCAACCGTGTAAGAAATACGGTTCTGGGTTTGAGACTGTGCAAACAATGACAGCTGAAGGGCTGCGTGCTTGAACACCTCTTTCCTCCAGTTTACGTTACCGATTAAACGGTGACGTACTTCAAAATCACTTTGTGCAAGGCCAGGACGGTTGTTACCGTTCACGGTACGGTTGTCCCTCCAGCTGGAGAAGGCAATGGAACCGGCAGTGATGTAATCTTTAACATCAGAGTAAGTATACGCTGCCATGAAACCGAAGCCTTTGCTGCGGATGGGTTTCTCCACTTTGAAAGTAGTGATGAAAGAACCACCGTAAGGACCACTCTTCAATACAGTAGCATCGGTGATCTTGCTGTTGATACGTGATGCTGAGTTGAAAGCAGCACCTGTCAGCAATTGACCGGTTGTTGTGTTGAAGGTTGGGAACCTGTCCCTGGTATCTGGACCGCTGAATTTCGCAGTGGCGGGCCTCAGGTTAGCGTTGTAATACAAAGAGTTGCTAAGGCTCTGTGTGAACAGGATCTCGGCAGTAGCAACCATACCCCACCAGATGCTCTGGTCGATAGCCAGGTTAGCCCTGAATACCTGAGGGAATTTATAAGAACCTTCTGTAGTAGCGATGTTGTAAGAAGGCGCCGGCTGGCCTGGGTTAGTAACCGTTGGAATATTCCGTTCTACGTTCGGGCTGAAGGGGAACTGTGTAGTATTGTCTGTGCTGATCGCACCGCTCTGCACACCGTTGTTACCGATCTGGTTAGAGATCCAAACGAAGGCAGGGCGACCAGTGAACAGACCGATACCACCACGAACCTGTGTTTTCTTATTGCTGAACACATCATAGTTGAAACCCCACCTTGGCGAGATCATCACCTTAGCAGAAGGTAACTGGGATGTGCTGAGTTTAGTTGGTTTTCCATCTTCATCCACAAAACCGAAATTGTCTACTTCGGTATTCACAAAACCGCTTCCGATGAAGTAAGGAACATCAAACCTTACACCATATACCATGGTGAAGTTATCCTGCAGGGCAACTTCGTCCTGGATGTACAGACCAACGTTGGCAGATTTGGTTTGCGCATTCCATAATACACCACCTTCCAGATTGCTGTAAGACAATGCATATCTTCTCAGCTGAACAGGGTTGGCAGACATATTAGGATTTGCCAGGTGCGCATTGGCTGAAGTATAGAAATCAGCCAGTGAATTGAACACATACTGACCATTCACATTAGGCGTGAACTGGTTGAAGAAAGTGAAGTGCTCATAGTTGAAACCGGCAGAGATGGTATGCTTTCCTTTAAAGATGGTCACGTGGTCAGCGATCTGCCAGGTATCTGTATTCAGGGTGTTGTTGGGTGTGAAAGGCTCAGAACCAAATGCAATGTAGTTCCGGCTTGCATCCAGGATATCAATGGTTGGGAACACACCACCTTTCTGCGCGCGGTAGTCCCTGTTAGCTGTGTACCCGAATGTGAATTCGTTGCTCACAGATTTACCGAGACGGCTGTTCAGCTGCATGATACCAGAGTAGATATCGTTATTGATCTGGTAGTTCATGTTCTGGTAAGCCATGGCAAACAGGTTATCCCTACGGCCGCTGAAACCACCTGAGTTGGATACAGGTACATCCCTTACTGATTTCAGGATATTACCACGGATGCTCAGTTTGTGTTTATCGCTAAGGTTGAAATCGAATTTCAACAGCGCTTTATCGCTCTTGGTTACCAGTGAATAATTTTCGTAAGCGCCTGGATCATAATTGAAGTTTGTCTTCAAATAAGTAGACAGGTTATCGAGATCAGATTTCAAAACCCTGGTCACGTTACCACCAGTCTGTCCACCTGTATTTGATATAAAGGCAGTACCGGGATCAGACCTGCGCTCACCTTCATAGTTCGCGAAGAAGAACACTTTATTTTTAATGATTGGTCCGCCAATACTACCACCAAACTGCTTTACATCGAAAGCAGCGGTTACCACATCCTGCTTACCATCCAGACCCGCTTTGTCACCTACCAGTTTTTCGTTCCTGGTATTGTAGAAACCAGAACCGTGTAAAGTGTTGGTACCGGACCTTGTTACGGCGTTGATAGATGCACCAGTGAAACCTGCTTCCCTAAGATTATAGGGAGAGATGTTCACCTGGATCTCTTCTATCGCATCTAAAGAGATGGGCGTAGAGTTGGTCTGGCTACCAGGTAAAGAAGCGAGACCGAAAGAGTTATTGAAGATAGAACCGTCAATGGTGAAGTTGATGAAGCGGTTATCCTGACCAGCGAAAGAAGTACCGTTGGCCTGAGGGGTCAACTTGGTGAAATCTGTAATGCTACGGTTCAGGGTTGGCAAACTGGCCAACACCCTTCTGTTGATATTGGTACCCGTTCCTTTCTTTTCTTTAGAGATCAGGTTACGGGCACGTGTACCTGTAACAGTAACTTCCTGCAATTGGTTATTCGCTTCCGCCAGGGCGAAGTCGAAACGCGTAGGTTCACCCAGTGCCAGGGTCACATCACCCTGCGTTTGAACGCCGAAACCAACATAACTTGCTTTAAATGTGTACGGACCGCCTACCCTGAGGCCGGTCAAAACGAAACGGCCCTCTGCTGATGTCGTCGTTTTGTACCTTGTTCCTGAAGGCTCGTGAACGGCCTCCACCGTAGCTCCTTCCAGACCTTTATTGTTGGCATCTTTAACGAAACCAACAATGCTGGCTGTAGTAGACTGAGCGTGTACAGTTACCGTAAGCAGCAAGAGAGCAATGAGTTGTAAAAATTTCTTCCCCATGTGTTATTGCTATTAGGCCGCAAAGATGTAGAATTTTGAGCGAAAACTATTCTGATAATATTAACATAAGATCAAATTACCCCTTTATAGCTGTTGGTTATAGTCGCCTTCCTCCCACAAACCTCTGCCGCCTGCCATTATTTCATACCTTTGCCGCATGGATTCAATAGAAAGTGCCATTGAGGACATCAGAAATGGCAAGATGGTGATAGTGGTTGACGATGAGGACCGGGAAAATGAAGGTGATTTCATCACCGCCGCCCGTAATGCCACCCCTGAAGTGATCAATTTCATGAGCAAATTCGGCCGGGGACTGATCTGTGCGCCCGTTTTGGAGGACCGATGCAAGGAACTCCAACTGGATCTCATGGTCAATAATAACACGGCGTTGCACGAAACGGCCTTTACGGTGTCCATAGACCTGCTCGGTCATGGATGCACCACGGGTATTTCGGCCTCAGACAGGGCGAAGACCATTCAGGCCCTCATCGATCCCAATACAAC
>JBKCVJ010000252.1:0-7398 GCA_046317915.1 Sphingobacteriales bacterium
GGCAGCACTTTGTGGATGCAGTTCAGTAGATGTTGTAAGTATTTTAAAAAAGCAGCGTCAGCCACTGGAGGATCTGATCATCAAAGTTGATGGCGAACGCCAGCATGGCGTGGAGCCTGCATTGTGGGAAAAAATCCATCTTTTGTTCCAGTTGAAAGGCGATGTGGATCCGGCAAAAGCAAATCGGGCAGTTCAATTGTCTATGGAGAAATATTGCTCTGTTGCAGAGACCCTGCGCAGGGCAGGAGCAGAAATTTCATGGGAAGTGATGGTTAATGAAACGGTTGTATCGTGAGTGCAGAGAAACACAGAGAGACCAGGGCCGTCAGGATTCAAACGGATCGCACCGGGGAGAAAGAACATTCAACGCCGTTGTTCCTGACCAGCAGTTTCACCTATGATTCTGCCGAAGATATGGCGGCTGCGTTTGCGGATGACAGTCTGGATGTAAATATCTACTCGCGTTTCAAGAATCCCACAACGGACGAGTTTATTGCTAAGATTGCTTCGCTGGAAGGTGCGGAAGATGGTGTAGCCACAGCTACAGGCATGGCAGCTGTGTTCGGCACCTTTATGACTTATCTTTCACAAGGCGATCATATTCTTTCTTCATCAGCTGTTTTTGGCTCTACGCATACCATTATCACCAAGTATCTGCCCAAATGGGGAATCAGTTATTCGTATTTCAATATGAATGATCCGGCTTCCATTGAAGCAATGATCAGGCCGGAGACCAAACTGCTTTATGTGGAAACGCCCAGTAACCCGGGCCTGGATATCATCGATCTTGAATTCTTATCCTCCATTTGTAAGAAACACCAGATTTTGTTGGTGGTCGATAATTGCTTCGCTACTCCGGCGGTACAGCAACCCATTGCGTTCGGGGCCGACCTCGTGATCCATTCCGCTACAAAGTTTATTGACGGGCAGGGCAGGGTGCTTGGCGGTGTGGTTGTAGGTAGGAAAGAACTCATTCAGCCTATCTATCTTTTTATTCGCAATACAGGACCTTCCATGAGTCCGTTCAATGCGTGGGTACTCTCCAAGAGTCTGGAGACGCTCTTCATCAGAATGGAAAGACATGCATCGTCGGCGATGACCATTGCTGAAAAACTTACCGGTCATCCTGCATTGAGCATGGTGAAGTATCCGTTTCTGCCTTCTCATCTGCAATATGCCACTGCTAAAAAAATGATGAGCAACGGTGGGGGAATCATCACTTTTGACCTAAAAGGAGGCATTGAAGCCGGTAGAAAATTCCTGAACAGCCTGCAGATGTTATCCATGACCAATAATCTGGGAGACAGCAGAACCATCGCTTCTCATCCTGCGAGCACTACCCATTCAAAACTAACCGAAACAGAAAGAGCAGCGGTTGGAATTACTCCAGGCCTGGTGCGGCTTTCTGTGGGTCTGGAACATCCGGATGATATCCTTATTGATATTACTCAGGCTTTGACAAATATTTAGTTTGTTAATGTCAGGTTTTGATCTAGCGGAAAATCTTTCTCTTTAACATAATTAGTGACTGAATTGGATCTTTTACGATATGAATAGA
Source organism: Sphingobacteriales bacterium (assembly GCA_046317915.1). Taxonomy (GTDB): domain Bacteria; phylum Bacteroidota; class Bacteroidia; order Chitinophagales; family Chitinophagaceae; genus Pollutibacter. The sequence goes on from JBKCVJ010000252.1 coordinate 1,559, forward strand.
AGATAGGTAAAGTCTTCTCTGCATATTCTCGAAAGATTTTTTCAACCTGGTTCCCTCAGTGTGCAATGGGTCAATCAGAATCATTGCAAAGCCTCCCCAGAGCTCTGTATATGCTTTATTGAAGGCAACAGTTGAACCACATATATAGTCCAATTCTGCATATTTAACATGGGGGTACTTCTTATAATCAATACTACGTATTCCTTTTCTGACCTGCGGATTAAACGCATCATGCATAAATATGACTACCTGTTTTTTATGAGGATATTCAATGACCGCTTTAATATCCCGTTGTACACCTTTTACAGAGTGGTCTCCGTCAATCAAAACAAATCCAAGATGTTGCCCTTTGGCTTCAATTTCTTTGAGTAAGCCAGGGATGATTTCATGACTCTTCCCAACTAGAAATTCTGTATTTGTAAATTTATGTGCAAGCGATTTATTGGCACCGTCGCTAATATCTATGGAATATACTTTATCCGAAAATTTACTCAACACCTGAAGGCTGCCGCCTTTAAAGGTTCCGATTTCAATCGCAACGTTAGGCTTTAAATGTTTCACGAAATTGATAAAGCAATACTTTTCGGATCTGGACATCTGCCAGAGGATTTCCGGATCAATCGCAAAATCAGAAAAGAATTCGTCACCGTTTACTGGAATCATAGCATAGAGGTTAGCTTCCGGGTAAGATACAACATTGGTAACGGAAGCTAAAAAGAAACACCTCCCATAGGAGGTGTTTTTGTTAGTTGCCCGACCTGGATTCGAACCAAGACAAACAGAACCAAAATCTGTCGTACTACCATTATACTATCGGGCAGCCTGTTCCGCTGAGCGGAGTGCAAAAATAGGCGAAAACTTATTTGCACCAAAATTTCAAAGTAAAGTATTGAAAAACAGGTTCTTATTTGCCGGAACCGCGTATGATTCAGTGTATAGGCTTGCCGTTGACCGTGATTCTACGGGTAAGAAAAAAGGAACAAAATTTATGTTTACAGGTTCCTTTTTTTATATTGGAAAATCTAAAGGCTCAACGAATGCGTAGCAACAGTAGGTCATTCTGGCTGTATACGATATTACTCATATTGCTTATGTCGGCCACTGAAAGCGATGTGCAACGTCGTAAAAAAGTCATCTTCTTCGGAGATTCCATTACACAGGCAGGCGTTCAGCCTGGTGGCTATATCACCATGATGCAGGATGCTTTGCGCGTAGAGAAACAAGACGTAAACTATGAACTGATTGGTGCAGGAATTGGGGGTAACAAGATTTATGACCTTTATCTTCGGATGGATGAGGACGTGATCGCCAAGAACCCGGATATCGTGATCATTTATGTTGGCGTTAATGACGTCTGGCATAAGCAATCCTACGGCACAGGCACTGATCCTGATAAATTTGAAAAGTTCTACACTGCGGTCATAGATAAGTTACTGAAACGGAATATTAGAGTGGTATTGGCTACGCCCGCCTGTATAGGCGAAAGAACCGACTTCTCTAACCAGCAGGATGGTGACCTGAACAAGTACAGCAACATCATCCGAGGTTTTGCTGAGAAATACAACCTGCCTTTGGTAGACCTTCGCAAAGCCTTTTTGGATTACAATCTCAAGAGTAACCCTGAGAACAAAGAATCCGGCATACTTACAACAGATCGTGTTCACTTGAACGCTGCCGGAAATAAACTGGTTGCCGAAAAAATGTGGGAGTCCATTAAACCCCTTTGATCAGATAGAAGTTTTTCTTTCCCTTTTGAATCAGGATATATTTCCCATGGAGTAGAAATGCAGTATTGATCACTGTATTGGCATCAGCGAGCTTTTCCTTATTCACGCTTACGCCACCACCCTGGATCATTTTGCGGGCCTCACCTTTGCTCGGGAAAACGCCGGTTTCTGCCATGAGTGAAACTACATCGATACCGTTCACGAAGGCTTCTTCAGCCACTTCAAAAACGGGTACGCCTTCCAGGGATTGTAGCAGTTCTTCTTCGTTCAACTCCTGGATATTTTCTGCAGCATTGCCAGAGAATAATTTTTCTGTGGTCTGGATCGCCTTATCCAGTTCTTCTGGTCCATGAATAAAACGGGTCACTTCTTCAGCGAGTTTCTTTTGCAGGATGCGTTTGCCGGGATCTTGCAGGTGTGCAGCCGCCAATGATTCGGCTTCCTCCCTTGTCAGGAAAGTAAAAATGCGCAGCCATTTTTCTGCATCCGCATCGGTGGCATTGAGCCAGAACTGATAGAAATGATAGGGAGAGGTTTTATTGGGATCCAGCCAAACATTACCCTTTTCTGTTTTTCCAAATTTCCCACCGTCAGCTTTCTTGATCAGTGGACAAGTAAAGGCAAAGGCTTCGCCGCCGGCTTTTCTGCGCACCAACTCTGTACCTGTGGTGATATTTCCCCATTGATCGCTTCCGCCCATTTGCAGCTTGCAATCCATGTTTTCATAAAGCCAGTAAAAATCATAGCCCTGCATCAACTGATAAGCAAACTCCGTGTAGCTGATCCCGGTTTCCCCTTCAATTCGCTTTCTTACGGAGTCTTTGGACATCATGTAATTCACTGTGATATGCTTACCCACATCCCTGAGGAAGTGGATGAAGGAGATGTCTTTGAACCAGTCGTAGTTGTTCACCAGCCTTGCCGCGTGGGGATGGGATGGGTTAAAATCGATGTATTTCTCCAGTTGCGCCCGGATGCCTTCAACGTTCCTGCGCAGGCTGTCTTCATCCAGGAGGTTTCTTTCTTCACTTTTCATACTCGGGTCACCAATCATTCCGGTTGCCCCACCTACCAGGGCAATGGGCCTGTGCCCGGCCTTTTGCAAATGAACCAGGAGGAGAATGGGCACGAGGCTGCCAATATGGAGGCTGTCAGCCGTGGGATCAAATCCGATATATCCGGTTACCTGTTTTTTCTGCAGGATTTCCTCGGTACCGGGCATGATGTCCTGTAACATCCCCCGCCATTTCAGCTCTTCGATGAGGTTCATTTCCAATGAATTTGGCGCAAATGTATGACATGAATGAGTACCGAGAAAAGGCAATATCCCAACCTATTGGGCGTTTATTTAATCTATTTTAGTTATACAATAGTCAGATCATTGGTCAGTTAAGGGTTAACTTTGAATAATACCTTAATTGTTAAGGTGGTTGAGATATTTGCTTATCGGAAAGTTTACCGGATGAAACTGAACAAGAACCTAATCCTCACGATTCTTTCTGTTTTCCTGGCCTTAAGCGGCTGGGCACAATTCAGGAAGTATTCCAATGAATTTCTGAATATTGGCGCTGGTGCGCGAGGCCTTGCCATGGGAGGTGCTCAGGTAGCTTCTTCCCAGGATGGAACCTCGGGCTACTGGAATCCTGCGGGCCTGACCGGTATTAAGGATCACCCTGTACTTTCCTTGATGCACGCAGAGTATTTTGCGGGGATTGGCAAGTATGACTTTCTGAGCCTTGCGATTCCTATGACCGACAAAAAACGCACCCTGGGCATTTCGATCCTCCGTTTTGGCGTGGATGATATTCCCAATACCTTATTCCTCATCGAACCAGACGGTTCGATCAACTATAACAATATCCGGTCATTCTCCTCAGCTGATTATGCTTTCTTGTTGTCTTACGCTCAAACGCTCCGAAAGACAGAGACGAAAAGCCTGAGCTTTGGTGTTAACGCGAAAATCATTCACCGGAATGTGGGCACATTTGCCAGCGCATGGGGATTTGGTCTTGATGCGGGCGTGCAATACCAGACTGGCCGATGGAAACTTGGGCTTGCTGCCAGAGACCTGACCACAACATTCAACGCGTGGACCTTCAATTTTACGGAACAGGAAAAAGAGATCCTGTATCTCACCAACAACGATATCCCTGTGAAGTCAACGGAACTCACTGCACCCCGCCTTGTGGCAGGTGCTGCATATGACTTTAAACTCAGTAAAGACATCAACCTGTTGACTGAGGTTAACCTGGACCTTACATTCGACGGCAAACGGAATGTGCTGGTGAGTGCGGATCCTGTGAGTGTAGATCCCAGGATCGGCCTTGAGCTGGGGTATAAAAAAATCATCTTCTTACGGACAGGTATTTATAATTTTCAGCAAGCGCTTGCGGACGGTGATACGCTTAACCAGAAAAAGGTGTGGATCTACCAGCCCAGCATTGGCGTAGGTTTCAAGCTGAAACATATTGGTATTGATTACGCATTTACTAACCTAGCCAATCAGTCTAATCCATTGTATACCCATATTTTTTCGTTGCGTCTGAATCTGGTTAAAACGAAAAAGAAAAGCTGATTCAAAACATCCAGGTATGAAAAGAGTTCTTTTTTTGATAGGGTTGATGGCGATGTGCCTGGGTGTACATGCCCAGTTTAACAACGAGTGGATCGACTATTCAAAAACATATTATAAGTTCAAAGTTGTATCCAACGGAATCTACCGTATTAATCGCGCTACACTTGATGCAGCGGGGATTGGGGGAACGCCCGTTGAACAGTTCAGACTGTTTCGTAATGGCGTAGAAGTGCCTTTGTTTACATCCGTTGCTTCTGGTGCTTTGGGAGGATCTGATTTTATTGAGTTTTACGGACGGATGAACGATGGCAAGGCAGACAACAAACTGTATCGTCAGGTTAGTATGCAGCCGAGTGATGTGTGGAGCCTTGAGTCAGACACATCGTCATATTTCCTCGCAGTATATCCAACTGGTTCAGCACAACGAATAGCCAGTGAGGTTAATGATGTAGCAGGCAATACCTTACCCGCTGAACAATATTTTACCTACACTTTCCGGAAGGCATTTAAGGAGAAGATCAACCCTGGTTTTGCGGTTGATCTTAAAGCAGCTTATGTGTATTCTTCTTCTTATGATCCTGGTGAAGGGTGGAGTAGCAGGGACATCTTTGCAGGATTTGCAAGAACAGAGTCAATGGGTGATCTGGCAGTTTTTCCCGGAGGCCCGGCTGCTGTGTTGAGTGTTACCGCATCAGGAAACACGTTTACAGCCAGAAACATACAGGTATCCATTAACAGTACAAGCATCATTAATGAACCCCTGAACTATTTTGCTGCGGGGACCAATCAGGCAAACTTTGCATCTAGTGTCATAGGCAGGCCGGGCGGGGATCAGATCACCTTGGGCAGTACTACCGCAGATCCCAGACTCGTGGACAGAATGGTTGTGGCTGCTTACAGCATTACTTACTCAAGGAAATTTGATTTCGGCGGGGCAAAACTTTTTGAATTCCAACTTGGCGCAAATCCAGCTGGCATGTACGTGGAGATTGCCAATTTCAATGCTGGATCAGTTGCACCAATATTGTATGACCTAACCAACAGGAAGCGGTATATCGGAAGTGTTTCCGGCGGGCTGGTTCGCTTCGCATTGAAGCCTTCCTTTCAGCCAAGGCAAATGGTTTTATTGAATAGTGAAGCTGGCGAGATCAGAGCTGTGTCCGGGTTGCAGGTCAGGAATTTTGTGAATTTTAGTCAGGCTGCCAACCAGGGAGATTACCTCATCATCGCTCACAAAAGTCTTTTCAATAGTTCAAGGGGTAATCCAATCATTGCATATAGTGCATACCGGTCTTCCGCCGATGGTGGCGGTTATAAGCCATATATCGCCGACGTAGAAGAATTGTATGATCAGTTCGCTTTTGGTATCCGGGAGCACCCCCTTGCCATTAAGAACTACATAGCTTATGGCAATAATACTTTTGCCGTTAAGCCAAAGAATGTTTTGCTTGTAGGCCGTGGAACCGTTTATACTGATGTAAGAATGAATGATTCCAGAGCGGCAAGTCATGAGATCAACCTTATTCCAACATTTGGTA
>JBKCVJ010000253.1:0-7843 GCA_046317915.1 Sphingobacteriales bacterium
AGGCGACCTGCAGTTGATCCGCTATGGTTACGATGCATCGGGCAACCGGATCCGAAAGACGGTGTATTACAATCAGGATGCCACCAACTACCGGGCGGCCCATACCTGGTATGTGAGGGATGCGAGTGGTAATGTGATGGCCACCTATACCAGTGCCGGGGTAATGCCGAAAACATCCACCCGGGACACCACGAGTAAAGTGCCGCTCTATCTGAGTGAGCTGCATATGTACGGCAACAGTCGCCTCGGCATTTGGAGCCGCAATGTGAATATGGACGTGCTGCCAACGGGTGGCGGCACCGTGGCCTTGCTGGGGTCGGCGGGAATTGATACCTTTAACCGAGGCAACAAGTTCTTTGAATTAGCTAATCATTTGGGCAATGTGCTGGTGACGGTGAGTGACCGGAAGTTGGGTCAAAGTCCTGTCAATAATCTCTACACCTCTTTCACGGCTGATGTAGTCTCCGCCACGGACTATGCGCCGTTTGGGATGCAGATGGTGGGGAGGAGTTTTGACGCTGCGGGGTCAACGGCTTATCGTTATGGGTTCAATGGAAAGGAAAAGGATGATGAAGTCAAAGGTAGCGGTGCGCAGTATGATTATGGCTTTAGGATTTATGATGCACGATTGGGGAAGTTTTTATCTGTAGATCCACTTACAAAATCATATCCTCAATATACGCCATACCAGTTTGCTGGAAATAAACCTATAATGGCCATTGATTTAGATGGCTTAGAAGAATGGGTCGCAATTTTCACGAATGGAAGCAATAAGCCTACAACGTTCCGTTTTGCTCCGGAATTAAAACCACTAAGCGCTGGCCAGATTTACAAACACTCTTATGATCTCAAAACTGGAGCGACAGCATCATCCGTGTATGATGTAAATAAGAATGCAGTAGTTAATCTAGCATTTATTCCAAACGATGCGCTTGTAAAAAAAGACGTAGAGCATGAAGGATATTTATCTGCATATAAATATGACGCAGACTTTTTTAAGGGATTGGACGCCAATAGTGAAAATTTTGCTGCAATTGGAGTTAGCAGTTTAGAGGACATGGTATTTAAGGGGGTCAGCTATGCAATGGAAAATAATGTCTCTATAAAAGATGCAATTGTTGATTTTCATGGCACACAACATTTTGAAAAGAGAACAGATGGTAGGCCCCACAAGTTGGATTTTGGAACTACAGAATTACAAGTTGATGCTAATGGAATTCCATCGAACTATAATGAAAAATATTCTCAATTAATTCAATTATTGGGAAAATTTAGATCAGAAGGTAGCCAAACTTTAATGGGCGCTTGCAATGCTAATAAGTGTACTGAAGTATTAAAGAAAATAGCAAAAGATGGGAGAACGACCGTCTATGGCCACAAATCTTATAGCTACTCTTCCAACTTGAGCAATGGTATTTTTTACGGTGGTATATTAAACTGGATGATGAGCCAATCTGATGGCAACTCTTCAAATCAAGGTAAATACATCAAGGTAGATCCTAACGGTACCGCAACTAGTATTAATGGTGTACAATTTAGTATGCAAAGTCAAACCGCCGGAAGTATATCTCCTGTTCCTGAAAAAAAAGACCGCTAAATCAGATAAAGATGTAAAAATATGAAGTTAAATTATTCTATATGTTCTGTATTAATCACAGTTGTAATATTTACAAACTGCCAATTTGAAGCTAAACGAGGAGAAAACAATAATGCTATTCGCTTTAAAAAATTTGATATTTTTTTATTGCAGGGTAGCGATCCTCTAAAAGAACATAACAATGATGAATTTGTAGAGGTTGAATTCAAAAACGAACTTCCTGTTTCTATAAAATACTACGAGCCAACGCGTACTGTATTGTTGACACTGGAAGATAGTTTCAATACTAATGGTAAAAGAATTCTAGTCTATGCCACTAGCAATTTCCATGGAGGTCTCCCAGGTAGGAATAAAATATATTCAGGACACACAGAGGAATATAAAGATTTAGTATTTGTTTCCCTTTCTGATACAATTATCTGCAAGTCATACCAAATACCACCTCCCGAAAACTATGATTACGCTCTATACTTCTATACGTCAAAAAATAATATGACAATCCTTAAATACCAAAGCGGAAGGAATAGTGAAACTGATATCGGTCTTGGAAAAGAGGAGATATATAAACAATGGAAGATAATAATGAATAAACAAATTTACGAGCACAAAATCCACCCTTCAATGGTCAATCATCTACCTGAATGAGCTATTTATTCCGATTGTAAGCGTACCCAAACTTCGGCAGTTCAAAACTAGATTTTATTTCTAATTTTAACTGTAAAACATGAAAAAGAGTCATTTCACAGAAACACAGATCTTAGCGGCTACTGAAAGTTGGTTCAGACTACCGCGAGTACAATAATTTTAGCCCAATTCATTTTTATCAATACCAGCCTGTTTAAGGATAGCAAGGAGAGTTCCTTTCTTCATATCTTTTCCACCGTGTACTGGAACGATAACCGTTTTTTTAGAAGTGGGGTTGTAATACAATTGATGTGAACCTCTGGATCGTTTGAAAATAAAACCGTGCTGCTCTAATATTTTGATAAGATGCTTTGGGCTTAGGTTCATACAGCTTCAAGATGTAAAGAGTATTCCAGTGTATTGCTATCGTCGGGTATGGTTTCCCCTCTTTCTTGCAACTCTTCAATGTAAAGTTCAATTGCTTCTTTTGCCATTGATATTGCTTCGTCTAAATCCTGCCCATAAGTTATACAGCCGGACAACGCAGGAACAGAAACGGTAAAACCTCCTTCGGGTTCCTTATGCAAATGAATTTTGTATGTGTACATACTGTTAACATATTGAAGATCGAATTTACAATCTTTATTTTAAAAGATATAATTTCGCTGCCTCTACGCTCAGTGCCGAGCTTCCCTGGCTAATTTCACCACATCTACTACCTACAGTTACGATATCCATGTTAATGTGGACACCCTCGTGCAACAATTCCGCACGGGTATGATGGCTACACATGGCGACAACCGCTTCAAGGTCATGACCTATCAGTATGACCTGATCAGCGGTAAAGTGAACCAGGTACATTACCAACCGGGCCAGCCCGACCAGTATTATCATCGATACGCCTATGATGCCGAGAACCGGATCACAGATGTGTACACCACTACCAACAAGGCTTTGATTGGTTCCGATGTTTTAGAGGAACATGAGGCCTACTATGCCTACTATAAACATGGTCCACTCGCCCGTACCATCCTTGGACAACAACAAGTGCAGGGAGTAGATTATGCATACACCTTGCAAGGTTGGTTGAAAGGCGTGAACAGCATGGCGCTGGATACGGCGCGGGATATGGGTAAGGACGGTGGATTAACAGCCCGGGATGCCTATGGGTTCCAGCTGAACTACTTCACGGGGGATTACCTGCCCATCAACGCGTCCCGCAACCCATTCCCGGGTCACAGTGCCTTCATCGGGACGTCCAATCGCCCGCTCTACAATGGAAACATCAGTTCGATGGGTATGAACATCGGCAAACTGAACTGTAGGCGTACCCAAACTTCGGCAGTTTAAAACAAGAAGTTATTTTTCATTTAAGATTTTACGTTAGCTTCAATTCCTTTGGATTTTGGTAGGAGTTCCAGAAGACTAATAGTTCGATGTTTTTCTTTCTTTCGTTGATCCGATAAATCAGAGAAATACGCTTGTGTATAACGAGAAATCTTATATTTCGATTTCTTTTGTTTCTAGGTGCACCAGACCTTGGAAACCTTGTCAAAACAAACAGTCTTTTTTCTACTGCTAAAATAAACTGATCAACTTCTTTTCTTGTCCATTCAGTTTCAAGGTGGTCTAAAATGGAAATGTAAGTGTCAACTGCTTTTAAAGTCCAAATTATTTGGTAAACCATTGCGGGTGCCTTTTCTTAACCTCCTCGTGAGATAAGACATCTCCTTTATCTGCTTGGCGGAGTGCAATTTCTATATCGTTTTTCAGTTCTTTAGGAATGGTATCCCACCAATCTGCATCTGCGTCAACCTCTAACATAGCATGTACCATCTTAACTACTTTTTCATCAGCAGTATCGATGTATTTTTTAACATCCCGTCGCATTTTTTTAACTGCATCCATAAAGATCCTTTAGACAAATTTATATTTTTCAATTGACAAATAAAACTAACGCATCTGAAAGAAAGGCGTGAACAGCATGGTACTGGATACGGCGCGAGACATGGGCAAGGACGGTGGATTAACGGCCCGGGATGCTTATGGGTTCCAGCTGAACTATTTCACCGGGGATTATCTGCCCATCAACGCCTCGCGCAATCCCTTCCCGGGTCACAGTGCCCACATCGGCGCAGCCCATCGTCCGCTGTACAATGGGAACATCAGTTCGTTGGCAGTGATCATCAGCAAGCTGATTCTTGAAATTTCCTATTGCAAAGGAGGTTTCAGATGAATTTCTTCGTGAGTATGCACCTATTCTATCTATCGTAGTGCAGCAGCTGCAGTTCTTTCACCGTTCTGAACTGCTTGTCAGCGGTTATAAATGGAAGATTTAAAGCTATTGCCGTAGCAGCTATAACGGCATCAACCATGCTTAATTGGATATTTTTTCCGCAATAATACGTATTACTTTTTGATCTCATTGTTAAGTGGGACTATCTCGCATTCTCCCAAGATTTTCTCTACTTGTTTTTCCTCTTTTGAGGTAATGCTTCGATAGCCCAACAGCTCAAGTTCCGTCAGGAAAGATACATACAAGTGCTTACCTTGTAACATCCCATCCAGGGTATCGTTACCCGCCAATAAATAAAGAAGGATATTGGTATCAACTAAAATCTCTTTCCCACTCATTTCTTAAACGTTTTTGTATCTCCAAAGCATCTTCCTTCAAGCTGATCACCCCATTGTACTTATGAGCATCAAAACCTGATTTCGCATTGGGCCTGAAGAGTTTTTTCTCTATCGCAGCTATCTCTTTTTTACTTGCCCCTTCTTTCAGTACTAAAACCATGATTTTAAGATTATGAACTTTTACAAGTTTAATTTTTTCTCCCGGTATTTACATACAAACTGGCATTAGTAGTTTCTAAATTAAATCAAACCTAATCGATTATGCCTACAACCAGCAAGGCTGGCTGAAAGGCGTGAACAGCATGGCGCTGGATACGGCGCTGGATATGGGCAAGGACGGTGGATTGACGGCCCGAACGGATGGAACAAGATTACTGGTGGCTGCATTTACAAGGCTCCAAAATACGAGTCCGTACTTGGAAACTGGCTGCTGTTGTCGCTGAGAAAAAAAGAATAAAAAAGAAAGCAAACTTAACGACTAAATTTTGCTATTTTTAAGTCAGAAAAAGTCTATTTTTTTAGTTCGTCAGGTTGTTAACATTAGTGGAACAATATCATCGTTTTACAGGCGATTATTGAAAATATTGAAACCGACATAAAAAATAAATCTTCTTTATAATTAGTTAATATTACTCAAAACCCAAAGGCCAAAGACGCAATAGCTACTTAATTTAAAAACATCTTCTTATTATGCCTGATACTTTATATGTGCGTATCAAAAAGGAATATGCCGCTGCTATAATAAAAGACCTGCAAAAATTAGATGCAGTTGAACTTTTGGAAGAAGCCCCTGTTCCCGAATGGCAAAAAAAGGAAGTCCGCAAACGCCTGAAAGACCTGCAGAAAAAACCTTCTAAAGCGGTAAGCTGGGATGATGCTAAAAAAAGGATAAAGCAACTGGCTAAATGAAAAACTATGCCATTATCTTCTCTCCTGTTACATTTGATGACATAGAAAAGGCTTGTGAGTATTATGAAAAAAAGCAAACTGGCCTGGGCAAACGCTTTGCCACACAGCTACAATTAACGCTTAATACAATCAAAAGCAATCCTTTCTTTGCCACCGTCCGGTATGATGATATACGATGTGCCGGTATTAAAAAATTTCCATACCTGGTACATTATCATATCAATGAAGATGAACAATTAGTTACGATACTCTCCGTTTACTCTACTTATAAATTACCGCTTTGGTAAAAAACCAGATTTTACACAAACAGTTTCTCCTTCCATATAAGATGAAATAAACAGTACATCGTAATGTAAGCTCCCCGGAAATTCGGCCGGCTGAAGTTAGCGTAAAATGCGGGTTTAGCTAGTTTAGTACTCCTGTGGCTCCATGCTGCTGTGCCTTACCCGTATAATAATGATCTCTTCTTCTTTTACGAGATAGGCTATGCGATAACGATGAAGTTCAAAAGCCCGGTAGGCTCCGTTGTTATCTTTCTTGTATTTGTCCGGCGGATGGATCTCCGGACGAGTTGACAACTCTGTTACTTTAAGCAGTATTTCACTCTTGACTTTATCGGCATTCTGATCTGAATCTTTTCTGATATAACCTATGGCCTCTTTGAAATATATCAACGCTGGTTTATCCCACCGCACTGCTCGTTTCTTCATCACCAATCTTTTGCCATCTTTTCTACTTCTTCCTGAGTATAAAACTCTCCTGCTTCAACCCTTGCAATTGCTTCATCAATTTCTTTATTGTAATCTTCCAAAGTAATCCTCTCTCTTGGAATAACAAAGGATCGGATCACACTCAGTAGAGACTCTTTCTGAACTGGTGTAAGCAATGACCAATACCGGCTGAACTCACTGTCGATGGAAGGTGCTGCCATGGTGTTCGTTTTGTAACAAATTTAATTTTTTCATACGAAAACCAGAACTACATTTTTGACTTAAGCGTAAAGTCACAAAATGTAACCTAAAAGATTGCTGTACAACTGGTTTGTAACGCGCACCTTCCGCAACCAGGTGCGTAACCAGCCTGGTCAGCCAGGCCAGTATCATCATCGATATCCCTATGATGCCGAGAACCGGATCACGGATGTGTGTACCACTACCAACGAGGCATTGATTGGGGCAGATGGGTCCTAATTTTGTTTGTGACTTGTTAAAGAGTCGCAAAAGACAAAAAAAATGTGATTTACGAAACGGTGTAACACTACTTTATGATTACTGTCCCAATATTCTGCGCCAATTGAATCTCGAGCTCCTTCAAGTGCTGGTGCACTTCAATGAGGTTGAGCTGCTCTTCTGCGTTGGTAGCCCGCTCCATATCTCGCTGATTCTCGGCAATAAGGCGCTTGATCTTGCGCAGCTTGAGGTAGTTCATGCATGACATCACTTCTTCTCGATACACTTCATCCCGTGAGGGCGTGTGGCGGTCAAAACTGGTCTTCCAATGATGACTGATCTCAAACGCTGAGTTGTCCATCAGTGATACGGCAATCTGGTTCAGCTGCTGGTCCGGATGATAGAGGAAACTTTTGGGACCGGGATCTTCACCCCTCTGGTACATCTCTTTATACACATCAATCATGCGCACGAGTTGCTTGTTGTCAATCATCTCGGTCAATCCATTTTCTTCAATCTCCGTAAAAACATGGTCGGCCACCGTGATGCTTTCATCCCAGGGCCGGGTGCCAAATTCTATCAACGCACGCACCATGGCGTGCTCCTGCTTTTCATCCGGCGAAAGCAGATCGTTAAGATCTTCCACACCCGGATCTTCGGGAATGTATTCTTCAACAGGCGCCTGCTGATACTGTTGTTTTTTTTCTTCGGTCTGTATCCGTTCGCGGATATGTTTGTTGACCAGCGCGGTGAGGCCTGCCTCATCGATCTTCATCAACTGCGCACTTCGCTTGATATAGTCTTGTTGCCTGGTGAAATCTTCGGTCTTATTCACCCGGGCAATGGATTCCGCAATCTGGTTCACCACCGCCGATTTCTTGCTGGAATCCGTACCCGCATCTTTCAACGC
>JBKCVJ010000254.1:0-19640 GCA_046317915.1 Sphingobacteriales bacterium
AAGTCAGGTGATGTAAACGGATTCTATCTTCTTGCATCCCTCATCGGTTTTGTCATGGGAGGTATACAGGCCCTGAGCCGGTCTACCTATGCCAAGTTGATGCCCGTCACCAAAGACACGGCATCGTATTTCAGCTTTTTCGATGTCTCGGAAAAGATCGGGATCGTCATCGGCCTATTTCTTTTTGGTTACCTCACAGAGATCACGAAATCCCAACGCACGAGTGTGCTTTCCTGCATGACGTTTTTTGCGATAGGATTGGTTATGCTGATCATTACGTTGCGAAGAAGCAAAAAGGCTGGGAATACGTCTGCAATTGCTGCGGAATAGCTGTGAAGCGATGATTAATATCGGACACTTGCTGCGATGGCAATACCAAGGGTGTAGGATTCCTTGATAGGCTCCCATTTGCCGGAATAAAAAAGGCCCCAGATATCCTGCTTGTTTTCGGGATTATTGCTGGTGATACTGATATACGGTTTGTAGTACATTCTCGTGGAATCCTTTCCATCCAGTTTCGTAGTGCGCCAGTCTTGGTTTTCTTCCGTCTGAATCCATTCTACGGAAACAAAAAAATCCTTGTTGGGCAGGTAAATCAGGTAGGCAGAGAGATCAACCTGGATTTGTGCACTCTTGCTTTTCACCAAAATGGCGGAATCCGTCAATTCTGCGCCGGGTCCCGGTTGGTTGGGATGAACATCATATACCCGAACCATGAACATTGATGCTTTTTGTTTACCATCTACGCCGATGGTCACAGATTGAAGCCAGGTTTCTGCTTTTGGCGCGGAGAGTTTTCTTGCCACTTGGTATTGGTTACCTAGGGTGGTAAAGAAATGTTTTGGCTTAACCTTAAATACCCCTAGGTCTTCATATCGCCACGACGTTTTTACCACCACAGGTTTCAGTAGTTTCTCAACCCGGTTCAAAGTAAGATCAAGGGTGGAGTCGAGCTGCGCAATGGGCAAACGCAAAGTCTTATACCCAACGCAGGAAACGATGAGGGTATCTTCAGACGCCCATTTGCTATGCAGAATGAAAGACCCATCCTGTTTGGCGTTTACGCCGATATTCTGCTTAGTAAGGGCAATGGTTGCATAGGCCAGGGGACTCCCTGTCTGCGCGTCTGCAACGCGTCCTTTGAAAGTCTTTTGCGCAAGGCACAGCAAAGGCAGGAGCAGGATGAGGAAGAAACCTATGACCAAAGTTTTGCAGTTCATCTGATGTCAAAGTTAGAAAGCTGCAACAAAAACCGCCTCGTTTTCCTAAACCCTTGGGTTGTACCTAATTCATCCAAGTGAAGGATATTTCTGATATTGCAAGCGTATGAAACTATATCCCATCAATACCGGCAATTTTAAACTGGATGGCGGCGCCATGTTTGGTGTTGTTCCGAAATCCATCTGGAACAAACTCAATCCTGCTGACGATAGTAACCTCTGCAACTGGGCGATGCGGTGCCTGTTGATTGAAGATGAGGATCGGCTGATCCTGGTAGACAATGGTATCGGCAACAAACAGGATGAGAAATTCTTCTCGCATTATCATTTGAATGGAGACGATAGCCTGGATAAATCACTCGCGGCATTAGGCATCAAACATGAAGACATCACAGATGTGATTCTCACGCACCTTCATTTTGATCATTGCGGCGGATCCATTGTCAGTAAGAATGGTGAGCTGGTGACTGCATTCCCGAATGCAAAGTACTGGAGTAATGCGCGGCATTGGAAATGGGCCACAGAACCCAATGCCCGGGAAAAAGCTTCGTTTCTCAAAGAAAATATTTTACCCATCCAGGAATCCGGTCAGCTTCACATGATTGAGGTCAACGAGAAAGGGCTCACCCCCTTTACCAAAAACATTTCCATTCGTTTTGCCTTTGGGCATACGGATGCCATGATGCTTCCGCAGATCAATTACAATGGCAGAACCTATGTATACATGGCTGATCTACTTCCAGCTGCGGCTCATGTGCCCTTGCCCTATGTGATGGCCTACGATATGTTTCCGCTGAAGACCCTCGAAGAGAAAAGAGATTTTCTAGAAGAAGCTGCAGACAATAATTATGTGCTCATATTTGAACATGATCCTTCTATTGTTTGCTGCACACTGGAAAGAACGGAAAAGGGAATACGCGTTAAAGACAAATTTGAAAATGTGGAAATGCGGTAGTGTGGCAATGCAACCTGCGACCTCCTACCTGCGAACTAAAATCAGAATCTTGTGCTGACCTTTGAGGTCAACGGATATCGAAGATTATTGAATCCCATCATATCCACTTTCACGCTCCCAACCGTGATGGGGCTTTCTACCCGAAGCGGAATGTGGTTGCGGTCATCAGAGATCCAGATATTCATCTTCTCACCGCCTTCAAAAATGCTTCCCTTGATGAGCAGCGGTTTGATCTTAATGGCATTGAACTTGCCGTATTTTGTTTTGACAGTCTCCTTTCCGAGGTAACGGATGGTGAGCTGGTACACTTCATTATCAATGAACAATGAGAAAGGAATTTTATCATTCACCTTGTATTTGTTATAGTCTATGTTCCTTGCATAATACACGGCACTGATGACATCCTGGACACACGGCGGGATAGGTACTTGTCCTTTCTCGGTGGATGCTGATTTTGCGCCGTGGTTGAAGGTCACATTCTCTTTCTTTTTGTATCCCCCTTCGTCAATATTCCTGACAAACTTATAGGGCTTTAGGGATTGAGTATCAATGTAGGATTCATATCGATCCCTCACTTTGAAGATCCAATCATAGGTTGGGTTGCTATACCCATCAGCGACGATATGATAAGTTGGAAGATTGTTCAGCTTCTCTATGCCAACGTGCACATAAGCCGTTCCGGCGTCAACATACAAGCCGATGACGCTGTAAAAAACCTTGAAGGTGATCCGTTCTCCGTTGAGAAAAGTTGTGTTTACAATACCGCAAAAATCGTCACCCGCACTGGTGGATCTTGTGACCAGCATCAACAGGATGACGATGAGGGATTTCTTCATAACAAGTGCTTTCGTTTTCAACGGGGCGGAGGATCGGGTGTCTTTTCTTTTTTAAAGATACGTAATCCAAGAAGGAACAACGAACCCGCCATTGCCGGAACTACCAGGTTGATCAGCCAGATGGCAGTGGCCACCGCATAAATCCCTACCGTATTGGAACTGTATAAACTAAACAGGAAAAGGCTGTATTCCCATCGTAAACCCAATTCAAGGATGGCTATGGTTGGCCAGATGGCCAGGCAGAGAAATAATACGGATACCAACCAAAAACCTACCCAAACGTCAACGCCTACATGTAGTACCTGCAACAACAAGTTATATTGAATCGTGAATACGATGAAACGCAGGAGCGACAAGGAAAGCACTCTTAACAAAAGAGTAACAGACAACTCTTCCATCACAGCAATATGCTGTACAAATGTGGTGAGACCGGGTAATCGTTCTATGCCTTTGATGATCCAGCTGATCCTGAAGTAAATAAGCAGGCAAACCAGTGTGATGATCACCAGCATCCATCGGATAGACTTGAACCAGATCGCCAATCCGCTGAGTTGTTCCTTCTGCATCAACTCATCTGAGAGTACATACAAACCGGCAACGCCGAGAATAAGGGTAACGATGAGTTGACTAAAGCTTCCGGCAATGGTTAGAGAAACAGACTTCAGTCTATTGCCTTCATCCACAAACAACATACGGCCGCCATACTCGCCTATCCTATTAGGTGTGTTCATAGCGAATGACACACCGGTTAGTGTTGCTTTGAAAGCACGGAGAAAGGGCATTTTCTGAATGGGCAACAACAGTATCTGCCATTTTCTGGCTTCAATGCCCCAATTGATCAACATGAGTACTAATACCAGCCAGAACTTCCACGCTTCTACACCATATGCAGCCTCACGGATGTAGCGTAAATGTGTGTCGAGATCCGGCTGCTGTCTGATCTGCTTGACCATTGAATACACCAACCAGATAAAGATGATTGGCCCCAGAAAGTAGTTGAGGAATATTTTGATACTTTTGCCCAGCAGTTTCTTTCTCCAAAATTACATTCTCTTGTCACATTCCCAGAAAATAATCCTTGGTATAGATCCCGGCACGGTAGTGATGGGATACAGTGTGATCATTATCAATGGTAACAAGTTAGGAATGACCACCATGGATGCTGTGAAGCTGACTGGCAAGGATATGTTTCATCGCCTGCAGAAAATACATCAGCTGATGCAGGATCTGATCCGGCAGTTTAAACCACAAGAGCTGGCCATTGAAGCACCGTTTTACGGAAAGAATGTACAAAGCATGTTGAAGTTGGGTCGTGCACAGGGCATTGCCATTGCTGTTGCCATGCAGGCAGGAATTCCCGTAACAGAGTATTCTCCCAGAAAAGTAAAACAATCCATTACCGGAAACGGCAATGCAGATAAAGAACAGGTCTGGAAAATGCTGCAATCTATTCTCGCCCTACCCACGGTGGATGGCCACGTTTTTGATGCTTCTGATGCGCTGGCCGTAGCAGTTTGTCATCATTTCAACTCCAATCCCGCACCTGAATCAAAAGGAGGGAAAGCCAGCAATTGGGAAGATTTTATCCGTAAAAATGCGGATCGTATTCGCAAATAACCAACTAGGTAAACTTCCGTAAGAATGCAAGGAACAATCCGGCAGGCACAAGAAGCAATAGGTTCCAATAGGAAAATGCACCAGTGTAAAGATCAACGCCAAATTTGAAGGCCAGCATCACGAAGAATAAATACAGACCCCATTTCTCCATATTACTTAGTCCCGCAAAAGAAGCAAACAGCCCTACCGTCACAAGCACATTCACCGCAGGATAAAACAATCCGTAAGGTGCGTACGCTCCGGTAAAGGAATAGATGATGTTGAACAATCCGGCTGATGCAAGCAGGTAAATGGTGATCGTAACCGGCAAAGGAGCTTTGATGGTTGTCTTCTCAGACATGTGAGATAATCTTTAGGCGGCAGACTTCCATCTCTTCAGCAGAGAGTTTTAGCTTGGGCCTGGTAAAGTTAAGGTCATCGGCCGTATTGAGCGGGACCAGATGCATATGAGCATGAGGAACTTCCAAGCCAATCACCGCAATACCGCAGCGTTTGCAATCAAAAGACGCCTCGATGGCCCTTGCAATCGGTTGTGCAAACAACAGCATCTCTGCCAGATGGTCGTCAGCCATATCAAACAACTTATCCGTTTCAGCCTTTGGCACCACAAGGGTATGCCCCGGCACCAGCGGCATGATATCCAGGAAGGCAAAGAACTTATCATTCTCTGCTATCTTATAACATGGAATCTCCCCGCTAATGATCCTGGTGAATATGCTGCTCATAAACTGATATCGTCTACCTGAAATTTAATCAATCCATTAGGTGCAGTAACCTCCGCAACATCGCCGATCTTCTTTCCGAGTAGTCCCTTACCAATAGGTGAAGTCACGGAGATCTTACCCACTTTCAAGTCAGCCTCTTTTTCAGAAACGATCTGGTAAGTCACTGACTTTTTCGTGGCCAGGTTGGTGATCTTAACCCTGGTGAGGATTGACACTTTGCTGGTATCGATGTTATCTGCATCAAGGATCCTGCAATTGGCAAGATCGCTTTCAAATTTCTTGATCCTGGCTTCCAGAAGACCTTGTGCTTCTTTGGCAGCATCGTACTCTGCGTTCTCTTTAAGATCGCCCTTCTCCCGGGCTTCGGCAATGGCACGTGAAGCAGCGGGACGGTCAACCGTTTTCAATCGTTGTAAATCCGCCTTCATGAGCTCCAGCGTTTCCCGCGTCACATATAATATCTCACTCATAATTCCTCGTTTTGCAGTCGTTGAACAAAAAAATAACAACGCCTCAGGGAGCCTGAAGCGTTGCTACGCAAAATTAAGGTAAATAATTCAATGGAAAAAACCAAGAAGACAGCCTTAAATCCGGGGCTGACGGCCTTGATCCGGCTTTTTACTGCCTGAATTTGGCGTAAGAATCGTGCATGTAGATCTTGCCATCTTTGAAGCGCCAATTCTCCTGGTAAGTAGTGGAATCTACCTTGCCATTGTTGTAAACCACCTTCTCTTTAACCCAGGTTAGTACCCAGTCTTCATTTTTATCATTTGACTTCACGGCCATGAACGCCAGCGGTGTTTCAGAGAATTCCTTAAACTGGCCCCTGAACTGCTTCAACTGCTGCAGCATGACAGCCTTGGGTAAGTTGAAGTGTACGGCCGCATAGTTGTACCGATGAACCGTATCATCCAGGTATTGCCCGATATCGTCAATTCTATTCTCTTCCAGAGCCTTGTACATATCAAGCACCACCTTCGTATATTCCGGGTTGCCCATGGAAAAATCAGAGGAATAGGTAGCGGTGTAAGGATACTGCACCTTAGGTGTTTCAGCCACAACCGGCGTGGATGCCAATGAATCCGACTTTACTTCTTTTGTATCAGCGTTGTTGTTGCAGGAAGCCAGGACTGCGATGGCCATGGCGGCAAGGATTGTTTGTTTCATCGTTTTTTATTTCTGTTTAAAAGTTTAGATTTTTATCCCATCCACCACCTAGTGCCTTGTAGAGTTTTACCAGTGATATCAGCTGCTCACGGCGTATGATGGAGGCGTTGTTGGCTGCGTCAAACTGCATGCGCTCTGCGTCCAGCAACTCCAGGTAAGAAGAGTATCCTGCCTCATACCTTGCCCAACTCAATTCCTGGGTTTTCTTGGTTGTAGCTACGAGAATCTCCAGGTTCTCCCGCTCTTTCTTGTAGGTCTCTATCCCAATCAGTCCGTCCTGTACTTCCTTTGACGCATTGAGAATAGCCTGCTCATATTGCAATACAAATTGTTCGCTTCGTTTTTTCTCGATCTCTACTCTTTTCTTGTTTCTGCCAAACTGAAAGATAGGACCGGTGATGCCTGCCGTCAATACCGTTGCCAGGGCATTGGTGCTGAACAGCTGGCTGATATCCTGGCTGTGGACGCCAAACAATGCCATCAGGTCAAAGGTTGGATACCGCACCGCCTCTGCAATACCGATCCTCGCCACCTGTGCCTGGATCATATTCTCCGCAGCACGCACGTCCGGACGCTGGGATAACAAAGTAGACGGCAGCCCCACCGGAAGTTCAGGCGGAACCTTTTGCTCATGATTGAAATATCCTCTCCTGATTTCGCCCGGCTGCTTACCCGTCAATACACTCAACGCATTCTCCGTGGTTCTGATGTTCCGCTGTAAGTTATAATAAGTTGCCCTTGCAATAGCCAACTGACCTTCTGCCTGCAGTTTATCCATCTCCGCCACTTCGCCTTTTTCAAACCGGGCTTTGATGATGCCCAGCGACGACTCCCTTGACTTGATCGTTTGTTCTGCAATGAGCATCCGTTCATCCAGATCCCGCAGCAGAAAATACTGCATGGCCGTTTCTGCAACTAGGCTGATATACATGTATCGATAGTCATCTTCTGTTGCATGCATCTCCGCCTCCGCCGCGAGTTTCTGGTTTTTATATTTGCCCCAGAAATCAGGCTCCCAACTGGCTTGTGCAAAAAGGTTGTAAGATGCCCTTGGCAGGCCACCCCCAATCTCATTGTTATTACCATTACTCAGGTCATAGTACCCTGCCTTTGCACCGTAACCGATCGAGGGTAAAGATGCCGTGCGGGTGAAACCGAGGGAAAGCCTCGATTCTTCCACCCTTGCGAGCGTGGTGCGGATATTTCTATTGTTCTGTACCGCTTCGCGGATGAGCCCTTGCAAAACCGTATCCTGGAACATATCCCACCAATTCAGGTAAAAGATCGTATCTGTAGCTTTTGAATATTGCGAATCGCGGAATTGAACCGGTACATCCACCACCGGCTGCTGGTACTTTGGTCCAACCACACATCCGGCCAGCACCGTCAACACGATCACAACAAGTGAAATCTTTTTCATATGGTTGTATTATCTGTGGTGGTTGAGGATTTCTTTTTTCCGGTCAGCTTCTCGATGAACACAAACAAACCGGGAACAATCAATACGCCCAGGATGGTAGCTACCAGCATCCCCGCGAAAACGGTTATGCCCATGACCACTCTCGACTGCGAACCCGCACCTGTGGCACGAAGCAAGGGAATAACGCCAAGGATAAACGCAAATGCCGTCATCAGGATCGGCCTGAAACGAAGCTTGGCAGCATGCATGGCAGCTTCAACCAAACCCATTCCCTTCTCATACTCTTCTTTCGCGAACTCAACGATGAGGATGGCGTTCTTTGCAGCCAGCCCGATCAACATCACCAAACCGATCTGAGCAAACACATTATTAACGATCAGGCTGTTGTCTATCCGCGCCAGCCAGAGTCCAAGGAAGGCACCAAACACCGCAAACGGTGTTCCCAGCAACACACTGAATGGTAAGCCCCAACTTTCATATTGCGCCGCGAGAATCAGGAATACAAAGATGAGTGCGAAGATGAACACCGTTCCTCCTTTTCCTTCCGATTGCTTCTCCTGGTAAGATACGTTGGTCCACTGATAGCCCATGCTCGGCGGAAGGCTGGCCTTCGCTAATTCTTCAAGTGCATTCAAGGCCTGCATGGAACTGAAGCCCGGCGCAGGTGCGCCTGTTACTTCAGCGGATCGATACAGGTTAAATCGATTTGTAAATTCAGGTCCACTCACATTGCGGTAACTGACCAAACTATTGAGCGGCACCAACGCACCCTGCCGGCTTCTGACATAGAACTGCGACATCTGTTCAGGGCTCACGCGGTATGGTGCTTCGGCTTGAACATAGACACGGTACTGACGACCAAAGCGGTTGAAATCATTCACATAACTGCCACCCATAAACGCACCAATCGTAGAAGAGATCGATGAGATGGCAACGTCCAGTTTCTCTGCCTTATCCCTATCGATATCCAATTTAATCTGCGGAGATCCGGCATTAAATGTTGTGCGGATGGATCCAATCTCCTGGCGCTTCCTTGCCGCAGCCATGAACTTGTTGGTTTCTGCTTCCAGGAACTGCGGCGTGTTTCCTCCCCTGTCTTGCAACATCATGGAGAAACCCGCTGAAGTTCCGAGGCCCTGTATCGGCGGAGGACCGAATGCGATGGCCGTACCTCTCTGAATGGTCACCGCAAGTTTCTTGTTCAATCGTTCTACAATCTTTGCCACAGTCTCTTTTCGCTCATCCCATTTTTTTGCTTCCACAAACAGGAACGCCGCATTGGGCGCATTGGCACCGGTGAGCAAACTGAAACCATTGATGGTCACATAACTCTTGATACCCTCTTCCTTCGCGAGAATCCCTTCTACCTGCTTTGATACTTCATCCGTTCGTTGGATGGATGACCCTTGCGGCAATAGAATATTCATCATGAAATATCCCTGGTCCTCATCGGGCACAAATCCACCCGGAACCTTCATGCCAATAAATGCTGCCAGCACGCCAACCACGGCAACCACCAACACACTGCGTAGCGCCTTGCTAACAAATATTTTCGCAACACCCGTATATCCATTCGTGAATTTGTCGAACATATTGTTAAATCCCTTAAAGAAAGCCGCGAGCGGCCCTTTCTTTTCTGTGTGTGGCTTCAGCAACAGTGCAGACAAAGCCGGGCTTAGCGTTAATGCATTGATGGCAGAAAAGATCACCGAGATCGCGATAGTGATCGCAAACTGTTGGTACAGTCTTCCTGTTATGCCCGGCGTTGCGGCAACAGGAATAAATACGGCGACAAGGATCAAAGCAATGGCCACCACCGGGCCAGACACTTCTTTCATGGCCTTCACCGTGGCTTCTTTGGGATTAAGACCTTTCTCGATGTTATGCATCACAGCCTCAACCACCACAATGGCATCATCTACCACAATACCAATCGCAAGCACTAATCCCAATAATGATAGCGTATTCACTGAGAAACCGAGCAATGGAAAAACCATGAAGGTACCGATCAGTGATACCGGCACCGTGAGCAAAGGAATGAGGGTAGCTCTCCAATCCTGCAGAAAAATAAACACTACCAGGATCACTAATACAATCGCCTCAAACAAAGTGTGGATGATCTCTTCAATACCCGCTTCAACTGCGAGTGTGGTGTCAAGGGAAACATCATAAGTCATATCTGGCGGGAACTTAGCAGAAAGCGCTTTCATCTTTGCCTTGATCTCTTCAGCCACTGCGAGGGCATTAGAGCCAGGGATCTGGAAGAAACCGATGACCGCACCTTGCTTACCGTTCACGCGAGAGAAGGAACTGTACGTGAGTGTTCCCAACTCGATCCGAGCGATATCTTTCATGCGCACAAATGCGCCATTCTCTTTTGCTTTTACAACAATGTTGCCGAAGTCTTCCTCATTACTCAAACGCTCCTGCAACATAACCGTATAGGTATTCTCTGTGTCCTTGGGCGCAGGAGGACCTCCAAATTTACCACCGGGTGTAATTACGTTCTGCTGTTGCAAAGCATATTGTATATCCTCGATGGTAATGCCGAGTTTCGATATCAGGTCTGGCTTGATCCACACCCGCATTGCGTAGTCAGATCCACCGTACAGGAGCACCTCTCCCACGCCTTTGATCCTCGCCAGTTCATCCACCATGTTGATGTTGGCATAGTTTGACATGAAACTATTGTCGTAAGTACCTTGGGGAGAACTGAGTGATACCAGCAACAAAGGGAAGTTCAATGATTTCTTTACATTCACGCCGGTCTGCTTGGTGGCCTGTGGAAGAAACGGTTCCGCTAGCTTAACCCTGTTCTGCGTAAGCATATTCGCATTGTCGAGGTTGGTGCCCACTTCAAAACTCACCTGCAGGGTCATGGTGCCATCAGAGGTGTTCACGCTTTTCATGTAAAGCATATTCTCCACACCATTCACTTTCTGTTCAATGGGCGTGGCAACGGCCTGCTCCACGTTGATGGCATTTGCGCCGGTGAAATCCGCACTGACCTGGATCATCGGCGGAACAATCTCCGGATATTGGGCAACGGGTACTTTCTGCAAGGCTAATAAACCAAGGATGACAATGATGATCGATATCACCATCGCAACAATGGGCCTGCGTACAAAGAATTCAGCCATGATACGATTTTAATTTTCGATGATATCTAATGCGGTGCTGTCTTTGGGATCGATGGGCTTCGGAATGACAACGATGCCATTACGCAACAAAGCTGTGCCGCCCAGCACCACTTTCTCGCCGGGCGCGAGGCCAGACTCCACAATGGTGTATCGGCCATAGCGCGGACCGGTCTTGATCAGTTTCATCATGACCTTATTGCTGTCTCCTACTACATATACCGATTTTTGTCCCTGAAGTTCGGCAATCGCTTTCTGGGGGATCAGCATTGCCTTGTCACGCTCTTCAGACAAGACGCGCACCTTCACATACAAACCGGGACGCAGCAACAGATCCGGATTGGGAAAGGTTGCTTCAAATGTAAGCGCGCCGGTTGCAGGATCCACCTGACGATCCGCAAGGTTGATCTCGCCCCGAAGCGGGTATGCGTTACCGTCAGACAGGATCATCTCCACATCGCGGTGAAGTCCTATTTTATTCTGGTGATTGTTGGATTCTTTTGCAAGACGATACATCCTGAACAGATCGTTCTCAGACATGGTAAATCTTGCTTTTACTTTGCCGATCTGTGACACCGTATTCAGTACAGAACGCAGTTGCCCAACGTAGTCGCCTACCCGAACTTTAGACAGTCCGATCACGCCCGTCAGCGGGGATTTGATCTGTGTATAGCTCAATTCAAGTTGCGCGTTTCTTACGGCTGCTTCAGCGGATTGCAGTCTGCCTTGTGCAGCACCATACTGCGCCCGCGCAGCCACCAGTTCCCGCTGGCTGACAGCATTCATGGCCGCAAGTGGTTCTATACGGTTGAGATCAGCCTTTGCTTTCTCCAGCATGGTGCGCGCTTCTGCAAGCTGCCCCCGTTGCTGGTCAACCTTATTCTGATAAGGCAAAGCATCAACCGTGTAAAGGACCTGGCCAGCTTTCACCTGACCGCCTTCTTGGTAATTCATGGAAGTGATCCACCCGTCTACTCTTGAGGTAATCTCCACATCCGACTGACCGAAGGTTTGGCCAACATATTCTGTGTATAAGGGAACCTGTTGCTCCTGCACCGCATACACCTGCATTGGTATGGGCGGGAGAACGGTTGGTGCTGACTCTTTTTGTTTACATGAAAACAAAGCAGCGCAAATGGCAATAGGTAAAAAGCAGTTGGTTATGGACCGCATACTGTCCGATTGAAAGGTTAATCAATTTTCTACCGGATAAAGATAATAAGTGAAAGCTGAAAGAACCGGCTTAACAACAAGGAAATGAACACAATCAGTAGATCTTGAGTTTGTCCAGCAAGACCGTAGCCATCTTCTCAAAAGACTCATGGCTGTATCCTGCGATGTGAGGCGTGAGTATAACTTTGGGATCGCTTTTTAAGAAGTCTAATTGTGTGCGTTCAATATCATTCAATGTCTCCAGCTTTTCATTCTCCAGCACATCCAGTCCCGCTCCCCTGAGTTTACCTTCCTGTAACGCTCGGATCAGTGCTGCCGTGTCTATCACTTTTCCCCGCGAAGTGTTGAGTATATACGGATGCTTTTGCAAGGATGCAAAGAATGCATCATTGGCAAGGTGCAGGGTGTCTGCCGTCAGGGGCAGGTGAAAACTGACTACATCGGCATATTTAGTGATCTGCTCAAGGGATGCCTCACGCACATAGTCTTTCGCAAAACCAAACTTGTACTTATCATATGCCAACACTGTAACCTGAAAAGGAGCCAATAACCTGGCAAAAGCACTTCCTGTGTGGCCGTACCCGATGATGCCCACCGTTTTACCGGAAAGCTCATCGGCCCGGTTGGCATCCCTGATCCACTCGCCTTTCTTTACTTCTTCAAACGAAGAAAAGATCCGGTTCATCAACCCCAGGAGCAGGCCAAGGGCATGTTCTGCAACGGCATTGCGATTGCCTTCCGGACTGCTTTCACACTGAATGCCTTTTGAATGAGCATAACTGACATCGATCAACTCAAGTCCGCTGCCCAACCTGCCGATCCACTTTAGCGAGCTGGCCGAATCAATCAGGGTTTTATCGATCTTCAATCTTGTAGTAACAACCAAACCCTCCACATCGGCTAAAGTCTTCAGCAGTTCCTCATAGGTGATGGTAGGGAGTTCCAACACCTCGTAACCTGCCTGACTCAACCGCTGCGTCAGCACGGGATGGGCCTTTGCCGTGATCATTACCTTCTTCATATCATGCGGTTCAATAGTTGTACATAATCCTCCACGGACAGGTCCTCTGCCCGTTTGGTGAAGATGGGATCCTGAAGTACGTCAGCAGGGAAATAAGGCTTCAGTGGATTGCGCAGTTGCTTGCGGCGCTGCCCGAAAGCCGCTTTCACCAGACTGAAAAACTTCTTCTGGTTCTTGATCTGCCAGGGATTGTTGGCATTTACCATGCGGATGACACCGCTTTTCACTTTTGGTGGGGGGTTAAAGCATGACTCACTGACGTCAAAGAGATAACTCACTTCAAAATACGCCTGCACCAAAACACTCAGGATACCATAGTCTTTATTGCCCGGCGGCGCTGCGATCCGCAGTGCCACTTCTTTCTGGAACATGCCCACCATCCCTTGCACATCGTCCTTCCACTCCAGTATTTTAAACATGATCTGTGAGGAAATGTTATAGGGAAAATTCCCGATCACCACAAACGGTCCTTCAAAAGGCTTGTCAACCTCCAGGATGCTGCCCGTGATGATCTTTCCCCTGATCTCGGGATACGTCTTCTCCAGGAAAGCGATCTTCTCCTCATCCAGCTCAACGGCTTTGAAGGAGATCTCCGGCAATACCAGCAGATATTTCGTAATGGCACCACCTCCAGGTCCCACTTCCAGTAACTGGCTGAAAGAAAGCGCTTCCAAAGAAGCCACGATCTCCTTCGAGACGTTCTCATCCTTGAGAAAATGCTGGCCGAGGGATTTTTTTAAGGTATACATTGGTGCCCAAAAGTAATATCTTTACCGG
Source organism: Sphingobacteriales bacterium (assembly GCA_046317915.1). Lineage (GTDB taxonomy): Bacteria > Bacteroidota > Bacteroidia > Chitinophagales > Chitinophagaceae > Pollutibacter. Next base: position 14,049 of record JBKCVJ010000254.1, read on the forward strand.
CTCATTCAAGTGATTATGATTCCAACACTCAACAAACCTGTCATTGGCATTACCTCAGGTGATCTGAATGGCATCGGTATTGAATGCATCATCAAGACTTTTTCTGACCAACGGATCCTGGAATTCTGCACACCCGTTGTATTTGCATCTAATAAGGCGATCAACTTTTACCGAAAAGGCTTGCCGGAACACAATCTGAATGCTAATATCATCAAGGAATTCGCCAAACTCAACCATAAACAGCTGAATATTTTCTCCGTATGGGAAGATGAAGTAGCGATCACACCCGGCACACTGAATGAAATCGGAGGAAAATATGCAGTAATCTCGCTACTCGCGGCTGCGCAGGCACTGAAAGAGAATAAAATACAGGCACTCGTTACCGCACCGATCCACAAAAAAAATGTGTTGTCTGACCAGTTTCCATTTACCGGACATACGCCCTTTCTGCAACAATACTTTGAAGCCAAGGATGTGCTGATGTTCATGGTAGCGGCCAATATGCGCGTGGGCCTGGTAACCGAGCATGTACCCGTGAGCGAAGTATCCAAACATATCACCAAGGAAAAAATCATCTCTAAACTCAGGTTGATGAAAGACAGCCTGCGTAAGGATTTCGGGATCGATAAACCAAGGATCGCCGTACTCGGACTTAACCCCCATGCCGGTGACGAAGGGCTCATTGGAAAAGAAGACGAAGAGATCATCAGGCCAGCCGTAATTGAAGCCAAGAAATCAGATGTACTGGTGTTTGGTCCTTATGCATCAGATGGTTTTTTTGCTCGTGGTCACCATGAAAAATTTGACGGCATCCTGGCGATGTATCATGACCAGGGGCTGATTCCATTTAAATCCCTTGCATTTGGCGAAGGCGTAAACTATACTGCCGGACTACCTGTAGTGCGCACCTCTCCTGATCACGGTACAGCGTTTGATATCGCCGGAAAAGATAAGGCCGATGAGTCTTCTTTCCGCGAAGCCGTGTTTACTGCGCTGGACATCCTCGCGAAACGCAGCGGTTACGCACAAGCACATCGCAACCCACTCCGGAAGATGAGCACTGCTGTTTTACGTAATGCGGTGGATGAGAAAATTGATGAGTGACTTTTTCGCAAGGGAGAAGATGAAGGGAGAAGTGCGAAGAAGGGCTCTCTTCGCACTTCTCCCTTTATCTTCTCCCTTTATCATCTCCCTTTACTTAAACACCGCCTCAGACACCCCCTGGTTGATCGCATAAGAGGAATAAGTGATCTCCACCTTACCCTTCTTATTCTTCAGGGCATCCTGCGTTTGCTGTGGCTTTTCACCCGGTTCATATTCAAAAGTCACGCCCTTAGGCAGCTTGTAGTCCTTGGTATTGAAAGAAAAGATCACCTTGTCCGGAAGCCCGTATTTCTCATAACGGCCATAGATCATCTGCATGTCATAGGTGCCATTATCTCTCGTAGTGGTAACTGACTTATAAATAAGCAACCGGTCAGCATCAATATACAATGTGGTGAGGATCAGGTCACTATTCTCATCCAGGGGAAGCAGTTTCACCACTTTCACCTTAACCCCCTGGAACACAGACTCGCCGGCACTCACTGCGGTGACATTGTCCATCATCATCAGCGAATTCAGGTTCACACTCACGCCTCCTTTGGGCAGCAGAGAGATGCCGCCATCTTTCTTTACTTTGAAACGATCCGGCTTTTTGTAATAGACCTGAATATCTGAAACGGGGATCTTCAGGAATGAAACATCGGTCTTGAGTTTGCCGGTAGCTTTATAATCATTTACCTGCGCCATTTTAGCCCTGATATCCTTCACCAGCTTATCTGCATCTTGTGCCTGCACGTTCAACGCCAAAACACATAAAAAAATAATCTTCCTCATATGTATGCTAGTAGCTATTGGCTAGTAGCTATTTGTTAAACAAAAAGGTATGGTGAAAGTTTACTTCACACTTCCACAGTTTCACACCAAATCAACCTCTCTATATGCCTTAATCAGCGCCATCTCCCCTTCCTTACCAGGCTTGGCATTGCCATGCTCCATCCCGTAAACGCCCTTGTAACCCTTGGAGGCAATATGGCTGAAAATATTCTTGTAGTTCATCTCCCCCGTAGTAGGCTCTTTCCTGCCGGGATTATCTCCGATCTGGAAATACCCGATCTCATCCCATACCTGGTTAATGTTGGCGATGATATTGCCTTCATTGCGTTGCATGTGGTACATGTCAAAAAGGATCTTACAGGATGGACTGTCCACTGCCTTACAGATCATGTAGGTCTGGTGGGAATGCCTGAGGAAAAGGTCAGGGTTGTCACTAAGGGGCTCCAGGACCATCACCAGCTTTCCTGTCTCGAGGATCTCTGATCCCTTTTTCAACGCGGTGATCACGTTTGCCGTTTGCACATCATGTGGCAGGCTGCGCTCGTAGTTACCAGGAACCACCGTGGCGTGGGTGGCATTGCAACGCTTAGCCACTTCCAGCGCGCGTTTACAATCGGCCATCATTTTATCGGTCCACTCCTGCTTGCCGGTACATAGTGATGTTTTCCAATGCCATGCATCGGAAGTGATCACAAATACCCCCATCGTCATACCCAGTTTTGCAAGGGTCTCCCCGATCTTAGTTTGCATCTCAGGCGTACGGTCCATCATGCCATTATCCTCAATCGCACGAAATCCCATATCATGGGCAAACTTGATCTGGTCAATGAAATCTTTTCCGGCGCTGTTCGCAAACATACCATCGTGCGTGCCAAACAGTAACTTGAATGGTTTATCGGCCTGTTGCTCTGTGGCTTGTGTTGCGGAAGTAGACACTACTGCCGCGCCAGAGGCGAGGATACTGTTGCGAAGGAAGTTTCTGCGTTTCATGCCATCAATTTAACGAGTTATTCGTACATTCAGAACCCATATTTTCCGATTATGTGCCGATGGCTATTCATACTATTTTCTTTGTCCCTGCTTGAAACATCTGCACAATCGGAATCCTCACCGGCGCCCGTCATGCTCACCATTCCAGGCTCTACGCTGGAATATAAAATGGTGGCTATCCCTGGCGGTGCGTTCACGATGGGAAGCCCAGCCACACAAAAAGGTAGAAAGGCCGACGAAGGCCCATCGAAATCCATTTCCATCTCCCCGTTCTGGATGGGTGCGTATGAAGTGACACACGACCAGTTCGGAATTTTTTTTAAGGACGATGGCTTGTCGCAGGGTTCTAAAACCGATGCCGTCACCAGGCCCACACCACAATACATTGATCTGAGCTGGAACATGGGTAAAGAAGGGGGCTTTCCGGTAAACAGTATGAGTGTAGACGCAGCCCTGATGTTTTGCCGATGGCTGTATAACCAGACCGGTGTTTTCTACAGGCTCCCAACAGAAGCTGAATGGGAATACGCTTGCAGGGCCGGCAGCAAAAGCATGTATTGTTTTGGCGATGACCCTTCAAAGATTGGCGAATATGCCTGGTTCAAAACCAATGCAAACAACAAATACCAAATGGTGGGGCAGAAAAAACCCAATGCATGGGGCCTCTATGATATGCTCGGCAATGTGAGCGAGTGGGTGGTGGATCAATACGATGAAAAATATTTCAATACCGTGGATGCGAAAGATCCGCTGGTACCGCCATCGAGCCGATACCCTAGATCAGTGCGCGGAGGGTCCTACCTCAGCACCGCAACTGAACTGAGGTCTGCTGCGAGGGCACATTCAGAACCGGAGTGGAACCGCAGGGATCCGCAGATCCCAAAAAGCAGATGGTGGCTTACTGACGGCATGTTTGTAGGATTCCGAATTGTGAGTCCTGTACAACAACCCAGCAAGGAAGAAGCAGAAAAATTTTACGCTCAATATCTCGGCAATTAACTTTCACATTCCAAATCAACGACATGAACCAACAAGACAACAACAAGAGCCGGCGCGAATTTATGAAGCAGGGCACCATCCTCGCAGGTGGAATCCTGACGGCGCCACTGTTTGCCAAGGCCAACTATTTTTCAGGTGCAGATACGGTTATTAAAGTTGCATTGATCGGATGTGGGGGCCGTGGTACGGGTGCCGCGATGCAAGCCCTGCTGACCAAGCAAAATGTGAAACTGGTAGCTATGGCCGATGCATTCAAGGACCGGATAGACAGTGCCTATAAACAATTGAATGCCGATGATCTTTCAGATTGGTCAGGCGTGAAAGGAAATGTCAAAAACAAAATTGATGTGCCCGAAGAACGGATGTTTGTGGGCTTCGATGCCTATCAGAAAGCGATACCACTGGCAGACGTGATCATCCTGACTACGCCTCCCGGATTCAGGCCCATTCATTTTGAAGAAGCCGTTAAGCAAGGCAAGCACATCTTCATGGAGAAGCCCGTAGCTACAGATCCTAATGGCGTAATGCGTGTATTGAAGGCTGCTGAAGAAGCAAAAAAGAAAAAGCTCAATGTAGTAGTTGGTCTGCAACGCCACTATCAAAACTCTTACAGGGAGTTGTTCAAACGGAAAGACCAGATCGGGGAAATTGTATCTGCACAGGCCTGGTGGAACAATGACGGTGTTTGGGTGAACCCCCGAAAGGAAGGACAAACAGAAATGGATTACCAGATGCGCAACTGGTATTATTTCAACTGGCTTTGTGGTGATCATATTACCGAACAACACATTCACAATATTGATGTCATCAATTGGTTCAAAGGTGGGTATCCGGTAAAAGCGCAGGGCATGGGCGGCAGACAGGTGAGAAAAGGAAAAGACTATGGCGAGATATTCGATCACCATTATGTGGAGTTTCATTATGCAGACGGATCGATCCTGAATTCACAGTGCCGGCATATTCCCAAAACCATGGCCAAGGTGGATGAGTTGATGACCGGCACTAAAGGAAAGATCTTCTGTGGTGCAGGCAATATCACCGATCTCAAAGGAAAGGTGCTGTACCAGTTTGATCAAAAAACCGAGAACAATCCCTACCAGACAGAACATGATGAATTGTTTGCTGCCATTGCGAAAGGAGAGTACAAGTATGCCGATGCAGAAAATGGTGCCAAGAGTACCATGACGTCTATCCTCGGCAGGCTGGCTACGTATACCGGACAGGTGGTGGAATGGGACAAAGCCCTGAATTCAGGAATGGACATTCAACCAAAGACCTACGCATTTGATGCAGCACCGCCGATCCTGCCAGGTGCAGATGGATACTATCCGGTTGCGGTGCCAGGGGTGACGAAATACTGGTAACATAATAACTCAATAACCCAATAACTCAGTTATTGAGTTATTGAGTTATTGGGTTATTGAGTTTCTGTTCTGAATATGTCCACCGGCAGCCCTTCCTTAGACTTTAGATTGGGTATATCTGTGTTGTTGAATCCAAAGCGCACTTGCTTTGGCTCCTTCACTTCCTTGCTCCATACAAGCACGGTATTGTCTTTCTCAATTTTTGCCTGAGCAATAACAAACTTCCCGTCTGCACCAGCGATATAAAAACTTTTGGGTGCACCATTCACACTCACCAGTCCGCCTCCCACATCATTGAAACTGATGCGGATCTTATCTTTCTCGATGGACATGGATTTGTACGATGGGCTCTTCCAGATGA
>JBKCVJ010000255.1:0-4559 GCA_046317915.1 Sphingobacteriales bacterium
GGAAAACTTTCTGCCATCGTTTTCACAAATTCAATCACACGCATGTCTTCCTTGATTACAAGACCTTGTTGGGAGTAGTTGCCAAATACAACCGTATCCCCGATATTGATCTTGCCGCTATCCGCTTCTTCCAATCCTTGAAGGATATTGATGAAAGTTGATTTTCCTACACCGTTCTTTCCTACTACTCCCACGCGCTCGCCTTTTTTGAAGGTGTAATCGAACCCCTTCAAAATGGTTTTCTCCCCGTAGCTCTTGTATACTTTTTTGAGTTCGATGACTTTTCCGCCCAGCCTGTTCATTTTCATTTCCAGTTCAACCTGCTGGTCAATGATCTTCTTCTTTGCCTGCGCCTCCACCTCGTAAAAATTATCCTGGCGGGATTTTGATTTGGTGGTGCGGGCCCGGGGTTGTTTCCGCATCCACTCCAGTTCTTTGCGATAGGTATTCCTCGCCTTGTCAATAGACGCCGCTTCATTTTCTATCCTGGCCGCTTTTTTCTCCAGATAGTTTCCGTAGTCGCCACGATAGGTGTACAACTGACCGTTATCGATCTCCCAAATCTCGTTGCAAACCTCATCCAGAAAATACCGATCATGTGACACCAGTAAAAGCGTCACATTTTCTTTATTCAGGTAGTGCTCCAGCCACTCCACCATTTCTACATCGAGGTGGTTGGTGGGTTCATCCATGATGAGGAGGATATGTTTGTGTTCAAATCCAATATCGATCAGGGTGCGCGCGAGTGCCACGCGTTTGCGCTGGCCACCACTGAGGGTGGATACGATCTGGTTTAGGTTATGAATCTTCAGCCTTCCGAGGATCTGCTGCACTTTAGCATCAAAATCCCAGGCCCCCAGTTCATCCATTTTCATGATGGCATCGCCCTGGCGAACATGGTCCTCGGTTTCCATCGCCGCTTCATACTCCCGGATGGCATCCATAACAGGGTGTTTGTGAAAGAAGATATTCCGAAGGATGGTCTCCCGTTCGTCAAAACTGGGCTCTTGTTCAAACAACGCGATGTCCACATCCTTATTTACCCACACCTTGCCTTCATCCGCATGGTCCGTCCCCGCAAGAATACGCAGGAGAGTTGTTTTGCCACTGCCGTTCCTGGCAATGAGTGCAATTTTATCACCTTCGGAAATATGAAAAGTAAGTCCGGAAAAGAGGGGTTTGATGCCGTACGACTTACCCAGGTTCTCTGCTGTCACATAATGCATGGCGCGAAGATACGATGGAATGTTCAGTGCCTGCTCGCCAGGAAGATCATTGCGCAGATCAGGACGGTGGCGAGAATCACCAAGGGTATCGTCCACTGCTCGGCCCGCTGTTTTTTCTGGTGGGATCTTTGGAAATCCGCGATATAGCCCATCGCCTCCGCATCCGTTCCTGCCAGTTGTTTCAGGGTATCTATGACAGGTAGGTTAAGCTTGTAGGGTAAGGGTTTGAGGGTCATCAAAATGTGGCGAATGATGGTCCGGTTCATGTCTGGCTCCTGGAATCGGGAAAGGCAGTCCAGGTTCTCCGCCGATAACAGTTTTTGAACAGTGGTTACCACGCCAAAATGATCCATCCGGAACACATCCATGCTCGCTACCACTCTTTCATATTTCAATACTTTCTCCAGTATGCTAAAAGGGGTCAGGGGCGCAGTTTCGCCGTTTCCGGTGTTGTAGACCTGCCGGAGCCATCGCTCACTCAACCATTCTTCTTTTTTGGCCGGTTGAGTGAGGGTTTCGTAGGCCTCTTTGATATCATGAAATTTCGCAGAAGCATAGGGGTCATTATTTGTAGCATCCGGATGATACTGCTTCGCCAGTTTCCGGTACTGACGGCGGATTTCATCACGGGTAGACATAGGGGTGACTTCGAGGATGCTATAGTAGTCTTTCATCAAGTGCAAGATACAACTAGCTATTAGCTAATAGCTATTAGCTAGTTGCGCAACAACTGATTTATATTTGCGTTTTCAATCCATTATATGAAAAACCATTTGGCCATAGCTATAGTGATCTTGGTTGCTTTTTGTGCATGCACCAACAGCCCAAAGATTGAGTCTGTATCGGTTGGTAAAGACACTGTGTCTGCTGCTCCAACCTCCAACCCCCAACCTCCAACCTCCAAGAAAGAAGCTTCTGCTGCAGAGATCATGGCCCGGCCCCAGGTACCTATTTTATGCTACCACAGGATCCGGCCCTTTAAACCATCGGATTCCAAGAGGGCGAAAGATTATATCGTGACACCTGAAGATTTCAGGGCCCAGATGAAACTGCTGGCAGACAGTGGCTATAAAACCATCCTGGCGGATCAGTTGATGAATTATCTGCAGTATGGCGATCCCATCCCGGAGAAAGCAGTGATGCTGACTTTTGATGATAATGTTGGCGACCAGATGACCGTTGCGGAACCCATCCTCAAAGAACTCGGTTTCAAAGGCGTGTTTTTCATTATGACGGTTACCCTGAACAAGCCTGGTTATATGTCCAAAGAACAGGTGAAGAAATTGCACGATGAAGGGCATGTCATCGGCTCACATACGTATGATCACCAGAATATGCGCAAGCTGCCGGATTCCTTATGGGTGGTACAGGTTGATAAGCCACAGAAACAACTCAAGGATATTACCGGGGCAGATGTGAAATACTTCGCCTATCCGTTTGGGTTATGGAAGCCCGAGAATATTCCTGCACTGCAGAAACGAGATCTCAAGGCCGCCTTTCAATTGACCGAGAAAAGAGATACCACCGCTCCGCTCTATACCATTCGAAGAATGATCGTTCCAGGCGGTTGGTCGGCCAACCAAATGCTGAAGAGCATGAAGGGATCTTTTTCACATCGATAGATTAAAAGGTTGTTGCAAAGTAGCCCGGCGCGCAGCCGGCTTTTGTCTGGGTTCCGAAATGACTACCACTTATAGGGTAGTGGACAATTTTTTGTGTGGAGTAATTTTCATATTACGATTTTTCATCTTACTTTTTGCTTCCTTCTGCTACCCTCCACCTCATTAATTAAAATGTATGCAACGTAAGCTCATCATCGCGTTGGTTTTTGCTGTGTTTGCACTGGTACCGGCAAAAGCGCAATTGCTGAAAAAGCTCAAAGAAAAAGTAAACCAGGCCACTGACCAGGTCATTCCCGGGAACAATAACAGCACCAATAACTCGGGATCTACATCTGGCAATTCATCGGGTAAACCACAGAACAAGACAGGGGCTGGCCTTATTTCTACGCCACCAGATATTGAGTCCAATCTGGCCAGTTCTGAAACGGCATTTAAGGCCAATAAATATTCGGAATCGAGATATGCCTTGCAACAGGCCATACTTGGTGTGGAATTGCGGATCGGGCAGGAGATCCTGAAGTTGATGCCCGATGAGGTGAATGGTGTGCCCAAGATTCCGGAAAAAGACAAAGTAGCGAGTTCCGGCTGGGGATGGAACGGCTTGATGATCAATCGTGATTACCAGAAGGGCGATAAATACCTGGGTGTTGCCATACAGGATTTTTCTTATTTGGGTCCGATGTGGGGCATGTATTTCAATGGCGGCATGACCCAGCAGGAGAACAATGAACAGAAGATGAAAAACATTATGGTGAAGGGCAACAAGGGCGTGATCTCCTACGATGCCAATAAAGGATACACCGTAGTAGTGATGTTAACGCAGGGTTCTGCGCTGACATGGGAAGGCGTGAATTATGCCAGTGAACAGGAGATGATGGATGCGGTGAATAAGTTTGATATCGATAAGATCAAAGGCCTGCTTGGGGAAAAGTGAGGCCTAGGACTTAGGGGTAGATTTTAGGGTGAGAAAAAATACATACAATGAAAAAGTTACTATTACTTATATCTGTTTTTTTCGCCATTGGCGCAGCAGCTCAACAAAAGACCACAGCACCGGTTTCCGACAAGCCCGGCGCACTGGGTGCAGATTATCCAAAGTATCTCAGTGCTTCACGCGATGCTTACAAGAAAACTGATCTGGAGGATACGCATTATAATCTCATGCTCACCCTGCAGCAGCTAGACATGAAAATCGGTGAAGAGATCCTGAAGATCCTTCCGGAGAACATGGACTCTTTGAAAGGAAACAAAGCCAACGATAATGTTTCCGCAATGACGGGTACTGTGATCGGAACCACTATTCATCGGGACTACGGGATGGTCAATAAATTAGACGTTGATGTGATGAGTAACTCTCCGCTGGTTTCTATGCTGAATGGATTCATCAATAATCCTTTACTCGCCAATATGGGCGGAAGAAAGGCGATGAAGGTGGATGGATACAAAGGGTCCTACATCTATGAAGTTCGTGAACAAACCGATGCATCAGGGAAAGTCACTTCTGTGCCAGTTGCGGAAATGCAGATCCCGGTGTCAACAAGTCTCGTGACCATTAGATCCTCCGGGCTTTCAGAAGATGCATTTATTAAACTAATGAACACCGTTCCTGTAAGCAAAATTGCAGCTTTACTTAAGTAACGCTGCAATCAGTATTAATGCCCAGTGCCCCTTGCCTTTATGCCTACTATGCATATGCGCTTACCGGCTCACA
>JBKCVJ010000256.1:0-4714 GCA_046317915.1 Sphingobacteriales bacterium
CATTTATGATGCAGCGCATAATCCGCAGCATCTGCTTGTCTCAAATGTATGGGCAGGTCATATTCTGCAGCGAGCTGTTGTACAAATGCTTCGTCCCTGTTGCTCTCTTCGCCGCGCAACTGAAAATTCATATGGGCGAGCTCAACCCTGTAACCGCTGGCAACGGTGAGGTGTAGCAACACCACTGAATCCAGGCCGCCACTCAGTGCCAGCAGCAAGGGATCCTCTTTCCCGAAAAGCTGTTCCTGCTGTATAAACTGCTGATATGCGTGGATGAGTTGCATTAATACGTCAGGTCTTCGTAAGCCGCTTGTAATTCACGATACGCGTGTTGGTCGCCCGCAGCCGCACTGGCCTCCATTCCCCGTTCATATATCCCGATCGCATCTTCCTTAGCGCCGAGGGCCTCCAGCAGTTTGGCCAGATGATAATAAGTTCCGGTATAGCCAGGGTCTATCATTAACACACGCTCAAACCATTCCTTTGCCGCTTGTAGATCATTGATTTTTACATACTCCAGCGCCAAAGCATGCATGAGAAATGTATCCTCCGGCTGGCGCCCCAAATACTCCTGCAGTTTTTTGATCTTATCCATCAAAATTTAGTTCCCCGAAAACTTCTTTTTGGAAAATGTGTTGTTATATTTGCATTTAGTTGCATAAACAACTTTAATACCGATTAAATGTCAGCCATATGAAGATACTGGTATGTATCAGTAAAACGCCGGACACCACGGCAAAAATAGCTTTCAACGAGAACAACACGAAATTCGTCAGCGATGGCGTGCAGTGGATCATTAATCCTTATGATGAGTGGTATGCCCTGGTGCGTGCCATCGAACTCAAAGAAAAAGATCCATCCACAGTCCTGCATCTCGTCACAGTTGGTGGGGCAGATACTGAACCGATCATTCGCAAGGCCCTTGCGCTGGGCGGCGACGAAGCGTACAGGATCAACACAGAACCGGGTGATGCCTATGCGGTGGCCGCGCAAATTGCTGCGCTGGCCAAAGATCAGGGATATGATCTTATCCTGACTGGAAAAGAAACCATAGACTTCAATAACTCCGCTACCGGGGGTTTTCTTGCAGAGATGCTGGACCTCCCTTACGTGAGTTTGGCCACTAAGCTGGACCTGAACGGAACTTCGGCTACGCTTAACCGTGAAATTGAAGGTGGAGAGGAAACGATGGAAGTGACGCTTCCGATGGTGGTCAGCTGCCAGAAAGGAATGGCTGAAGCGCGGATTCCAAATATGCGTGGCATCATGGCTGCAAGGACCAAGCCATTGAAAGTAGTGGAACCCGTTGCATTGGATATCCTTACAAGCGTGGTTCAGTATGAACTCCCGCCTGCCAAGGCCGGTGTGAAGCTGGTTCCAGCGGATAACCCTGCAGAACTGGTTCGTCTTTTACATGAAGAAGCAAAAATGATCTAACCCCAAAACGTATTGTATGTCAGTTTTAATATTTATCGATCATATTGAAGGAACGGTTAAGAAGAATTCCCTGGAAGCCTTGAGCTATGGCGCTGCCCTGGCGGCAAAGATGGGAACTGAGGCTGCAGGATTGGTGCTGGGCACGTTGACCGAAGATGCCGCAGGCCTGGGCAAATATGGTATCAAAAAAATATATCAGGTGAGCGATGCAGCCCTGAATGCTCTTGACGCGCAGGTTTACGCCCAAGTGATCACGGAAGCGGCTGGAAAAACCGGAGCACAGGTACTCGTATTTTCCAACAACACCACTGGTAAATCAATAGCCCCAAGGGTTGCTTCAAGGATGAAGGCTGGCCTGGTGTCTGGAGCTGTGGCCCTGCCCGATCTCCAGAACGGATTCGTGGTGAAGAAGAACGTATTCTCCGGAAAAGCTTTTGCCCATATCGCGATTACATCGGCCCAAAAAGTGATTGCCGTGAACCCCAATGCATTTTCGATCATCGCAGGGGAAGGAACCGCAACAGTGGAATCCCTGAGTGTGTCTATACCAGCATCAAAAGTGAAGGTCACTGCCACCAATAAGATTACGGGCGAAGTGCCGTTAACGGAAGCAGAGAAAGTTGTGAGCGGTGGCCGGGGATTGAAAGGACCCGAGAACTGGGGAATGGTGGAGGAACTTGCCAAACTTCTGGGTGCAGCTACCGCCTGTAGCCGTCCAGTGGCAGATACGCACTGGCGCCCGCACCATGAGCACGTGGGCCAAACCGGATTTGCCATCGCACCAAACCTATATATTGCCATTGGCATATCAGGTGCCATCCAGCACCTTGCCGGCGTCAACCGAAGCAAGTGCATTGTGGTCATCAACAAAGATCCCGAAGCGCCATTCTTTAAAGCTGCCGACTACGGCATTGTGGGTGATGCATTTGAGGTGGTGCCTAAGATCATCGAAGCAGTGAAAGCGCTCAAATAATGCGGCAATTCGGCAATGCGGAAATGCGGTAATGACGCTTCGCGAGGCATAGTGGCATAGGGCATTGAGGCATTGTGCTGCCCGCGCCTCCAAAAATTGCCGCACTGCCGCATTGCCACATTGCCACATTGTTTATGTTTCTTATTTTCGTGGTCTGTTATGAAGAAGATAGAACTGGAAATAGTGGCACTTTCCCATAGTATCACACAGACCCACTCCTACGCGGTGGTGCTGGGTGAAGTGAATGGCCTACGAAGATTGCCCATCGTCATTGGTGGCTTTGAAGCACAGGCCATCGCCGTAGCGTTGGAAAGGATGCAGCCTAGTCGTCCCCTCACCCATGACCTGATGAAAAACTTCATGATGGCTTTCAGTATAGACCTTCATGAGGTGGTGATCTGTGACCTGCAGGAAGGCATTTTCTACTCAAAACTGCTCTGTAGTAACGATAAAGATACCGTTGAGATTGACTCCAGAACCTCAGATGCCCTCGCGCTGGCGGTTCGTTTTGGCTGTCCGATCTACACTTACGAGAACATCCTGGATAGCGCAGGAATGGTCATGGAAGACACCGGAGGAAAAAAGAAAAAGGCAGCAGTGTCTTCAAGTGCAGATGAACATCGTGGTGGGTCAGAAGATCTGAAAGCCTTGAGCATTGAGGATCTGCATACCCTGCTGAACGATGTGTTGGAGCAAGAAGACTATATCCGGGCCATTGCCATTCGCGATGAGATTAATAGTCGCAGTAAATAAATGATCTCCTTCCCCCATTGCAAAATCAACCTCGGGTTGTATATCACTGCCAAAAGGCAGGATGGCTACCATGATCTAAATTCGGTTTTTTATCCCGTTCCGATCCATGATATCCTGGAGTTTGTAGAAGCTCGGGAACCCTCGTTTCACCTCACCGGATTGCCCATCATGGGCGTGGCTGCCGACAATCTCTGCCAGAAAGCATATCGGTTATTGAAGACCAAACACCCTTCTCTCCCATCCATTGAGATCCACCTGCACAAACTCATTCCGATGGGTGCGGGCCTGGGAGGCGGTTCTGCTGACGGCGCGTTTATGCTTTCCATGCTGAATAAGCATTTCCATCTTGCTTACAGCCAGGAGGAATTAATGGCCATGGCTCTGGAACTTGGCAGTGATTGCCCTTTTTTTATTCTCGATAAACCCGCTCATGGACTTGGCCGGGGCGAGATCCTAAAACCTATCCCCTTATCCCTCTCTTCCTGGTGGCTGGCCCTTGTTAATCCGGGCATTCATGTATCCACGAAAGAGGCGTTTAGTAACGTGAGCCCGAAGCCCGCTCCCGTTGACCTTGCGCGCAAGATCCTTGAACCTGTGGAAAGCTGGAAAAACTGGTTGAGCAATGACTTTGAGGACAGTGTTTGCAAGATTCATCCTGAGATCAGCACTATAAAAGACAGTCTTTATAACCAAGGGGCCGCTTATGCTTCCATGACAGGTACCGGTTCAACAGTGTATGGACTATTCAGGGAGCAGCCAAGCCTGCAGCTGCCATCGAACTACCTTGTTAAAACAGTTCAATTAAAATAATTACCTTTACCGCATGGGTAACGGTTTTCTCTCTTCCAACCTAGATCTGCTCAACCATTAGCTCATTATGCTAATAGCTATTGGCTAATGGCTAGTGGCAATCTCCTTTGTTCTGAATTTTTTCTTTTCTAATTTTTAATTAATGATTATGCTAACTAAGCATTCCACCCAATATTTTATTGGTCTTGAAGATCAATACGGCGCACACAATTACCACCCCATTCCTGTGGTCCTCAGTAGAGGCAAGGGCATCTTTGTATGGGACGTGGACGACAAAAGATATTTCGATTTTCTCAGTGGTTACTCGGCAGTGAACCAGGGGCATTGCCACCCACGCATCATTGACACCCTGATTGATCAGGCCGGCAGGCTCACCCTGACCTCCCGTGCTTTTCACAACGATCAATTAGGCGAGTATGAAAAGTACATCACCTCCTATTTCGGGTACGACAAAGTGTTGCCGATGAACACTGGTGTTGAAGCGGTAGAAACAGCGGTTAAACTTGCCCGCAGGTGGGGTTACCAGGTGAAAGGCATCGCAGAAAATGCAGCGAAGATCGTGGTATGTGCACATAACTTCCACGGTAGAACCAGTACCGTGATCTCCTTCAGTACGGACCCATCGTCTTACTCCAAATTCGGTCCATTTATGCCCGGTTTTGTGGTGGTGCCGTATAACGACAGTGCCGCGCTGGAACAGGCGCTTCAGGATCCTACGGTCTGTGGCTTTTTGCTGGAACC
>JBKCVJ010000257.1:0-5023 GCA_046317915.1 Sphingobacteriales bacterium
TGGCAACATCCTGGAAGAAAACCACTACTACAGTTTTGGGTTGAGGATTTCAGCGATCAGCAGCAGAAGGTTCACAGATCAGTATCAGGGTGAAACCAAGAACGGCTACCTCTACCAGGGGGCTTTTGCAGAGCTGGATGACGATATCGGCTGGCAGGATTTTGCGCTGCGCAGCTACGATGCACAAATCGGCAGGTTCATGCAAATGGATCCGTTCAGCCAGTTCGCCAGCCACTACACCGGCATGGGTAATGATCCAGTGAATATGATTGATCCGAGTGGAGGGATTGGAATACCCTGCCCTGGTACGTCATCTCTGTCCATCTTCTTCTCCACGGTTGGGGAAGG
Source organism: Sphingobacteriales bacterium (assembly GCA_046317915.1). Taxonomy (GTDB): domain Bacteria; phylum Bacteroidota; class Bacteroidia; order Chitinophagales; family Chitinophagaceae; genus Pollutibacter. The sequence goes on from JBKCVJ010000257.1 coordinate 349, forward strand.
CCTGATGAATATTGCCAGTAGTTTCAGTAGTGGTTCATCATTGATCAAGTTGGGAGTAACTGCAGCTCATGCTGGTGCAAATGTGTATAGGTCAGTCACGCAGTTCAATACGGTGAACAATATGATGAGTGTAAGTTTGACAAGTGCGGTTGGAAGTAATACAGCCATTGGACGTCGATTTCCAATAATGTTGGCAGAAAGCAGAAAAAATGGAAGTGGATCAGGGCCAGATTGGGACCGAAATCCAGATGCGTCTGGAATTCGAACAGATGATTTGGTTGGCTTAACTGACGAACAACTAATAAATGAATTTAGATTTACAATGAATTTGTATACTAGAGGCGTACTCGACGATGTTGGCAACAGGATTGTTGATCATTTCGCCCAAAATACAGGAAAAGACTTCACCGATGAAATTCTAAACAACCAAATCGAAGCGTCAAGTGCGTATCAAGAAAAAGTAAAACCTCTTCTCGCAAATATTCAATCAGAAATTACTCGCGTGAAAGGTGATTTTCTCAAGTATAACAAACAGGTGTTTAATCTTCCGAATTTTCCGACTCTATCATTAAACAATAGTTTAAAAGCCATCGTAGGAGGCACCCAATATGGAAATATTATTCTTACTAAATTTACATACGATTCAAAAAGTGGCAAGTTTAGTGGAGAAATAAATATTACGATTATAGATGATTTCGGAGTATCAAAATCAGACATCTTGAAAGCCAAAGATACACCATTCAGCAAAGGCCTCAGAGCGATGTGGTATCTCCAACATGTTCGAGGCTATAAACCCTTCAGGACTGTATTTAGTAGAAATTTCAGAATGACATTTTAAGTGATTGTATGAAAAATCTTTTATTGAGTTCTCTATTAACATTCATAGTATTTGGTTGTTTATGTAAATGCATGGACAAAAAGCAGCAAAAAAACATTATAAAACCGTTGCATCCGCACAGAAGTACTCCAACAGACTATAATACGGATGAAGACAGGTCTAGAAGCTTTGTTGTCAAATATTTTTTTGTTGAGAATGTATCTATTCACAACACTCTTTTGCATGATGTAGAACAATATGTTGAGAAGTATGGCTCGACAGATTCAGACTTTGTACGATTTGGAAACTACCAAATTTGGTTATATCGAAAAACATCAGAAATCAACGAGAATTTTAAAGAAAATTTTGACGGCACGATTTCGTATAATTCTCTTTCTGACTATGATAGAGATCTGCTCTTCAAATTTATCTGGATTGATCAAAAATTTTCTGGCTGCGAAATTTATAGTGATGGGGCTAAAACCGCGTTAAAAAGAAATATCAAAGGAAGCATCTATAAAGACACGACTACTATAGAGTCTTTGGAAGAAAAAACTATCAAACTAGAAAGAATTGAATAAATAGGCGCTGAATAGTTTAAGAGACTTTTATTGAACAGCATGAATAATTTGTAGAGGTTTAAACCAAGAACTAATAGTTTTTAATTCGATGACTCTTACTAAGTCCACCAGCGAACTGGCAACTTTTTCGTGCTGTTAAGTGGGTAGTTTGTTAATTTACAGCATGCTGTTGCAAAACGAATACATTCAAATCATCCTGCGCTCGGTTGCGGTCTATGTTTTTATCATCCTGGCCATCCGCCTGTTTGGTAAGAAAGAACTGGCACAGTTATCGATCATAGACCTTGTCTTCATCCTCCTGATCAGCAATAGCGTGCAGAACGCGATGGTTGGCAGCAACACATCGTTGCAAGGCGGACTGGTGGCGGCCTTCTCCCTGTTCATTCTCAACTTTGTGCTGAAGAAACTGTCTTACAAAAACACGAGGTTTAATGAACTGCTGGAGGGAAAGGCTGTTATGCTGATCTACAAAGGGCGAATCAACGATGAGCACTTGAGGATGACAGGCATCACCACCAACGAATTGCTGGCCGCTGTCAGGGAACATGGGGTAGAAAAAATTGAGGACGTGGATCTGGCCATGCTGGAAGTAGATGGAAACATCAGTGTGATCTCAGACAGCTTTTCAAAAAGATCCGTGCAAAATACCGCACACAAACGCAAGCATAAACTTAAGGGAAAGATCAATTGATGAGCATGCTGTTATCATTCACAGACAAAGGAATCTACTGCGCCAAGGGAGATTTTTATATCGATCCCTGGAGACCAGTGGACCGCGCTGTGATCACGCATGCGCACAGCGATCATGCGCGTTGGGGTAGCAAACATTATCTCGCACATAATGACACTGTGCCATTACTTCGGCTACGCCTCGGCGTTAATGATTTTCAATCTGCGCAATGGAATGAATCCATTTTCATCAACGGCGTGAAATTGAGTTTTCATCCTGCCGGGCATATCATCGGCTCAGCACAGGTACGTGTAGAATATGAAGGCGAAGTATGGGTATTCAGTGGGGATTATAAAACTACTGACGACGGACTCAGCGGAATGTTTGAACCTGTAAAATGCAACACCTTCATCACGGAATCCACTTTCGGTTTACCGATATACCGATGGAAGTCGCAAGAAACTGTGTATGAAGAAATCCGCAACTGGGTGAACAGCAATCACGAGCAAGGCATCGCTTCGGTGTTGATCGCATATAGTCTCGGCAAAGCACAGCGTGTCATCGATGCCATTCAACATACCGGTATACCAATCTACGTGCACGGTGCCATCTGGAACACACACCAGACCCTGGTTGATGCGGGTTTTAAACTGCCGCATGTGCAACGTGTGTTGCCAGACACGCCCAAAGAACAATTAAAAAGTGCCATAGTAATTGCACCGCCTTCAGCAGACGGCAGCAGCTGGATGAAAAGATTTTCGCCCTATGCCACCGGTGTCTGCAGTGGATGGATGCAGGTGCGCGGCAATGCGCGCAGGCGTAATGCCGATGCAGGATTTGCACTAAGCGACCACGCAGATTGGCCGGGATTGTTGCAGGCCATTGAAGCTACGGGTGCGCAGAAAGTATTTGTGACGCATGGATTCCAATCCGTCCTGAGCAGATACCTGAATGAGCAGGGTATCGAAGCCGCAGAAGTCAAAACAGATTACGGCAGTGAAGAGGAAGAGGAGGTGCCTGCCTCATGAATACGCCAGGTGGATTCCGATTATTCGCTGAATTGGTAGTGCTCCTCGGCACCAGTACCAAAACCAACGACAAACTACAAGCACTGCAACATTATTTTCGGTTGGCCGATGATCGGGATAAAGTATGGGTGATCGCGATCTTTAGTGGCCGGAGACCCAGGCGCAGTGTGAAAGTAAGTCAGCTCTCACAATGGTGCAGGGAGATCACCGGCCTGCCGGAATGGCTTTTCCTTGAGTCGTATTCCACTGTGGGTGATCTCGCGGAAACCCTCGCACTGCTGATCCCCGATGCATCGGACAACGCGGAGATCCATCACTCCCTGGATCATTATATTACCAGTCTCAAAGCATTGGAGAAACAGGATGAAGTCACACAAAAAACATTTGTGACCACCGCATGGGCAGGGATGACTAAAGAAGAAAGATTTGTCTTTAATAAACTCATCACCGGCAATTTCCGCATCGGCGTGTCTCAACAACTGATGGTGAACGCACTTGCTGGCGTGGTGCAACTCGAGCCTTCACAAATTGCTCATCGCATCAGCGGCAATTGGGATCCATTCACAACGGGTTTTGAAGAATTGCTGGGTGGTGATTTACAGGCCTCAGATTTCTCTAAACCTTACCCGTTTTATCTTGCATATGCTTTAGAAACGGAGCCCCAAGAACTGGGTGCGCCGGAAGAATGGCAGGCCGAGTGGAAATGGGATGGCATCCGCGGGCAGGTGATCCGCCGCAACAATGACCTCTTTATCTGGAGCAGAGGTGAAGAACTTATGACCGAAAAATTCCCCGAGCTCCATGTCCTGAAAGATATTTTGCCCGATGGCACCGTGCTGGACGGCGAGATCATGTGCATCGATCAAAAGGATGGCCAATGGAAACCATTGCCCTTTGCTTTGTTGCAAACACGGATCGGAAGGAAAAACGTCACGAAAAAACAACTGCAGGAATCGCCGGTGGGGTTTATTGTGTATGATGTGCTGGAATTGGGGGGTGTTGATATGCGGGAGACGCCTTTGAATGAGCGACGGGCGTTATTGGAGGGTCTAGGGTTTAGGGTTCAGGGTTTATATCTTTCTCCGGTGCTGGAATTTTCTGACTGGGATCAGTTGGTGGAATCAAGGCTCAGCGCGCGGGAGAACGGAAGCGAGGGGCTGATGCTGAAAAGAAAAAACTCCATCTACCAGGTGGGCAGAAAGCGGGGCGACTGGTACAAGTGGAAGATCGATCCGCTGACGATTGATGCCGTGATGATCTATGCCCAGAAAGGTTCCGGCCGCAGGAGTAATTTATTTACCGACTACACCTTTGCCGTGAGGGATGGCGAAAAGCTGGTTAGCTTCGCCAAAGCCTATTCCGGGTTGACGGATAAAGAATTTGTAGAGGTGGACGCATTTGTGAAAAAAAATGCCATCGAAAAATTTGGACCTGTCAGAACCGTCAAACCGGAATTGGTGTTTGAAATTGCATTCGAAGGCATCGCAGCCAGCAGCAGGCACAAATCCGGAGTGGCCCTTCGCTTCCCGCGCATCAGCAGGTGGCGGAAAGACAAACCGGTGAGCGAGATCAACACCAT
>JBKCVJ010000258.1:0-18870 GCA_046317915.1 Sphingobacteriales bacterium
TGATTTAGATCGTCAATGGCAGCCCTGATAAATGCATCAGAAACAGCGTCCGGATTTCCACTAACGATGTGAACCACTACCGGGACTGTAACCTGGGCCCGTCCGAAATGGGAGATTAGTGTACCCGCTATCAACAGCAAAAACCATCGGTACGGGAAAAATACCTTTTCAGGATACCCACTTCGATGCCTGCCGGCATACCATCTTTTGTTTATTAGTTGCACTGACCCAGCAGATAGTAGATGACGATGAAGATGAGTACGGTACTCAGACAACCACCGCCCAGTTTCTTGGCACCATAGCCGGCAATCAAAGCACGAATAAATTTATTCATGCAATCAAAATACTAAAAATTCTTCTAATATGAAAAGCTGAAAGTTATTCGAACTTCGTTGTCCGTTTTCACCATCATCAGAGTTGGCCGCTTAACTTTATGATCCTCAAGGAGAAAAATAAAATTACCAGTGATGGTGCGATGGCTACCCTGGCGAACTTCTTTGGCCTGTATGTTCACGGGCTTTTCAACGCCATGGAAATTCAACATCCCCTTGACATCATAACCATCCGCCGTTTTATTGACCGAGGTGCTGAAAAAACTGACATTGGGATGGGTAAGTGCATCCGTGACTTCCAGCATATGGGAATCCCGGTTGGAATTCTTGCTGTCAAATGATTTTACGGGAACAGTGGCCGCAACTTTTTCAATATCCCCCTGCGCATTCAATTGTACAATACTGTTGACATCCTGCGAAACACCCTGCCAACTGTGTAATGCGTGTTTCATAAAATATTTGATCGATGAGTTTGCCTTATCGGCCCTCAGCGTTTGCTGAGCCTGTACACTGATGCAGGCAACCATTCCCACTATAATCAAAAAATACCGCATAGTTAAAAAGTTATCACCACCATGGATGCCGCAAAACTGGCAAAGGTGGTATATGCTGCTGCCCGGTGATACGGTTTGAGACTGGGGTTTGCATCGATGTTGTTGGCGAGGATATTGGTAGCGATCATACCTGACATATGGACAATCGCGAGCCAGCGATGGATCTTCACAGACGACATCTGTTTGTTTCTGCTGATCAGCGGAGGTGGGGCAAAAAGAGAGGTCAGTGCACCCATGGTATACGTGATGTTGATCCCGGTTGCCAGGGCTTCATGGGCAGACTTAAGATTTGTCTTACCATTATACAACTGGCTTCCCACAATCCCCTGGGCCACCATGCCACCAAGGGTAACAAACCCCAACACCTGATGCGTCTTCAGCATAAATCTTCGGGTGGCCATCTCTTTTTTCCGCTGGTCAAGGGTTAGTGGTGCGATGTTCCATTTCCGCAGCAGCCCTTTCTCTCCCCACAGCATTCGCTGGGTGATCATGATCTTCGGCGGTAACAATGCGGTGTCTGCTTTCTGCTCTTGCTCCAATTGTCTCAACAAAGCATCATCCTGCCCAAAACCTTGTGCAAAGGACAGGAAGAACAATAACAAAACTATTGCTTGCTTCATATGCTCAGGAAAACACCCTCAAATTGGTTCCGGTCAATGATGTGTTATACCGCTTAAGTGGAGAACCTGCAGGACCATTGGTGACGGCACCAGTAGTGGAAAATGTGGATCCATGGTTTGAACAGAAAAACCTGTTGTTCCCCGCCTGCCATACCACCGATGTGCCTTGGTGTGTGCATGCCTGTGCCACTGCAAGGTAGGTGTCAGTCAAGGTTCTGGCGATGATGATCCCGCTCTGGTAAATATATCCACCACCTGTATTCAGTGAAGCGTTGGCAGAATCAGCGAGATTGATCGTGAAGTCTACACTGGACGGCGGGGTAACACCTCCACCGGATCCATCATCGTCCTTTGAACAACCTGTAAGGCAGGCTCCTGCAAAGATGGCTGCTGAACTTAATCCCAATTGTGCGAGAAACTCTTTTCTGTCCATAAGTATGTGTGTTTAAAGTAAATTAATAAAAAGGCCTGGTGTAGGAAAATAACCAGTTGAGCAACCTGAGCTGAACGAACGCACTGGCTTTGAAAATGTCCTCCAAATCCATTTTCTGAACCCAGCCCCCGTATTGGATTACATCGAAGGTAAATTGGTTGGGCGTGAGTGACATGAAAAAATTATAACCGATCCGCAGAAGGGAGAGATGAAGGGAGAAGATAAAGGGAGAAGTACGAAGGACGGTCCGCTTCTTCGCACTTCTCCCTTTATCTTCTCCCTTTCGATGGCTATCTTTACCCCCATGCCACAACTACGCGCTATAGAAGTAACCCGATACGTTGCGCCACTGCGAGAGGGTGGGTCCCTTCCAGCGATTGTAGAAGGAGACGACAACTTCTTATATGTATTAAAATTCAGGGGTGCAGGGCAGGGAAGCAAAGCATTGAATGCTGAACTGATCGGCGGTGAGCTGGCGCGCCTTGCAGGGCTAAAAGTCCCTGAACTGGTATTTGCCAACCTGGATCCGGCCTATGGCAGGTCTGAGCCCGATGAAGAAATCCAGGACCTGTTGAAAGCCAGTGCAGGCCTCAATCTTGGCCTCCATTTCCTCTCAGGAGCCACTACCTATGATCCTGCTTCATTCACCGTTGATCCCGTTCTGGCATCAAGGATCGTTTGGCTCGATGCCTTCCTCATGAATGTGGATCGCACCGTAAGAAATACCAACATGCTGGTCTGGAAAAACGAACTCTGGCTGATTGATCATGGCGCATCGTTATACTTTCATCACCAATGGGAAAATTGGCAGGATCAGGCCACAAAGCCTTTCATCCAGATCAAGGACCACGTTCTGCTCAACTACGCATCGGCGTTGGAAGAAGCGAACCAGTATATGCGATCAAAAATTTCCGCAGATCGTTTACGCGAGATCGTTAGCCTTGTTCCCGATAGCTGGCTCAAAGAAGGTGAAGACAAAAATGTCTACAACGATTTCCTGGCCATGCGTCTCCATGAGAGTGCTATTTTTGTGAATCAAATCAACCATGCCAGACAAACAAGTATTTGAATACGCCATCATTCGGGTTGTACCCCGCGTTGAACGGGAGGAGTTCCTCAACGTTGGTGTCATCGTATTTGTAAAAGCAAAGGGTTTTCTCGGTATGCAATATGAAGTTGATCCGTCAAGGCTTTCCATACTTTTCCCGGAGACAGACCTGCAGGAAGTAACCTCTCAACTGGAGACCTTCAACAAGATTTGTCGTGGTGATCTTAGCGGCGGCCCCATTGCCACACTTGACGCACCTTCCCGTTTCCGATGGCTCACGGCCAAACGAAGCACCATCATCCAATGTTCTGCAGTACATCCCGGCCTATGTGATCATGCAGATCAAACACTCAACCGCTTGTTCCAAGAGATGGTTGGCAGACCCATCAGCTGATCAGGATTGGTGTCTAAAGGTAAGGGGTAAACGCCGACAGAAACCCGTGCAGACATGACCAAGATCAAGTTTTCAGCGGGAATTTCTGACTACCTTTTCAGATCATTCACCTCAAACTTTTGTTATGAATTTACATCTCAAACAGTATCATCCGGTATCCCGCCTTTCGATCTATATGTTGGCGGCTGTGCTGATTGCCATCGGCGTATTTCACCTGATGAGGCCTTACGATACACTGGTGTATGTTCCAAGTTTTCTTCCTGGTGGTATCACCTGGGCCTACTTGGTTGGAGCATGCTTTATCCTGGTAGGTATGTCTTTTGCATTAAACCGTTATGTGAAAGTAACGAGCTACCTCCTTGCTGCATTTCTCGTTTTCTTTATCCTGACTGTTCACGTGCCCAATGCAGCGAATGCCGGCAGCGATGAGTACCGCCTTTTCGCATTCATCAGCATCATGAAGGATACTGCCATTGCGGGTTTTGCACTGCATATTGCTGCAAGTGCGCACCACCAGCACCTGCATTTTGAGGAAGACGATTAAGCAGGCCTGATCATATCGCCTTGCTGAAAACCGGTTTGTCCTGACCGGAAGGAGTAAGGTATTGGTCAAAGGATGCACATACATTCCGGATCAACGCCTTTCCGGTTTCTGTTACCCTGACCTTTTGTTGATCTACAACAATCAGTCCATCCTCCTGCAGTGATTGCAACGAGGGCAATGCCGCATTCAGCAGATCTTCCGGAACCAGCGCCTCGCCATTACACATGAGATCCAGGATCAACTGCCGACGGCGAAGGTCCTCCGCGTGAAGCAAGTGCCCATTGATCCATGGCCACTCCCCCTTATTGATTTTTTCCTGATAAGCCTCCACTTCTTTCTCATTCTGCGCAAAAGCCATCCATGCATCACTGATACTGGAAGCACCCAAACCAATCAGTAACTTAGACGGAGAAGGCGTATACCCCATAAAATTCCTATGCAACTTACCCGCTGAATAGGACCTGTGTAGCTCATCATCCGGCAGTGCAAAATGGTCCATGCCTATGGCGTGATAACCCATCGCTTCGAGCCTTGATTTTCCGAATGTAAACATGGCCCGCTTGGCTTCCGCACCGGGAACGTCCGCGTCAGTATATCGTCTTTGCGCCTTACTCTTCCAGGGCACATGCGCGTAAGAATAAAATGCGATCCTGTCTGGCCGCAACACCTCTACTTTAGAAATCGTATTGGCCACACTTTCCACTTCTTGTAACGGCAAACCGTACACGAGATCGATGTTCACACTAGTGAACCCGAATTCCCTCGCCTTGTTGACTACATGCTGCGTGGAATCAAAACTTTGTATACGATTGATGACAAACTGTACCTTGGGATCAAAATCCTGGACACCTACACTGATCCGGTTAAATCCTACTGCCCGCAACGCCGCAAGATGCTCATCACTGGTAAAATTGGGGTGAACCTCCACACTAAATATCGTATCAGGAACGGCTATGGACCTCGCCATAATGCCATGGACCAGTTCTTTTAAATGTTCCGGCGAGAAGAAGGTTGGCGTACCACCGCCGAGATGAAGTTCGCGTACAACCGGCGGCGCACCCAGCACCTCTACATACATGTCCCATTCTTTAAGGACCGCCTCAAGATAGGGCCGTTCTACCTGGTGATTCTTCGTGATGCGTTTACTACAGGCACAATAGGTACACAGTTCCTCGCAAAATGGTAAATGAATATAAACGGCTATCGCACCTGCCTCTACCTCAAACTGTTGCTTCACCATCTTCAGCCAGTGCTGAGCAGTAAGCGAATCAAAGTTCCAGTAAGGAACCGTTGGATAGCTGGTATACCGCGGAAGCGGAACATCATACTTCTTCAACAATTCTGCAGGAATGGATGTAGTCATATTGTGCAATTGAATAGCACAAAACTACATCAGGTGGAGGCGCCTATTGTCACGAAAATGACAGCAATGGCTTAGAAGCAAATGATCTTTGTCAGTACGATATGAGGATGGTCATACAAAAAACTGGATCATGCATGTGGCACAAATAACCGCCAGAACCCTATATTTCTGAATTGCTACATTTTTTTAACAGTTTACCCCACCTTCCAACGTGCACGGACATCCGAAATGAGGGTAAAAACCACGACATTTGTAGACCTAACAAAAGACATATGAAAAGAATCTTCTTTGCCGTTTTTTTATTGTCATCCATTCAACTGGTAGCCCAGCCAACCGTCAGGGAGCAGTTTGAAAAGATCAATACCGTTGCAGATGCAGAAAAATATGTCACGGCCAATCCAAACCTCAAGCCCTCGATCATGAGGCTTTCTTACGGAAAAGATACCGCCATCATCGACAAGCGACTATTGAAACAAAATAAAGGCGACATCTTTTCAGTAGGTTTTGTAACATACAAAGTGGTTGACGTCAAAGAATCCAATGCTTACAGGGCCAGCTATATCTTTCTCGACAGGGGTTCTCTGAACAACAGGGAAGTGGACAGCCTGAGTAAACTGATTGTAGGTAAGCTGAACGCTGGCGAAAGTTTTGAATCCCTGTCAGACAAGTATACGATGGATGGCAATGATACCAAAGGCGACCTCGGTTGGTTCTATGGTGAGGGTCAGGTTCCGAAAGAAGTGCAGGAAGCAGTAGCCAAACACAAAAAAGGAGATATTTTCTTTCTCGATATTCCCGAACGTCAATGGTATTATATCCTCAAGAAAACCTACGATGATGATTTCAAAAAAGAAATCGTAGTCCTAAAAGCAAATGGTAGGTAATGCCTTAACCCTAAAAATGCCCAGTGCCCAGTGCCTAATGCCTAGCGAAGCTTCAAAGAACGCCGGTTCCCAAGGAGATTGAACCTTGAAAGGTGGTTTTACCAGAGGAGACTGGATTTTTTTCAGGTCTTTCACTGGATAAATGGAAACCGGGCGTTTGGACTTCAAAGGAATTGGATAAACGGAACCTTTCCTCTCAGAATGGTTACCAGATATAATACGTTAAGTGGTTATTGGTTATTGTGTATTTGTGTATTGAACATCAAATTTTAACAGGGGGTCGTCAATGAATTAGGGGGCGAAATACTTCAATTAGCTCATTGGCAAGGATCGCGTGATCTTCAACGTTAGGATGGCCCGTACAACCCCGGGCCTTCATCGGCTTAAAAAAATAGATAACCACTTGTAGGTCAGCAGGATATTGAAGATCGATGGCATTCTTTACCTGAGCCAGGCATCGCTGAAGCAGTTCGCGATGCTCCCCACTTACCATCCCGCTGCTTAACAATACGATCCTGGCCTTGGGCTGGGCACGTTTTACGATCTGTACGAACTTGATATATCGTTCAACAAATACCGTACTGTCAAATGGTGCGCGTTCAGAATTTCCATCTCCCCTGCTCAGGTCATTGGTGCCCAATGCAATGCTGATTACGGAAGGATGAAAACGTTCTGGGTTCCAGGGAATATCATCGGTATCCTTGAAATGCATATTTCCATAGATCAGGGGCATGGATGGATAGTCCTTGTTCCATGTTCTGTATATCCCGATTCCACTGACACTGTTCAATACAAAGTCTGCACCAATGGCTCTGGCCACCCGCGGACCATAGGCCATGTAAGCATTGTGCTGATCGTGGTAAACACCAGTCCCACAGGGCACTTCGCTGGCATCCGCCGCTGCACCACAGGTGATACTGTTTCCAATAAACTCGATCACAGGTATTTTTTCCGCAGGTAAAGCCTTTACTTTTTTACCGATAATTTGGTTTACAAACAGCGCGCCTGAATGCGCTTCCGTTGTTTTAAAAATACGGGCCCGATGAATGCCATTTTTGGAAGCTTTGATCATCAAAGTATCCAATACTTCTATCCGATAACGGCCCATGTATCGTCCATCCAGTTCATATTGTACATAGCTGTGTGCATTTGCATCGGGCAGGGAAAAAATGATCTCGCATTGGTTACCGCTGAACTGAATGTCAAAATGCGCACCCGGACTGATGAGTTCCGTTCTACCATCTTGCAACACAACAGAACGCCCAACCACCTGTAAAGGCTGTTGGGCGTTTGTAGCAAGGCTAAAGAATATACAAAAGCAGATTATGATCTTACGCATCCTGCAAATAAACAGGTTTATTTCGCAGGTGGTGCATTGAGTTCCGCAGATGGAACAATATTCTTGATTGCCGGAACGGTCTGCAAATATGCAAACATAGCTTTGAGTTCATCATCTGTCATCATCCTGACGGTCTGCCAGGGCATGGGCGGCAGCAAAGGCCTTGAGCCCGGAAGCCCTTTATACACACCGTTCCGTATCGCGTATATGAATTGCTCTTCTTTCCATGCACCAATGCCGGTACTGTCAGGTGTGAGATTGGATGCAAAAGATACGCCCCATGGTCCTACCCATACGGTAAGGTCGTTGGTAACAGACAGCCCTTTCTTCGCCATTTCCATCCGGTCCACATCTGGTATAGGTGCCGCCGTGGGATGACCGGAAAGCGCCAATGTCATATCGGGCTCCATACCACCAGGGCCAAATTTCTTGGGTGTGTGACAATCATGACAACCGCCTACCGTGACCAGATGCTCGCCCCATTTCACCTGGGAAGCATAGCCATTAAACTTGATACTGTCTGCAGACGCGGCAGCAGTTGACGTATCCGCAGATTGCTGGCAGGCGATGGCAAACAAAACAACTGCGCATAAAATGATCGCAAGTGGGATGAATTTTCGCATGAAGATGGTATTTAAGGTTGAACGATGAAATGACCACAAACAGCCATACCCCGTTAAGTTAAACATATTTAAACACCATCCCTAATAACTGTAACGATAAAATCCGTCACCATTCAACCAATATGTTCCGCTACAAATTCCTCCGAGTAAGCTTTGATTTGTTCCCTGACAGACCTGAATGCGGCCTTCACCTCTTCCTCCGTACCAACGGCCTTGGCTGGATCCGGAAAGTTGTGGTGGAAAAGGGTTGCCGATGAAGGAAAATACGGACAGCGCTCCCTGGCAGAATCACAAACAGTGATCACATAGTCTACGGGCATGTTTCGGTATTCGTCAATGTGGTTAGACGTATGTCCGGAAATATCGATCCCGTCTTCTTTCATCGTTGCAATGGCCTTTGGATTCACACCATGTGTCTCCACACCGGCACTATACACTTTCGCTTTATCGCCTGCGAAAAACTGAAGATACCCTTCTGCGATCTGGCTCCGGCAACTGTTGCCGGTGCACAATACAAGTATTGTTTTCATGAATGATTGATTGTTTTAGAAAATATGCGGGCACTGGCCGGACAAACATGGCTGAATTCAGTGGAAACTTTTAGGGGTTCGGGCACTTCCTCCCTTCGCGTTTCCATGTATCCATGCCGCAAAAAATAATCGGGCGCTGTCTCTGTCAAAAGATAAATTTCATCGATACCCATTTTTCCTGCCTCATCTTCCAGGTAGCCCACCAGCATTGATGCAATGCCCTGCCCTCTGGAAGCTGTTGAAACTACCATCGACCTTAATAAACCATACTGTCCGTAAATCTCCAATCCGATGGCACCTACAACTTGCTCGTTTTCCAATGCCACCCAAAAATGCTCAAGCGTTACGCCAATATCTTCCGATGGTAATTTGTTTTCTGCCAGCAGCTCCAGTATGGGTCCGCGATGCGTGGCAATTGCTTCCTGTATGATCATGTGTTCAAATCACTTGTTTAACAACAATCCGTTCCGCAGCAGGCTTTTGCTTCTTTTTGCTTCTCCGCATAAACCGTTATGCTGCGTATACCCGTTCCCGATGCCCTGAAAGCAGCAATCTCCTCTGCTGACAGATAGTTTGAAAGAATATCATCAGGAACAATGATCGCCTTGTCTTTTTGTACGGTAATATTCCCAAATCCATTCTGCTCAATCAATTCCATATACACCTGTCTTTGAATGGCGCCCGAAACACAACCGGCGTACATTTCTGCGGCAGTGCGGATCGCTTCCGGCAATTGACCTTCCAATACAATATCTGAGATCGAGAAATGTCCGCCGGGTTTCAAAACCCTGAATATCTCTTTCATCACGGCATCTTTGTTTGGAACGAGGTTAAGTACACAGTTGCTCACCACAACGTCAGCCATATTCGCACTCACCGGGATCTGCTCAATATCGCCCTGGCGAAACTCTACATTGTGAAACCCAAGTTTCTCTGCATTCATCCGCGCGCGATGAATCATTGCCGGTGTGAAATCAATGCCGATCACCTTACCATCCTCACCCGTCTCATGCCGGGCCACAAATGCATCGTTACCTGCACCACTGCCAAGGTCAATCACCACATCGCCTTTCCTGATCTTCGCAAATTGAGTGGGAAGGCCACAACCCAAACCGAGATCCGCATCAGGATTATATCCTTCAAGCGTTGCATAGTCGTCCGTCATAATATTATACACTTCTGTAGAACAACCACCTGCTCCGCAGCAGGAACTTTGATTGGTCTCTTTATCCTGCAAAGCGATCTCCGTATACTTTTCCTTTACCAGTGCTTTCAGTTTCTCCTGCGTTTCCATGATCCTTTTATTTTTATTTAATCGAAATATTACGATGAATTAACCCAAAAAAAATCAGCAACATCGGATCATATCCTTCCTGCTGCTGAACAGTTCATTCAGGGTTGCCTGTGCGAGCTTCCACTCTTCCACATTGATACAATAACATACTTTCACGCCTTCGATTTCACCCGTGATAAGTCCCGCCTCTTTCAACTCCTTCAGGTGCTGTGATACCGTACTCTGGGACAATGGCAGCTCATCCACAATATCCCCGCATTGGCAAGCCGCTTTACTGGCCAGCATTTTGAGAATAGCAACTCTGGCCGGATGCGCCAACGCTTTGGCGTACTTCGCCACCCGGTTCTCCCTTACACTAAACTCTTCTGACTTTGTTGCACCCATATCCATCGTAATATTACGATTAATTATTAATCTACCAAAACTATTTTTTGGTCTGCCATTCATATGGGTAAGTACTGCCTAAGATTTTCCGGATAATTTCTCAGTTCGCAGGTCTTCCAACTTCTCCCTTTATCTTCTCCCTTTATCGCCTCCCTTTCCAATCAACATGCCGGCTTTTCTTCAGTGGGTCATTAGAGAGGACAAAGGAGTGCGCTCCAAAATAATCCCGCTGCGCCTGGATCATATACGCATTGCTTCGCGCTTTCGTGCTCTGCTTAAAGTATTGCAGCCCCGCCATCATCACCGGACTCGCCGCAACCGATCTGCCCACGAGCAAAACCGACTGCTGGATCTGTGTATAATATCCTGCCACAAGGCTGCGGGTATATGCATGCATCAACACATCCCCTCCGGCCTCTTCCCAACCTTCTTTCAGCAATCCCAATAATACGGAGCGGATAATACATCCCCCGGACCAAATGGTTAGCAGTGAAGCCATATCAACTTTCCATCCGTGCGCATCAGAGGCTGCACGGATCAGTGAAAAACCCTGGTGGTGATGCATGAGCCTGCACAGCTGATAAGCCATTTGCAAGGCAGTCAAATCCGGCTCAGGCGTTCCATACGCCAAGTCATAAACGGAAGCATATTCCTGCCGTTTTGCATGCAGTGCAGACTGGTATCTCGCGTATAATGCTGCCGTCAATGATGGTGCCGCAACACCCAGTTCCGCAGCAGCCACAGAGGTCCAGCTCCCTGTGCCTTTGTTTCCCGCCAGGTCCAGGATTTTATCCAGCAACAGACCGCCATCTTCATCCTGATAACGCAGAATATCGATGGTGATCTCCAGCAGGTAACTGGCGGTATCGCCCTTGTTCCATGATTCAAACAAACGGGCAATGTCAGCCACAGGCATACCCACACCGTATCGCAAATAGGAATACACTTCTGCAATGAGCGCCATCTCCGCATACTCGATACCGTTATGTACCATCTTCACAAAGTGACCGGATCCTTCTTCACCGATGTACTGGCAGCAAATCTCACCATCAGTATTCCTCGCGGCAATAGCATCCAGCACCTCTTTTACAATCGCGTATCCCTCGCGGCTCCCGCCCGGCATGATGGCCGGACCATGGAGCGCACCTTCTTCGCCACCCGAGATGCCTGCCCCAACAAAATGCACACCTTTCAATTTGAGCATCTGCTCACGGCGCACCGTATCCGAATAATGGGAATTTCCGCCATCGATCAACACGTCACCAGATTGTAACGATGGCAACAACTCTTCAATCACAGCATCTACCGCCTTTCCCGCGTTCACCATCATAATAATCTGCCTCGGTGGCGCAAGCGCTTCCACAAACGCATTTATATCTTCAAAAGGAAGAACGGGCCGCAATTCCGGAAACTGCTCACTCGCCCTCAACGCTACCCCTTCTTCCTTACCCTCTACCTTACGGTTGTAAATAGCCAGCGGAAAATGTGAACGCGCTATGTTCCTGGCAAGACTGGTTCCCATCACTCCCAGGCCAATCAAACCAATCGATGGCTGATTATCCCCGAGCACTTTCAGAATACGCATCGCGATCTCTTCCACCGTTGCATCCACACTGATCACCCTGCCCTCCTGCGGAAATTCGTAGTCGCGGAACTGCGACTGCAACATCCCCGCACCCATATAATGACCTTTACGTTCCACCATTCGCTGGTAGATCAGCTCATAAGATCCCTGCAGGTGAAACCAGGCCACCGAACCGGCATCCAGACCTTCGGTTAACCATTGCCGGTAGCTTTCCTTCAGGGCTGAACAGGCAATGATCAGGCTTCCCCTTTCCAGGTGTTCCCGGATAAAGGCATTCATGGCCCCCAGCCATGGTCTGCGATCTGTATCATCCAGTGGAACACCTGCCGCCATCTTCTCCTTATTGGCCTGCGGATGAAAATCATCCCCATCAAAAAAAGGCAGGTGGGTCAATTTGCTCAGTTCCTCTCCCACAGAGGTTTTTCCGCTACCGGACACGCCGGTAATAATGATCACACGATGTTTCATCACCTGTAAAATAGAAAGAAAAAAGATAAATCCCCTTTTTACAGGATACGTGGGGGCATTCCCTTCCACATATTTGGAGGAACAATTAAAACGGGTCACATGAAACGCCTCATCGTCCTCATCATTGCGCTTGTTGTCCTTCAAAACGGCCAGGCCCAACTGCTGAAAAAAATCAAAGACAAAGCCCGGCAAAAGGTAGATAGCGCTATCAATAAAGTTGATGCAGACAAGGCCAACCTGCAAGTGTACAGCAAGTTTGACTTTGTCCCCGGTACCACCATCATGTACTTCGATAACTTCGATAAAGACAATATCGGGGAAACACCTGAAGGCTGGCTCAACAATAAATCCGCCGAACTGTTGGAGATAGAAGGCCTTGAAGGAAAATGGTGACCGATGAAACCCTGCTCATTAGTCTGCAGCCTGCTTTGCAGTTTGAGGGAATTATCGTTAATGATGGTAAGAGCAGGGTCAGCCTCACCAACAAAGAAAACCGAACCATCTCTGATAATATGGCGGAAGAATTGACCTACGAGAATACGGTTCCTGTACATATCAGCATCTGTGTGCAAGGCAAACGTTTCCGCATGTGGTGGAACGAGAAAAAATTGTTCGACATGCCCGCCATCAGCGAATCCCTAATGCCCAACCAGTTTGGATTTAAGTTTGGCAGCGTAGGTGGTTCAGATTTTTATGTCACCAATATTCGCATCGCCAAAGATGTACCCGATACCCGCGCCAAATTTGAAGAAGGAAAACTCATCAGCAATCTCTTGTTCAACACCGGCACTTCGCAATTGAAGCCCGAAAGCATGGGCTCACTTCTCGATGTCAGCAAGGTGATCAAGAGCGGTACAACCCCCGTAAAGATCATCGGTCATACAGACAATGACGGAGAAGACGCAGCCAACCTGAAATTATCTCAGGAGCGTGCAGAAGCCGTTAAACAGATCCTTATTAAACAGTATGGCGTGGAGGCGGATAAACTCACCACTGCAGGCCTTGGCGAAACACAACCCATTGCGGACAATGGTAATGCAGAAGGAAAAGCGCAGAACAGAGCGGATGTATACTGAAGCGAAAGACAGATTTTTCCTGGCCTCATCCCCATCTGACAACTGCATATTCAGCAGTTCAAAAGGCGATGAAAACATTGATACCTTTGAAGTGGAGCAGGGCGGCAAGGTGATCATCCGGGCGAAGAAAAAATAATAACAATGAACCCCATTTCATTTCAAACCATTGACTGGAAACAAATACCGAAAACAACACATCCCGGGACAAGCGGGATCGCCTACTGGCAGACTACGCAACTTGATGGCCTTCGGGTACGGATCGTTGAATATTCACCAGGCTATTTAGCGGACCATTGGTGCCAGAAAGGGCATATTGTTCACTGTCTTGAAGGATCATTCACAAGCGAAATGGAAAATGAGGAATCCTTTGTATTGAATGCCGGTATGACATATATCGTATCTGATGACCTTAGCTCACACCGATCCGTAACCGAAAACGGCGCTAAGCTGTTGATCATCGATGGAGATTTTCTGGGATCCTGAATCAATTGACTGTATAACTTACGAAAGCCAGCTTTCTGCTGTCTGCACTCCAGGAGGGCACATTGATGGTTCCCTGCCCACCATAAAACACGGGTGTGAGATCCCTGATCTTTCTCGTCTTCAGATCCATCAAACGCAGCTTCACATCCTTCCCAAACAGATGCTGTTGCTTCTCGTCAGAGGTGTAAGCCAAGTAAACAATGGATTGATTGTTGGGCGATGGATGCGCGAACCAATTGGAATTTTCATCAAAGGTTAACTGTTCCGGCTGGCTTCCATCTGCGAGCATGCGCCAAAGATGCATATGGCCACTTCGGTATGAGTTGAAATAAATGTATTTCCCATCGGCAGAATACTCCGGACCATCATCCAATCCTTCGGTGGTGGTGATCCTTTTCTCTGTGCCACCTTCCACCGGGATCGTGTAAACATCATAGTCACCGTTCCGCTCGGCACAGTATACCAGGGTCTTCCCATCAGGGCTCCATCCATGCAGATACGAGGGTATGTTAGGTGTAACACGGCGCGGCTGCCCGCCATTGATGGGCATGATGTAGATGATCGACTTATTCAATTTTGTGGAGGTATCGTTAGCGTCGGTATTGCTGATGCCCAGCCATTTGGCGTCTGGTGAAATCAGGTGATCATTATTGCACGACTGTGCGGTGCCGGTATTCAGCAAAGCCATCTTCCTGCTTTTCAGATCAAGGGTATACAACTTACCATAACTGTTCACGATAAGGTAATTGTCCCAATGCCAGTTCGGGGCTTCCACATGACCTTTAAATGCGAGGATGGTATCCATCTTTCCAGAATGAATATCGACCACTTGAATATAGCTGGTGGTATCTCCCTGCCCCGCCAATGTTTGGGTAGAAAGGAAGAAGATGAAGGAGAAAATGTAAAGTAGCTTCATGATGAATTAAGACAATTTCGCCTTAAAAAAATCAACGGTACGTTGCCAGGCAAGTTCCGCAGCCGCTTTATTGTAACGCGGCGTGCTATCATTATGAAAGCCATGATTGGCGTTTTCATACATGTAGGCGGTATATTCTTTATTGTTTGCTTTAAGAGCCGCCTCGTAAGCGGGCCATCCTTCATTAACCCTGGTGTCCAACGCCGCATAATGTAACAGCAAAGGAGCGTGAATTTTCGGAACATCATCAGCGGAAGGTTGTCCACCATAAAATGGTACCGCTGCAGCCAGGTCAGGAACACGCACGGCCATCATGTTTGAAATCCATCCCCCAAAACAAAATCCAACCACCCCAATTTTACCGTTCACTTCCTTGCGACCCTTCAGGTACTCAGTGGCAGCAATAAAATCCTCCAGCATATCATTTCTGTCGCGCTTGGATTGCATTTCACGGCCCTTATCATCAGTACCTGGATATCCTCCTAAAGGCGTTAATGCATCTGGTGCAAGCGCTACAAATCCTGCTACAGCCGCTCTTCTTGCTACATCTTCTATATAAGGATTTAGTCCACGGTTTTCATGAACCACAACAATAGCACCGAGCTTAGTTTTAATGTCAGCAGGTTTACAGAATAACCCTTTTATATTCCCGGATTTTGGAGAATTATAATTGATATACTCAGATGTTATCCTTGGATCATCCTCTGCTATTTGCAGCGTGGTCTTATAATCTGGCATCAGAAAACTCATGAGCGAAGAGACGGTAATGCCACCTACCGCATATAGAGACAATTTTTGCACAAAGTTCCGCCTGTCAATACGATTGTGCGCATAATCGTCATACAGGTCATATACTTCCTGTGTTATGTCTTCTTTTTTGATTGTGCTCATAAGTTTAATATTCTATGAATTTAAATATAACATTATCCCGACACAAAATGGAAGGTATTAAAACAAATTATTCTGAGAAAAAACACAGGCATAACCACTGACATAAACACTAATTTTGACCTCAATTCTTCAAAAGTATTATGGCAAGTGTAGAAATAAATGACATATTTGACCTGGCATTCCGTTTTATCACCGAAACAAATGAAAGTGTTTTTCTTACAGGTAAAGCAGGCACCGGAAAAACCACTTTCTTAAAATACCTTGTTGAGCATTCATCCAAAAACATGGTGGTGGCAGCGCCAACAGGCGTAGCGGCCATCAATGCAGGGGGCGTTACGCTGCACAGTTTGTTTCAACTGCCGTTTTATCCTTTTTTGCCAACAAACAATCATCGACAGGAATTACTCAGCAAGATCCGATATCAAAAGCAACGCATACAATTGCTCCGCAAGATAGAATTATTGGTCATAGACGAGATCAGTATGGTGCGATGCGATGTACTGGATGCTATCGACACAATATTAAGAAGCGTGAGGAGAAATCATTCCTCCCCGTTTGGTGGCGTCCAGGTTTTATTCATCGGCGATCTATACCAGTTACCGCCTGTAGTTTCCAGGAACGAGTGGGACGAAGTGTTGGGAAATTACTATGAATCTCCGTTTTTCTTTGCCAGCAACGCCGTAAAAGAACAAATGCCCCTGCTGATAGAACTCACTACCATCTACCGGCAGAAAGAAGAAAGTTTTGTATCACTCCTGAATAAAGTACGCAATAACCTCCTGGAAAAAGAAGACTATGATGCATTAAACCAACGTTTCATTCCGGATTTTCAACCAACCACGGAAGACAAATACATTACGCTAACCTCCCACAACAACCAGGCAGACAGCATTAATTTGGCAAAACGAAACAAACTGGATACCCCTTCTTTCGTCTATAAAGCCAGGATAGAAGATGAATTTCCGGAAAATCTTTATCCCGCGGAAGCAGACTTGATTTTGAAAGAAGGCATGCAGGTGATGTTTATTAAAAATGATACGGTCACAAAAAAATACTATAATGGAAAGATCGGTATCGTGTCTTCTCTCAGCGCTAGTAAAATAACGGTGAACTGCGATGGCGAAGACATTGAAGTATTTGAAGAAACATGGGAAAACACGCGGTATACACTCAACCGATCTGATGAAAAATTAGAACAAAAAACACTCGGCATCTTTATCCAATATCCCTTGCGGATGGCCTGGGCCATTACTATTCACAAAAGCCAGGGACTTACCTTTGATAAGGTATTGATTGATGCGGCATCTTCTTTCAGCAGTGGGCAGGTTTACGTGGCGCTGAGCCGTTGCACTTCACTTGAGGGCATTGTACTGTTGTCGAAAATTCCACCCACGGCCATCCATAGTAACCAAAAGGTAGTAGAAGGTCAGCGTGCGTTGGCACCAAAGGGATCACTGGCTGAAAGGTTTCAGGGTGCAAGGCAGATATTTACCTGGCAGTTACTTAGCGAAATATTCCTACAGGACGAAGCAGAAAAAAGCGCTGTTTTTTTAAAAAACATCATCGATAACAATAAAAATAAACTCAACGAAACCGCATCAGAATGGGCAGCGGAGTTTCTGGAAGAGATCAGGAAACACAAGCTTACGGCCGGGAAATTCTTATCGCAGGTGAACCTATTGATGAGTGATAACCCTGTAATTGAAAACAATGAACAACTGCAAAAAAGAATACAGGCAGCGGCAGCGTATTTCTTACCCTTGATTGAAACCATAAAACGGAACTTACAGCAGCATCCGCTTCTTACGGAGCATCGGGAAACGGCAACATCAGTGGATGAAGCGCTACTTGAAACCATGACCGCATTGATAAAAATCATCCACGGTATACAATACTGCAATACGCCGTTTAGCATTGCAGGATATTTAAAACATAAACTCAACCTCAGTATTCCCCGAATACATATCAGCAGCTATGCCGCCAATAAAAAACTAACGCCTGTTTCTGATATTCCCAACGCGGGATTATTTTTTGAATTAAAAAACTGGCGGGATCAAATCTGCAATGAACAGGACCTTCCGATCTACCTGGTTGCCAACAACAACAGTCTGAAAGAAATAGCGAACTTTCTACCCAGAACGGCACAGCACCTTCAGATGATCAGCGGGTTTGGCAAAGCCAAAACAGAAAAGTATGGTGCTGAAATCCTGGAAATGGTTGAGGATTACTGTATTGAACACGATCTTGAAACAAATATTGAATTAAAGGAAGCCAAACCCAAAAAGCAGCGTAAAGAGCCCGTAGCAGAAAAGGCTGAGAAGAAGATCCCTTCGGCCCATATCTCCATGCGGTTGTTTAAAGAAGGAAAAGATATCAATACCATTGCGAAAGAAAGAAGTCTTGCTGCCAGTACCATAGAAGGGCATCTTACTGAATTTATTATAACAGGTGACGTATCTGTTGATGCTTTTGCAGACACAACCACTGTAAAAACAATCGCTGAATTCCTCAATGCTAACACAGATAAAAAACACAGCGAAGTAAGGACGATGCTGAACAATGCTTATAGCTTTGCTCAGATAAAAGCGGTAGCTAATCATTTGATTTGGGAGGAAAATAAAAATGGAACGCAGAAAACACCTAACTGAAAAACCCTATAAAAGTTCATTAAATCATCCAATAAAATGAGTGGGATACAGTGGCTATTTTCCGATACAGAAAGTAACTTACAACTTACATTATACATAAATGCGATATTTAACTATAACCCTGTTTGCAATCTTGAGTTTCGAAGCTTTCGGACAATCTAAAGAAAATCGATATCAGATTTCCAGATGGGAAGCATCAGTGAGCAGTGGTATTTTTTTCGACTTACTTTACGCTAACATTTTGGGGTCCGATGATACACCCCCTCCAGGTTACCCTGCAGTAGAAGGACGAAGAATTAATCCTGGGAAGATGGATAGAATAGAAGTGTAAGTTCAAGTTATAAGTGCAATTTTCATTGAGTAGATCTGGTTAGCGGATTTATAATTAAATTTTCTGATAGGCCTGTTGTTAATGTTGTCCTCTACTCGCTGAACCTCCTGATCAGTTATAAAGGTAAGAT
>JBKCVJ010000259.1:0-8794 GCA_046317915.1 Sphingobacteriales bacterium
TTTCTGTGCAGTTTACCATTACCAAGGATGGGCAGATGCAGGGATTACGGATCCTGAATTCCGCCGACGGACTCCTCTCCAAAGAGGTATACCGGGTGATCACCAGCATCAAAGAATGGTATCCGGCCGTGAGCCACAACAGGCTGGTGGACCACACCTTTATGCTGAACATCCCTTTCTTTACGGAAAACGATAACAATCAGCCGTTCATGCCGATGGAGAACCCGTTTGAGTTTTAACGTTTAGGAAATGTTAAAGTGTATCTGCCTTTCAATCAACTGTGCTTGCATAGACGTTTTAATAGTATTAACTTAATGGTATGCGCAACCTAACCTGGATACTCCTGTTCTGCTGTGCTTCCGCCACTGCCCAGCAAAAGTCCAAAGACACTGTGGTACACGTTTTTAACGAGTACCTTCTCGCAACCTCCACAGATAAGGCCGTCTTCACCGGCTATGCCGTTAAGACAGGTGAACGATGGGCTGCACAATTGTATGATGATCAGGAAAACCTCGTTGCCAGGGGAAGCTATGCCTCTAAAAAATGTACCGACAAAAATGGGTGGTTTACCTTTTACTACCCTGAAGGAAAGCGAGCCGCCAGCGGGCAGTACTTCCGTGATCGCAAAGATGGCAACTGGCGCATCTGGTATCCTAACGGCCAGTTAAGGGACAGTTTAGAATACGAGAAAGACCGTCCAAACGGCAGCTACTACACCTATTTCGAAAATGGAAAGATCTCCGGAAAAGGAAGTTTCCAAAACGGTTTTGAAAATGGTACCTGGACCTGGTATCATCCCAATGGACAAGTATCTTCTATCGAGGAATATATCAAAGGAGATCTTGCCGGTCAGCAGTGTTTTGACACGGCAGGGCGCAAACAACTCACCAACTGCAAACAATATGCCTTCCCAAGCAATCAGCAACAAGTCACGCTCAATGATATGTTTTCAAACCCGGATATCCTTCCAAAGAATAAAGCCGGCAAGCCCATTGAAGGTAATGTGACCGTTAAGATCCACATAACGGAAACCGGGCAATTAAAAGAACTGAAAATATTAGGTGCTGATCATCCGCTATTGGATTCGGTTGCCAAATCAAAGCTGAACATTCAACACTGGAACCCGGCATTTAACCACAATCGCCCAATCGCTTTTAATCGCACCATCCAGCTACAAATGGGAAAACCCAATCTTCGAATGCCATTTCAAGGAGCGTCGCAGGGACAAGACCATATTCCAACGCC
Organism: Sphingobacteriales bacterium; assembly: GCA_046317915.1. GTDB lineage: Bacteria > Bacteroidota > Bacteroidia > Chitinophagales > Chitinophagaceae > Pollutibacter. The sequence continues at coordinate 1,246 of JBKCVJ010000259.1, forward strand.
AGGAAGTTCCGGACCCGCATTTTCAGAACGTATTTTTGATAGGACAGCATATTACCGCGACTTGTACGGAATTACATACTAGAACAAACTCGCCCTTGGAAAAATCGGAAAAACACTTTAGCTTTTTAGTATGAAACAGCTGTCGCTCCTGGTGCTTACATGCTTTTTGGCTGCCACCACTTTTGCTCAAAAAATAAATCCGGACACCATCGCAATTGACTTCAACGACGAGCTGATGGGTACTACTCCGGACAATGCTGCATATACCGGATATGCTATAAAAGCGGCCCAGGGATGGACGGCCGTTATCTTTAACGATGACATGAAAGTAGTGGCCAGAGGAAACTATACTTCACAAAAATGTAAGGAAAAACAAGGCTGGTTTACTTATTACTATCCAGACGGGAAACGCGCTGCCAGCGGGCAGTACCATCGGGACAAACGAATAGGCATCTGGCGTACCTGGTATCCGGAGGGAAAGGTAAGGGACAGTATTCAATATGAAAAAGGTAAACCATCGGGAAGTTACTATCGCTATTTTCAAACGGGCAACCTATCCACTATCGGGAAATTTAAAGATGGCCTGGAAGACAGCACGTGGACATGGTTTCATGCCAATGGGAAAATCGCGTCAAGTGAAGAATACAAAAAAGGTGAACTGAAAGGACAACGTTGCCTTGACAGTAACGGTTTGGTGAAACGGGAAAATTGCTACCCATATCTTGAGCCCATGACAAACAAGCAGGAAACAATCTGGCAGGTGGTGTATGACAGCCTGAAAATTCCACTTGATAAAAATGGTTTACCGATGGAAGGCAAAGTAACGGTGAATGTGGACATCACGGAAAAGGGAGAGATCAGGCATTTAGCGGTAGTGCCAGGTGCAAATCACCTACTGGATTCCCTGGTTGGTGCTGCATTAGCAGCAAGGAAACAATGGACTCCCGCTTTTGATCATAATAGGCCTGTTGCTTATGCAGGCACCATTGTACTCCCTATCAACCAGAAGATCATAACAGATGTTGCATCCAGGACATCGCCATCTACCAACCGCACATCATCACTGCCGGAACGGCCATGGTATGCGGAAAGCATGAATCGTGACCCTGAAAGATTTACGCCGTACGGTTTTATACCAGGCATCAACAAGATCGATCAATAAACCTATTGCGTTTTAGGTTGTCTGAAGGTTTTCAGACCAATGAGCAAACAAGTTAGCAAAACCATTACGCTCAGCCAGCCCAGCCAGCCATAGTGCATGATCTTACCATCTGCGCTAGCCGTCACCACCAGGCCCGCTACAAAAGATGCAGTGGATGTGCCGAGTTGTTGCACGCTGCTGTTGAAACTCATGAAGCTTCCGCGCTGTGCAGCTGGAACAACATTGCTAAGCATCGCTTGTGCCGTAACGGCACGCCCGGTACTGAACACAAACCAGATTCCAAAAAAGCTAAGAACCACTGGAAAAGGAACCACCGGGAGATGTGTAATAAGCATGACCAATCCTAATGACAATAAGAGGCAGCTCACAAACACCCGAAGCTTGCCATATTTATCGGCCCATCGGCCCAATATATTCGCCGCAATAAATGAGGCCGCACCACCCACAAGATAGATCATCGGTGTCTGCATCTTTGAATACCCACGGTTGAACTCCATGAAGGGATTGATGAATGGAATGATAAGAAAATGCCCCATCATCATCAGGAAGGAAAAAAACAAAGCCAGCATCTGCTTTGAATCACCCGTAACCTGTTGCAATGCATAGAAAGGTCCGTGCTCTTTCTGCTGCTTCAGGTGTTTATCCATCGGAGGAATATATCGATACAAAAAAGGATAGATCGCCAAGCCCAGTATCACCACAAAAATAAAGGGAGCATGCCAGCTGAATGCGTTGGCAATGTATAATGCAAATGGAACACCAAGGGTTGAGGCAACCGCAAAGGCAGACATCACAGAGCCCATGGCCTTGCCTCTTTCTTCGTAAGGAAAAATATCGGAGATGATAGACAAAACCTGCGCGCCGATCATACCGCCAAACAATCCTGCGAAGATCCTTGCCATCAATAACAAAGGATAGTTGGGCGCAATGCCGCAAAATAATGTGCCGATGAGGAAGCCGCCGTAGGCAAAAAGCAGAAATTTTTTGCGATCAAACTTGTCTACGAAAAACGCCGCGGCAAAACCACTCACGGCCGCGCTCAGGGTATACGCGCCTACCAACAAAGAAAACTGCCGGGGATTGATCTTAAAGTATGGCATCAGGTAATTACCCAATGGCATCATGATCATGAAATCGAGGATATGGGTGAAGTTCAGCGCCGCCAGCAGGAAGAGGATGACCTTTCTGTTCTCATTCATTCCTGCAAATATCCGTTAATCTGTCTTCTTTACCGAACCCGCGCCACTAACTTGTTGACTGACCTTGGTGGCATTGCCTTTATATTTCACGCTTCCCGCACCGCTCACCTGTGCATCGAGGAAGACCGATGCATATACTTCGGCTGAACCAGCTCCGGAAATGTCCACCTTGGTAGTCTCCGCCATCAGGTCGTAGCATTTGGCCTTACCCGCACCGGAGATGTCAATTTCCACGTTTCGGGTTTGTCCGGTCATGCTCATGTTGCCCGCGCCGGAGATCTGGGCCTTCACTTCAGGTGCATCGATGTCCATTTTGATATCGCCGGCTCCGCTGACTTGCATAGTCAAACCATTGTTGAGCTTCAGCTTGCCATCGCCATAAATATTGCAGGCACCCGAAACATCAAGCCTGGTATAGTTTGGAGACGAGATATATGCTTTTACCTTATTGCTGGGTCTTAGGTTATACCCGTCTTTAAAACTGATTTCCACCATGTTCCCCCGGCTTTCCACAATGATGTATTGCTGGAGGTTCTCATCCGTCACAATTTTTACCGGTCCGGGCTCACCCTGGCGGACGTACACATCAATGGCACCATGGGCCTCCACCTCATCAAAACTGCCTACGGAACGATTCTCTGTGGTCACACTGCCATTGCCCCGTACCCTTTTCCCGCCGATAAAATTGCAGGAGCTGGTCACAAAAATGCTGGCGATGCATACGGCAAAAAAGATCCTCGTCATAACCTAAGATTTGTACCAAATTTAACTTTTCGCGCTGAACTACCCTTACCAATCATCATATCTGACTACAGGATTTAACGGCAGGTTACACCTTTTGTCAGCACCTGATTACTTACCTTCGCAGCACTTATGACGGAAAAGATCATCATCCTTGATTTTGGCTCCCAATACACCCAGTTGATCGCCCGCGCCGTGCGGGAAGCGAACGTTTATTGCGAGATCCTCCCCTACCATAAACCCATTGAATGGACGCCAGAGCTGAAAGGAGTCATCCTTTCCGGGTCTCCCTCTTCTGTGAACGACGCCAACGCCCCTACCGTTGATGTAAAATCAATGGTTGGTGCCCGGCCCGTGCTGGGCATTTGCTATGGCGCGCAGCTCACGGCCAAGCAGTTTGGCGGCAGGGTGGAAAAATCCGAAAAAAGGGAATATGGCCGGGCCATTCTGACTGTTTCAGCGGATAAGGACCCACTTTTCGCCGGACTGGAAGGCCAAAGCCAGGTCTGGATGAGCCACGCTGATTCCATCCTTGAAGCACCTGCCGGTTTTGAGATCCTGGCTACCACCAACTCCATCCCGGTGGCCGCGTTCCGGGACCGTCACCAGCCCCACCCCCTCTATGGCCTGCAATTCCACCCGGAAGTGTACCATTCGGAAAAAGGGAAACAACTGCTGCGGAATTTCCTGGTGGAGATCTGCGGCTTCAAGCAAGACTGGACCCCCGCGCATTTCATCACGGATACCGTAAATACCCTGAAAGAGCAGATCGGCGATAAAAAAGTGATCATGGCCCTCAGCGGCGGTGTGGATTCCACCGTGGCGGCCACCCTCATCAGCCGGGCCATCGGCAAAAACCTATTTGGAATTTTTGTAGACAACGGAGTGCTGCGGAAAGACGAATTCCAACAGGTCCTCGATACTTATAATACCATCGGTCTCAATGTGAAAGGCATTGACGCCCGCGAGCATTTTTATACCAAGCTGGCCGGCAAAACCAACCCCGAAGAAAAACGCAAGATCATCGGAGGCACATTTATTGAAGTGTTCGATCGCGAAGCGCACCTGCTGGAAGGTATTGAGATGCTGGGCCAGGGAACGATTTATCCCGATGTGATTGAAAGCGTTTCCGTACACGGACCATCGGTCACCATTAAGAGTCACCACAATGTGGGCGGATTGCCAGATACCATGAAACTCGGACTTGTGGAGCCACTACGATATTTATTTAAGGACGAGGTGAGGCGTGTGGGTGTTGAACTGGGCATCCCCAAGGAACAACTGTTCAGGCATCCTTTCCCGGGACCCGGGCTGGCCATCAGGATCCTCGGTGAAGTGACCGAAGAAAAAGTGAAGCTGTTGCAAGCGGCGGATCATATCTATATCAGCGAGATGAAGGCCGCGGGATTGTACGACAAAGTGTGGCAGGCGGGTGCGATCCTGCTGCCCGTGAAAAGTGTGGGTGTGATGGGCGATGAGCGCACTTATGAGTATACGCTGGCGCTGCGTGCGGTGTCGTCAGTAGATGGAATGACAGCCGACTGGAGTCACCTTCCCTACGAGTTTTTAGCACATGTATCCAATGAGATCATCAATAAAGTCAGGGGCATCAACCGCGTGGTGTATGACATCAGCTCCAAGCCCCCGGCAACCATTGAATGGGAATAAAAACCGAACGATGAAGCGAATCCTCCAAATCCTTCTGTTCGTTGGTGTGGCACTTTTGGGTGGCGCTAACGTTAACGCACAAACGAAAGAACACCAGGTGGCGATTTTGCTGCCCTTGTACCTAGACTCTGCCTATGACGCAGCAGATGTTTACAGGTATGGAAAGGGATTTCCCAAGCAATCCATTCCCGCATTGGAGTTTTACATCGGTGCGCAATATGCGTTGGATTCATTGCAGAAAGAAGGCAAGAAACTGAAGGTGCATGTAATTGATTATAAGGATGCCGCCCATCTGCCTTCAGCCCTCTCCGCTCTGCCCTTGTTCGATTCCATCGATCTCATTCTTGCACCCGCTTCGGGATCAGATTACCTGCAAATAGCGGCCCTGGCGCAGCAGAAAAACATTCCTTTCATTAGTGCTACTTATCCCAATGACGGCGGCATTCGCAACAATCCGAATGTACTCATTGCCAACGCAAAGCTCAACACACATTTACAGGCTACTTATAATTACGTGCTTCGCAATCATGGCACCAGTAAGATCTTTTATGTGCGCCGGAAAAATGCGAATGATGATCGCGTAGCAGAAGTGTTCACCAGTCTCAATGCATCTTCCAACGGTCCCGTGATGAAGATGGAGACCGTATTCTTGAACGATGTAATGACCACCGCAGACCTGAAAGCAAAACTAGACACCTTACGTGAAAACGTGATCCTCGCCGGCAGCCTGGATGAAAATTTTGGTCGCAATCTCTTGATGGCCGCTTCAACCCTTCCCAAAAACATTAAGCTTACTATTGTGGGCATGCCTACCTGGGAGAGCATCCGCGAGCTTTCCAAGTCGGAAGTGCGGGCCATGCCGATCATTCATTCCACTTCCTTCTTCAATAACCCTTCCGTAGCACATGGCACCAACTTTGAAGAAGCTTATCGCAAACGCACCTACAGCAGACCCACGGATGTGGCCTTCAAAGGGTATGAGCTTACCTGGACTTTTGTCAACCTTTTATTGAAGTACGATGACCAGCTGATGAAGCATTTGGATGATGAGAGTTTCAACCTCGTCACTGACTACGACTTCAAGCCCATTACGTGGAGCAAAGGCTCAACCGCTCCGGATTACTACGAGAACAAGCGAGTGTATTTAGTGAAGCGATTTAATGGGGTGGTGACGAGAGTCAATTAGTTGCTGGGCATTGGACTATTGTTCTTCAACCCTGACTTCATTTTCAATGGAGACAGGTATTGTTTTTCCCAACATTTGGACTGAACCCTTTGCATTTGTCTTGATGATAGAAACTGACACAAGACCCGTTGAAAGGTCTATTTTATACTCCCCTTTCTGTTCCCCTTTCAATTGTACCTTCGCGCCTGCAACCTGACTAGAAATCACATTATCAATATCAATTGACGCTGAAGATGAAATATTCGCATAAGTATCGTTCCATGAATCAAGCCTAAAAATGGTTTCAAGCTCTACTGGAATTTCCAGGGCCTTGTCTTTTACCTTTACCGTCCAAGCACTACCTTTCGTTAACATACTGTCTTTGACAAATCCGGGAAACAGGTTTTGGGATAGAGATTGCTGCATTTCGGTAACGGCATCCTGCCATTTCTTCCGCAGAGCAAATTTTGTTGACGCATCAACATTCATGTTGCTAAAAATTGAATCAGCTAAATTTTCAAGTCCTCCCGTTCTAACCACTTCGCCCTGTGTGTTCCATACTACATAGGGCTTCGATTTCAGAAAGATCTGCCATATCTGGGACTCTTGATCATCAGAACTTGAATTTTCCGATACAACCACGGTTTCTTTTGTACCATTCTGATTATCTGAAATTTCAATTCTCCGATAACTGGTCTGCAATTTCAGCATCCCACTGGAATCTCTTGAAAATTCATGATCAACAAGAAATGTGGTGGTGTTATCAAAGTCTTGTTTCAAGCCATCTACTGAAAGATGGTAGCTTGAAGATTTCTCAACCTTGTATGACTTCACTTGAGTTCCTTCACTAAGCTCACTTAAAAGTCTATCACCAACAGCTACTTTGTTTGGCAAATACAACTTTCCTGCATCTTTGCATCCAACAAAAAAAATCAAAATAAGTAAATGGTAAATTCTCATTGAATAAAAATAGAAAAAGAATAAACTACTAATCTAAAAATCCAAAGGTAAATTGAGCTAAAGAATAATTAAATACACTAGTAAGTGTAAATCATCGGAAGATTGGCAATTGTTGCGTTATGCGTGCGGTAACTGCGAATCTGAAAGGAGGCTAAGGGGAATTCATCAACACTGTTCAAACAGATTTATAAATGGATATCTCTTTGAATTTTTCTTTCGATTCAACACAACAATTTTTTAAATAGAATTTGGCATCAGTTCATAGAGCGATTTCTGACAAGCCAAACCAAAAACTATACGACAATACGATCTAAATGGATAATTCTACATCTAATCCCAGGAAAGATATTGTTTTCTGTAGGGATACTTTGCACTTGCATAATGTGAATTAGTATCTCAAAACTTCCTATACACCAATAGTGAATAGTAGCGTAGAAAACATCTTCCTTTCACCAGCCCCCTGCGTTACAATACTAAAAAAGCAAGACAGTTACTCAAAAACAATTTTGTTTAATAGAATTAATCATTTAGGCCGCATACGCTTTGTAGCAATACGGTGTATGGTCTACCATTCGCTCGATTAGCTTGTGAAAAATTGTCCCCAGATGGTTTCTTCGGTTAAAACGGAAGAAAAATTCATCTAGGTATCCATTC
>JBKCVJ010000260.1:0-15837 GCA_046317915.1 Sphingobacteriales bacterium
TGCAATTGCTTACACAGAGCATAAAGAGCATCTTCATCCATCGCACTGATATCGATACCCGTATGTTCCTTGATGGCATCAAACATGGTGATGCGTTTATACGGCGCCTTGAAGTTGATCTCTTTTCCATCCACACTGGCAACGGTGGTTCCGTTCACGGCAACAGCGGCACGTTCCAGCAGTTGCTCCGTGGTTTCCATCATCCAGTTGTAATCTTTATACGCCACATAGAATTCCAGCACGGTGAATTCCGGATTGTGGGTGCGGTCCATCCCTTCATTGCGGAAGTTGCGCGAGAACTCATAGACCCAATCAAACCCACCCACGATCAGCCTTTTCAGGTAGAGCTCATTGGCGATGCGCATGTACATCGGAATATCCAGCGCATTGTGGTGTGTGGTGAAAGGCCTTGCAGCCGCACCACCGGGGATGCTTTGCAATACGGGTGTGTCTACTTCCACAGCGCCATGTTCATTCAGGAAATCGCGCATGGCATTCACCATGCGGGTGCGTTTCATAAAGGTTTCGCGCACATGTGGGTTGATAATGAGGTCTGCATAACGCTGGCGGTAGCGGAACTCGGGATCGGTTACTGCGTCAAAGGTTTCGCCCTCTTTTTCTTTCACGACGGGCAGGGGTTTCAGGGACTTTGTCAGTAACACCAGCTCCTGCACGTGCACGGATGTCTCACCAGTTTTTGTGGTGAACACATATCCTTTGATGCCCACGATGTCGCCGATATCCACCAGTGATTTCCAAACTTTATCGTAAAGCAATTTATCTTCTCCCGGAGCAATATCATCCCGCCTTACATAGATCTGGATCTTACCGGTACTGTCTTGCAATACGGCAAAGCTGGCCTTACCCATGTCGCGCACACTCATGATCCTGCCGGCGAGACAAACATCCGTAAATGACGCTTTATCTTCTTCCTTATACTTCTCCTTTATAGCGGCGGCATTTGTATTCACAGGGAAAAGGGGTGCGGGGTAGGGATCAATACCCAGGCGCTGCAATTCTTTCAGTTTGTCTCTCCTGATGATCTCCTGCTCTGATAGATGTTGTTGCATGCTTCCGAAAAATTGAATCGCGAAATTAATGTGATTCGGTGAAACTGGCGGAAGATAAGCGGCTGCGACACAATAATATGTGTGATTTTTTCGATATAAGGCCATAATATCCCATCCATGATCAAACAAGGCTTGTTCACACTGACGTTGTTATGCTGCATTGCAACGGGCAAGGCGCAGGAGTACGGTATCCAGGAGTATGAGGTCCGAGGCATGAACATTATCAAGGCCAACCTGACGGGCTTGCTGTTCCGCAGCTATGGCGGCCAGTTTGAGCGGGTGATCAATCGCAGGATCAGTGTGGGGCTTTCTTACCGGAACATGCCGGAAGGACCGATCCCGTTCAGGAATGCGGTGATCAACCAGGTGGCGGATGGGGATCAGGAGACCATCGACCAAATCAATTCCCTTCGTATAAAGAGTATGGCCATTACGCCGGAAGTAAGGTTTTACCTGGGCAAGAAGGGTTTTGGTAACGGATTTTATCTCGCGCCATTTTACCGATATGCCACGCATGAAGCCAGTAAAATCAGCGTAGACTACCAGGGGACGGGTGGGGCCAACCAGATCGATATGTCTGGGAAGCTGACCTCCAATACCGGCGGATTGCTCATTGGTGCGCAGTGGACGCTGGGGGAGAAGATTGTGCTCGACTGGTGGATCCTCGGACCGCATTATGGCGGCGGTAATGGCGATTTGCGGGGAGTGAGTTCTACGCCGCTCACACCATCTGAACAAGCTGATCTGCAGAATGAGTTGGAGAACCTGGCCTATCCCTTTGGCGTCAAGGCAACCGTTAGCGTGAACGCCAATGGCGCCACTGTGCAGATGAAAGGGCCCGTTGCGGGTGTGCGGGCCGGTATCATGCTGGGATTCAGGTTTTGATCAATACACGTAGTATTTTCCGTTGCGCGTGAGCTTGCCATTGGTGATGATCACTTCGTCAAACGGCGCAGCCTGGTTGATCAGCTTCGCGGCAAACCGCGCGTCAAAAGTTTCTTCTTTTCTTATGGCAGATTTTAGATTGCCGGAGCCATCGCGGATGGTCACGTTGGCCTCATTGCTGAGGTTTACGATGCATTTGATGAAGCCATCACCCCGGCTGGCATCGGCCACATAAGTTTTGGTTCCTTCCGTATAAATAAATTTTAAGTCTTGAGATCTTACATTGACAGAGTCTGTTTGAAAGATCGGTCTCACTTCTATTTTAAGAATGGGTGAAGTAGTAGGGATACTATATCGGTTCCGATTGAAACCGGAGATGGGCTCTGCGAGGTAGTTGTTAAAACTTTGCACACTGCTGCCCACGGTGAATACCGCTGTGCTCACCAGCGTGTTGGTAGGTACTTCAGGGGTAGGATCTTTGCTGCACGATAGAAAAAAAAGCACCAGTACAAAACACCACTTATACATACGGTAAGATTAAGTTTGATAATGGACACCGTTTGCCATGGTTTTGTGGCATGCGGTGAAAATTTTTTAGATTATTTCAGTTGTGGCCAGCAACACCTGCCAGGCTTCTTTTACTTTTCCATCCTGCAACAATGATGCTGCATAACGGTGCAGTTCTACTTCCATATCTTCCGGGTTAGCGGAGAAATATTGCACGATGTTTTTCACATTCACATCATAAAACGAAGGCTCATATACTGGAAGCTGCTGCAGGTTGGCGAGTTGCCCAAGGTGATTGCCCGTGAGAATATTGCTGTTGCGAATGGATACAGGAAGCTGGTCAATACCGATGCCGAGTTCCGTGTTGGGCTTGGCCACCTGAAACAAACTTTGTGCATCCACTTTGCTGTACCAATCACCGCCAAGACGTGCCACATGGTGCAGTTTATGTTGATCGATCATGGTTCCTGCTTCATTGAGGATGGCGTCATCCACATGCATGCAGATCACTTCACAGATCACGAGATTACCCGCACCACCACTGGTTCCCAGCGGTTTTACTTCCAGCACCTTGCATTCCAGTTGCACCTTGCTTTCTTTCACCCGTGGTGGTTTGATATGGACCGATGGCTCCATGGTGAAGCCTGCTTTCTGGAATTCGTTTACACCCGCAGGGTATTCACAGCTCGCCAGCGAAGCCTGCTGCACCATATCATAGTCTACCACATTGATCACCACTTCGGGCACAGCCAGTACATTATCCAGGGTGTGCTTGGTGGTATTGTCCCGCACCCTTCTGGAGGGTGAGAAAATGAGGATCGGTGGGTTGGATGAAAACATATTGAAGAAGCTGAAGGGACTTAGGTTCACCGCGCCATCCGCATTGATGGTAGAAGCAAAGGCGATGGGCCTTGGTGCGATGGCGTGTTGGAGCCATTGTTGCTTCTGCATCGGGTTGAGGTCCTGTAATGAGATCAGCATCTTTATTTTTTTAGGGCGAGGATAGAGAAATCATCTTCATCTTTTCGCATGGTGTTGTGCAAGGAGCCAAGCCCATCGATCTGCAACTCCACTTCATCACCTTCCTGCAGCCATTGCTCTTTGTGGGATGGGTCGTTCAATTTGGCGGTGCCGTTCAGTTCCAGAAAACATCCGGTGCCTACAGTACCGCTGCCAATCACGTCGCCCGGATAAAGCGTCACACCGTAAGAGGCCCGCTCGATGATCTCGGCAAAGGTCCAGTTCATCTCGCCGATGTTGCCACGGGATAGTTCCACACCGTTCACCTTACAGGTCATGGTAAGGCTCCAATTCTTGCCGGTATGTCCGGGCAGTGGTGGGATCTCAAAATCTTCCAGCTCATCCAGGGTGACCAGCCATGGGCCCAGGGAGGTGGCAAAATCCTTGCCTTTGGCCGGACCGAGGTTGAGCAACATTTCTTCCATCTGCAGGGTTCTGGCAGATAGGTCATTCATGATCATCAGCCCACCGATATATTGATCCGCATGTTCCGCGCGGATATTGCGGCCGGCCCGGCAAATGACGATAGCGGCTTCCAGTTCAAAATCGAGTTTCTGGAAATGATCCGGCATCAGCAATACGTCGCCGGGTCCCTGGATGGAAAGATGATTGGTGAAATAGAAGATCGGATATTGATCAAATTCGGGTATCATCGGCACACCCCTGTTACGCCTGGCCGTTTCCACATGCTGGCGGAAGGCATAGCCATCCCGGCAACTTGTGGGGGCGGGTACGGGGCTTAAAAGCTGCACATTTTCCACGGGAGTGGCTTTCACCTGCGGGAAATGACCCTCGCGGATAGATTGAAAACCGCGCTGCGCGGCGTCATAACTTTCGTCCCAATAATTCAAAAAAAGCGACATATTTCCGGGCAGGTCGGGGTGCAACCGGTCCATGTCGTATACGTAATTTTCGTAAAGTATTGCCAGCTGGTCGTGGCCGTCTTTGAGATATGAAACAAGCTTCATGCAGCGAATTTAGAGAATGCTTGTCAGTACTATATGTATGGGATTGGGTGTTTTAGGGCCGTATGTAGGGCCAATTAACAATTGTTTTGTACCAATCTTCCATTTCAGCCAACCAAATTAATTCAACAATGTTAATTTTGCGGCCAGAATTGGGTTCTTATTTAGATTAAAAAGCCAAGAGGTATGGAGACGACGCAAGCAACCAAAAAGCCCCATTATTCCAAAGGAACGAACGTGGATGTTTTCCAGATGTTGCGGTCTGATGCGAAGCAAATTGTTCGTGAATTGGCGCCAAAGCGCAAATGGGAGAGCCAGCTCAAAGCATTTTTATTTCCACTGATCTATGTAGGCCTGTGGGCCTGTGCCATGATCTGGGGTAAGCAATATCCCCTGGTGTATTTTGGCGCCTATGTGGGTCTTGGTTTTATGTTGATCATTATTTTCCTCAGTGTTATTCACGATGCGGTGCATGGGACCATTTTCGAGAAAAAGTGGATGAATGAATTGTTGGTACATATGTTTGATTTCATGGGGGCCAATAGTTTCATCTGGAAGTTGAGGCATGTGCGTTTCCACCATAATTATCCGAATGTGTTGGGATGGGATACGGATATCGACCAGAGTGATCTGGCCAGGATTTTTCCCCATGGCGAGTATTCTAAGTACCACAAGTATCAGCATATTTATTTGCCGATGTTGTATCCGCTGTTTTTATTCAACTGGTTGTTGGTGAGAGATTTCAAGGATTTCTTTTCCAGCAAAAAGTATGTGCGGAAGTTGATCACGATTCCGCCGATTGAGTATGTAAAATTATTTTTGTTCAAAGCGGTTTTCTTTGGCTACATGATCTTCCTGCCGAAGTATGCATTGGATCTCAGCTGGGGCCAGGCGATTGGCGGATTTGTGGTGATGGTGTTCACTGCCAGTATTTTCGCGTTGTTTGTGTTGCTGCCACCGCATGCCAATATTGAGTCTGAGTTTCCATTGCCGGGTAAAGACAATGCTTTACCGCAGAACTGGTTCATGCATATGCTGATCACCACCAATGATGTGCAGGAAGACAATTGGTTCACCCGTTTCTTCATGGGCTCATTTAATTATCATGTGGTGCATCACTTGTTCCCCAATGTAAACCATGTGTATTATCCTGAGATCACACAAAAGCTTGCGCGATATGCGAAGGAGTACCATCTGCCTTACCGGCGTATGCCGCTTGCTACCTGCCTGCGCAATCATTTCCTGCTGATTAAGAAGAATGGTAGCAGTGAGTTTGATGTTTGGGAAGAATCTATGTAATTTTTTGGCAATTAACAATTAGCAATTGGCAATTAACAATTGGCACTGGTTTTTGGAAGTTGGATTTTGGTGCGCGTAACTAACTTCCAACAACCAGTGCCAATTGCAATTTGCTAATTGTCAATTGTTAATTCCTTTCTTTTTCTGTCTGTCTACCACAAGCTTGGCAATGATGACTCCCGCATCGCTGTCTTTGTATGTTCTGAGTAGTTTTTTTAGTTTTTCTTCACTCACATCAATAACATACAAGATGTGAATCAGCCTGGGAAAATCATGGACGATGAGGTGGTTGATACGTGCAGCCAGCGCCTGCACCAACTCCTCTTCTGTGATCGAGGGTTGCAATGCCAATTCCCACCGGTTATTGATGGCCTGAATGATATCTGTGCCAGAGCTCCACATTCTGCCTAAATTTACAGCGAATTCAGAAGGATAAGTATGCAAACTTTATGGCAACCGGGAATTGAGCTTCAGGAAGAGTCGGGTCTCTCCAAATACAGACACTGGCTGCAGGAAACACGCGGGCTGGTATTTACTGACTATGCGGAGATGTGGGCCTGGAGCGTGAAAGATCCGGAGGCCTTTTGGGAATCTTTTTTTGTGTTTGCAGGGATCAGATCTCATGCGCCCTATCGGCGCGTGATGAACAAGCCTGCGGAGGGGATGATCGGCACAAAATGGTTTGAAGGAGCACTGGTGAACTATGCGGAGCATGTATTCATGCATGCCGCGGCGGACCGGCCGGCGATCATTTTCCGCAAGGAGAATTCAACTGATCTTGAAGTAAGTTGGGAGGAACTGCGGACGCAGGTTGCGAATGTGGCGAAATGGCTGCGGGAGAAAGGGGTGCAAAAAGGCGACCGCGTAGCGTCTGTATTACCGAATATTCCCGAAGCCGTGGTGGCTTTCCTGGCTACCCAATCCATCGGCGCGGTGTGGAGTTCCTGCTCACCAGATTTCGGCAATCCTTCTATTGAGGACCGCTTTGTGCAGATCTCGCCGAAGGTGCTGTTTGCAAGCGACGGATATGTGTATAGCGGTAAAGCATACCCGAAAATAGACGCGTGGAAGGCACTCCGGGAAAAACTACCCGGGCTGCGGGAGCTGGTGTTGGTTTCCTGTCTTGATACGGGCTTAACCATGGATGATGCAACGGATTGGCATGTGTTGCTGCAAGGGGATGCAGTTGAACTTATTTTTGAGCCCCTGCCCTTTGATCATCCCTTGTGGATCCTTTATTCATCTGGCACTACGGGCAAGCCGAAAGCCATCACGCACAGTGTGGGCGGAAACCTGATTGAGCATTTGAAGGTGTTGATGTTGCATTGGGATGTGAAGCCCGGTGAGCGGTTTTTCTGGTATTCCACTACGGGCTGGATGATGTGGAATTTTTCCGTGGCCTCGCTGTTGACCGGTGCTACGATGATGATCTACGATGGTGCTGCGGGTTATCCCTCCTTGCAGGCGCTGTGGGATTTTGCAAAGGAAAAGCAGATCCATCATTTCGGCAGTGGTGCCGCGTATTTCATTGCGTGCATGAAGGAAGGGCTGCGGTTTGAACAGGATGGATTTCCGCAGCTGCGGACCATCGGCTCCACCGGATCACCCTTGCCGCCGGAGGCCTTTGAATGGATATATAACGATGTGAAGCGGGATGTATGGCTGATCTCTTTCAGTGGCGGGACCGACATCTGTTCTGGTTTTGTGGGTGGTTGTCCGGACCTCCCCGTGGTGGCCGGTGAGATCCAGTGCAGGCTCTTGGGTTGTTACCTGGAAGCCTTTGATGAGCAAGGCAAACCCGTGCGGGATGAGCTCGGTGAGATGGTGATCCTCGCGCCAATGCCCAGCATGCCGGTGTTTTTTTGGAACGATGAAAATCATCAGCGTTATCAAAGCAGTTATTTTGAACAGTACCCCGGCGTATGGCGCCATGGGGATTGGATCAAGATAAGTTCGCGTGGATCGGTAATTATCTATGGCCGTTCTGATGCTACTTTAAACCGTGATGGCGTGCGCATTGGCACGGCAGAAGTGTATAGTGCCGTGGATGCGGTGCCGGAGGTGGCAGATAGTCTGGTGGTGTGTGTGGAACGGGAGGGCGGCAAATATTACATGCCACTTTATGTAGTGATGAAGCCGGGTAAATTGTTGACTGATGAGGTTCGCACGGCCATCAAACTAAGCCTGAGGACAAAGTATAGTCCGCGCCATGTTCCCGACGAGATCATTGAAGTAAACGACATTCCTTATACCATCAGTGGAAAGAAAATGGAGACGCCGGTGAAGAAAATATTGATGGGCATGGATCCGGGTACAGTGGCTTCCAAAGACACGATGCGCAATCCGGATGCATTGCTGGCATTTATGCAAATGAAATAGTTGTTTGCTCATTTAATACTTCTCCACCACGCCCAACGCAAATAGCGCGAAATCATATTTCACGGGATCATCGGGATCAAATTCCCGCAGCCGCTCTGTGAGTTGAAGGGCTGAGGTCCAGTCTGCATTAGGCCGATCAATCAATCCGAATTTTTTGGCTACGCGGGAGACGTGCAGGTCAAGCGGGCAAACGAGTTGTGCGGGCTTGATGGTTTTCCACAGACCGAGATCGATCCCATCATCTCTGACCATCCACCGCAGAAACATGTTGATCCTTTTGCAGGCAGATCCTTGCGCGGGCGAAGCAATATGCTTTTGGGTCCTATGTAAATGCGGCAGCTGGAAGAAATATTGCTTGAAATGATTCAGTCCTTGTTCCACAGTGAGATCATTTTTTTGCATGCCGGCGGTGAATGCGGCTTCAAGACTTGGATGTGCCCGGTAATGGCTTCGGAAGAACTCCACAAAATACAGGAGGTCGTCATCATTGAAAGTGCGGTGGCGGAAGTTCAGCAGTTTTTTCAGGTCAGTGGATGAGGCATTAAGGCAGAACGCATGAGGTACATTATCCATCCGTTCCAGTAGTTCTTTGGATTTGTTGATGATGGTGGTACGATTCCCCCAGGCAAAAATGGCGGCAAAGAATCCTGCGATCTCCTGGTCTTGCTGAAGGGAAAACATATGAGGGATCGATAAGGGATCATCCTTAATGAAGTCCGGATGCTTATGCGTCAATAGTTTTTGGTCCAGAAAACGCTGCAGGGATCGTATGTCATTCAACGGGAAATGGTTATTTTTGTTTGATCAAATGATAGGGTACAAAGTAGGATAAATCCCTATTTCGTTTGTATCTTAATGTAAACTTGACTTATGAGGAAACACCACCTTAGTTTATTCTTGATATTGATTTTAGCATTATTTGGGTGTCAAAAAGAGTTCTTACGTGTGGATTCTGACACTCCTTCCTCTATAGAAAAAGTTATTTACCGGTCAAATGTAGAACGTATTTTTTCTGAATTTTCGTTTAATACTGCCGGCTTACTTACGACGGAAAAGCTCAAAATTCTGGAAGGCGCCGATTCAAGCGAGGAATCCATTTCCATTGTTCGTGACGGTAATGGAAACGTTATCCGTACCGTAGTTTCGGATGGGATTTCACAGGATTTGGTCACAAACTATCAGTATGATGGTAGTAAAGTTAGGTATGGAACAATGGTTTATAATTTAGGACGATCTTCAGTTGTGGACCGTGTGGTATTTTCCATCGCGAATAAGGTCAGCAAAACAAATCACTATTTCTCCTTACCAGGATTGGGCAGTATTATGGATAGTTATTTTGAATACACGTATGACACTCGCGGAAATCTGACGCAAGTTAAAAATTATGTTGCAGGAACCCCTCCTGACCTGTCTCTGTTTAGTACAGTAACCTTTGAATATGATAGAATGATTAACCCGTGGTATTCAAATGATGATGCGCTAATTGAATTTTCGGGGAGATTATATACCTCACCAAATAACGTCACAAAAATCACCGAAGTGTGCGCTGATCCTGTATACAACACCTCGGCAGTGTATGCATATCAATACGGTACAGATAATCGACCCTTGAAGGGCACAAGAACGGAAGATGGGACAACTTATCAGGTAGAATATATTTTATAAAAAGTAAATGGTCAAAACATGAAAAATATTGGAATCCTTTTGATGGCGATGATGATATTGATGGTCTCTTGTTCAAAGGAGGAGTCGTTGGAAACTGGCGGTAGTGGTGGCTCAGGTGGCGGCGGTGGTACCGGTGGAGGAAGCAGTTCCGGTGCATTGTTGACTAAGTTGGTAACAACTGGTGTGCAAACCACAACACAGGATTTTTTCTATGATAGCAAGAAACAACTGGTAAAGTATGTAAATGTTAATTCAACGCCAGGTTCAACTGCAAATATTACGTTGACCATAACAAGAGACGCAAATGGCAGGGTTGCTAAAATTATTCAGGATATGCCCGCAAGTGCAACTGCACCTGCATCCAGTTCCCCAACCACTTTTGTATACCAGGGACCAACGGATACCAAGGTGAAGTATAGTATTGCAACGGTTGATGTAGGTGGTGGTTTTGGTATTATCGTACGGGATAGTAGTGTATACGAGTACACTTCAAACAATTTGACAAAACTGTCCCAATATTATTCATTTGATGATGGTGCCAGTTATGATCCAACGGGTTATGTCACTTTTCGATATGATTCACGTGGGAATATTATTGAGCAGATCTCTTATGCGGATTTGGGTGGGGGGCTCGAACCTTTTCAGAAAACAATCAGCGAATATGATAACAAGCCCAGTGCTTGCGATCTAAATGATGATGCATTCGCCGGCCAGATACTTAGTATTTACCTCTCACCCAACAACATCACAAAGCAAACTATTGATTTGTTAGTTGCTGGCCAGAAGTTATCGGTTACTGCAACCTATCAATACAGAAGCGATGGTAAGCCTTCAAAGGTTACGGGCAATGCATTGGGTGGTTCATTTCAATCTACATATACTTACAAATAGTTCAAATCAATTCTGCATTTCCCAAGCGCTGATTCCTTACATTTAGGGAAGAAGCGACGCTATGCCAGAACCATTTTCCCTTTCCCAAAAAGTTGCCATTGTGACCGGTGCCAGCAAAGGTATCGGCAAGGCCATCGCGGTTGCCCTTGCACAACAAGGAGCAACCGTTGTCATTTCCAGTCGGAAACCGGCCGATTTAGAAGAGCTGATCTCCAACCTCCAACCTTCAACCTCCAACCTTCACGCCTTCCCGTGTCACATGGGCGATATGGACCAGATCGCTGCATTGGTCAGTCATGTGAAAGAGAAGTTTGGCGGGGTAGACATCATCGTCAACAATGCCGCCACCAATCCCAGCTTCGGGCCCGTGGTGGAGACGGATACGAGGACTTTCGATAAAATCATGGACGTGAATGTGAAGGGGCCGATAGAGTTGGCGAAGTTGTGTTATCCCTCTATGAAAGAAAGAGGTGGTGGATCCGTCATCAACATCAGCAGCATTGAGGGCATCACGCCCGGCCATGGACTTGGCTTGTACAGCATCAGCAAGGCCGCACTCATCGCAGCAACCAAGGTGCTGGCGCGGGAATGGGGCGCGGCATCCATCCGGGTGAATGCAATCTGTCCGGGACTGGTGAAAACAAAATTCAGCGAAGCACTCACCTCCAATGAGAAGATCATGAAGATGGTGATGGCGCGACAGGCTTTGCCGATGATTGCCGAGCCGGAAGATATTGCAGGCCTGGCATTGTTCCTGGCTTCTGACGCTTCCCGGTTTTGCACCGGCGGTATTTATACAATCGATGGTGGACTTACGATATAAGTTATGGTGAATCTATTTGCTACAGATAAACTAAAGAAATGGCTTCCTGCGTATAAAGCTTTTGTACAGCAGGAACTCCATCCACTGGACCTGGCCCTTACTGCATTACCCTTTCGCGAGACGGAGAAAATCCTGCAACAGAAAAGACAACTCGCGAAGGATGCCAAACTATGGGCGCCTTTCCTTTCTGTGAAGTATGGTGGAAAAGGACTAACCCTCACGGAGTTTGCGCAGGTCAGTGAGTGGATGGGCACCAGTCCCTTCGGACATTATGTTTTCAACTGCCAGGCACCGGACATCGGCAATATGGAATTGCTGCACCGGCATGCCACAAAAGCGCAACAGAAGCAATTCCTGGAACCCCTGATGGCGGGCGAGATCCGCAGCTGCTTCTCGATGACGGAGCCGGAAGTTGCGGGATCAAATCCCGTAGTGCTTCATACTTCGGCTATACAAGACCGTGAGCAATGGGTCTTGAACGGCCACAAGTGGTTCACCACGGGTGCAGATGGTGCGGCCTTCGCGATTGTGATGGCCGTGACGGATGCTCAGGCAACACCTTACCAAAGGGCCAGCATGCTCATCGTCCCCACAAAAACCAAGGGATTTAACATCATCCGCAACATACCCATCATGGGTGAAGCCGGCGAAGGCTGGCTAAGTCATGCGGAGATTGAATATCAGGATTGTGAGGTTCCTTCGGACCATTTACTGGGTGCCCGTGGCGCTGGCTTTGCACTGGCACAGGAGCGTTTGGGTCCTGGACGGATTCATCATTGCATGCGCTGGATCGGGATTTGTGAACGTGTTTTTGGATTAATGTGTAAGCATGCGGTGGATCGTGATATGGGTGACGGGCAAAGACTGAGCGACAAGCAGGTGATCCAGCACTGGATCGCGGAGTCCAGAGCCGATATTGATGCTGCGCGGTATTACGTGTTGCATACGGCACTGATGATTGAGCAACAGGGTGCGAAAGAAGCGAGACATCACATCTCGGCCATCAAATTTTTTGTAGCCAATATCCTGCACCGTCTTCTGGACCGAGCGATACAAGTGCATGGGGCATTGGGTGTTACCGATGATACCCTGTTGAGTTTCTGGTATCGACATGAACGTGGCGCAAGGATCTATGACGGTCCGGACGAAGTACATAAAACATCATTGGCCAGGCAGATCCTCAAAGCATATGAACAGTGAGTATATAGACAAGCCCGTGGAGGCAAGGGCCGCTGAAATACCGGACCTGGAGAAACTGCGCGACTATCTTACTGCGCAGCAGGGTTTGGTTGGCGAGAAGTTGGAGATCCAACAATTTCCCGGCGGTTATTCCAACCTTACTTTTTTGATCAGCACCTCGCAAATGCAAATGGTGTTGCGCAAGCCTCCGCGTGGTGCCAATATCAAAACCGCCCATGATATGGGTAGGGAGTTCCGGGTGCTGCAGGCCCTGCGGCCGGTGTTTCCCGCCGTGCCAAGACCCATTCTTCTTTGCGAAGATGAGTCCATCATGGGCGCTCCGTTTTATCTGATGGAAAGGGTGGAAGGCGTGATCCTGCGCAACCGTTTACCGAAGGGCATGGAGATCAACCCTGCAACCATGAAGCAACTGTCTGAGGCCGCAGTTGACCTGCTGGCCAAACTGCATGATATCGATCTACAATCCACCGGACTGATTCAAATGGGGAAGCCTGAGGGCTATATCCACCGACAAGTGAAGGGCTGGAGCGAGCGCTACCAAAAGGCCACAACCGATGAGATCCCAGACATGAACATGGTGGCAGAATGGTTGGCCGGTAATGAGCCAATGGATGCAGAAGTATCTTTTATTCATAATGATTTCAAGTATGATAACCTCGTGCTATCGCCGGATGCCCTTACCACCATCAAGGCGGTATTGGACTGGGAGATGGCCACCGTAGGTTCGCCGTTGATGGACCTCGGCACATCACTTGCGTATTGGGCCGAAGCCACAGATAGTCCCGTGTTGAAGCCGTTCAACCTGACCTGGCTGGAAGGCAACCTCAACCGGGAACAAGTGTTAATGCATTATGCGGCGCAGCGAAAGATCGGTGCAGAAGGATTCTTGTTTTATTATGTGTTTGGTTGTTTTAAGATCGCGGTGATCGTGCAGCAGATCTATGGGCGGTACAAGCAAGGGATGACCAGCGACCCGCGTTTTGCAGGACTCATTGAAGTAGTGAAGGCGATGGCAGCCAATGGACGGCAGGCCATTCAATATAACCGAATCTCAAATTTTTATTGACCATGGAATCGCAATATCTGAGTTTCAGGAACCTGAATTTTTTGTTGTACGATGTGCATCATATTGATCATATCCTCACTTATCCCCAATATGCGCATATAGGTGGTCGTGAGGAAATGCAATTGTTATTGCAGGGCGCAAAAGATATTGCCGACCGGGAATTATATCCCTTTTTCAAAGACATGGATGATCATCCAGTGAAACATGCGGATGGAAAGATCCATTCACATCCCCAGTTGAAGAAGATTTTCAAAACGGTTGCAGATGCAGGATGGTTCACGGCATTGGTGAGCCTTGAAGATGGCGGTATGCAGATGCCCTATAGTATTTTTTCTGCTGCACACATGATCTTTGAAGCCGCCAACAGCAGTGCGCAGGGGTATATCGGCGTGTCTACCGGATCATTGGAATTGATAGAACTATTTGCAGACGAAGCCTACAAGAAGATATTCATGCCACCCATGATGGAAGGGCGTTGGCAGGGAACGATGGCGTTGACAGAACCGCAGGCTGGCAGCTCTTTATCAGATATCGTCACCAGTGCAAAGCCTTCGGGTGATCATTTTGCCATCACGGGACAGAAGATCTTCATCTCTGCCGGGGAGCACGAAGCCTGTGAAAATTTTGTGCACCTCACGCTTGCAAGGATTGAAGGAGCACCTGCGGGTACCAAAGGCATCTCCTTGTTCATCGTTCCAAAATACTGGCCGGAGGCCGATGGGTCCCTGACGTACAATCATGTGAACTGTGTGGCAGATTTCCAGAAGATGGGCCAGCGCGGTTATGCCACAACGCATTTGGTGTTTGGCGAGGAGGGCGTGTGCAGAGGATATCTGGTGGGCGAGGCCAACAAGGGCCTGCAGTATATGTTCCAGATGATGAATTCCGCGCGCATTGCCGTGGGACAAACCGCAGCGGCAGTATCATCAGCAGCCTACTATTATGCATTGAAGTATGCCAACGAACGGCCACAAGGCAGACATATTGAAGACAAGGATCTGAGCAAACCACAGACCCTGATCATCCATCATGCAGATGTGCGCCGGATGTTGTTGTTGCAAAAAGCTTTCGTGGAAGGTGCGATCAGCTTGGTGGTGGAGTGTTTGAAATGGTATGATCTGGAGAAGGTTACGTTTGGCGAGGAAAAAGAGAAGGCTCAACTCATGCTTGAGCTGTTGACACCCATTGTTAAAACATATCCCTCAGAGTATGGAATTGTTTCTACCAGCAACGCCTTGCAGGTGTTTGGCGGGTATGGCTTCACGATGGACTTCCACGCACAACAATATTACAGGGATATACGGATTATGTCGATCTATGAAGGAACTACCGGCATTCAATCCATGGATCTCCTCGGCCGTAAGATCCCGATGAAAGGCAGTGCGGGATTGTATCATTTGCTGGATGAGGTGAATGCCACCATTGATGCGGCCGCTTTGTTTCCTGCCTTGCAATTGTATGCAGGGCAGCTTCGGGATGCGGTAACGCGCATGGGGCATGTGTTGGCGCATCTGCAGCAGTTTGCGGCGGCCGGACAAACAGAAAGATATATGGCCGATGCCAATCTGTTCATGGAGTTGACGTCTTACACGGTAGTGGCATGGCAGTGGTTAAAGCAAGGTATTGTGACGCAGCAGATGATGGCGGAGAAAGACGATGAGTTTTATTTTTCCAAGATGGAGACCATGAAGTTCTTCTATAAATATGAGTTGCCGAAGATGGAAGGGTTGGCCACATCCATCATGGCCAGTGATGAAGTTACTATTCAGAAAGAACGCGAGATATTGATGTGATGAAGCGGGGTGTTATGTTGTTATTGGTTAGTTGTTATTGGGTGATGGGCGTAAGGGCCCAGCTCAGTAATTATGTGAAGAAAGAAACGGCGGAGATCCGGTCCGTGCAATTAAACGATACGGATTGGACTGACCTAGCGGCATTTGCGGCTGCTGTGAAAGACAAGCGGGTGGTGATGTTGGGCGAGCAGACGCATGGGGATGGCACCACCTTTGCGTTGAAGGCAAGGCTCGTACGTTTCCTGCATGAGCAAATCGGCTTTAACGTGCTTGC
>JBKCVJ010000261.1:0-6279 GCA_046317915.1 Sphingobacteriales bacterium
TTCATCCGCGCGGTGTTTGGTTCAGGATATCCCTGATCACGCGGGGATAGAATTGGTGTTCCAGCTGGTGTACTTTTTTGGCGATGGTTTCCGGGGTATCGTCTGGCGAGACTGTTGTGACGGCCTGGAAGATATGCGTGCCGTGGTCGTATTTTTCATCCACCTGGTGGATGGTGATGCCGGTTTCAGATTCACCTGCTGCTTTTACGGCTTCGTGCACATGATGGCCGTACATGCCCTTGCCGCCATATTTTGGAAGGAGGGCGGGGTGGATGTTGATGATCTGACCGGGAAAAGCTTCGATGAGGGCAGAGGGTAGTTTCCACAAAAAGCCCGCGAGTATGATGAGGCTGGGTTGGAGTGCAGCGATTTCTTCCACATAGGCATTACCCCTGAAAAAAGGCTCTTTTTCGATGATCAGGGTGGGTATGCCTTCTTTTTCCGCGATCCGGAGCACACCGGCCTGAGGCTTATTGCAGGCGATCAGGCAGATCTTCACGGAGGGGTCGTTTCGGAAAAAATCGATGATAGCCTTCGCGTTTGAACCGTTTCCTGAGGCAAATATGACCAAGTTATATTTTAGCAATTGGCAATTGACAATTTGAAATTAATAATTGGAAGGTATTAGGTTGAAGCAGAAAATTGGCGATTTCGTCTGGTTTTGAGCCAATTTTGGCCATTTTTTAGCAAATTTCGGGCGTTTTTGACTAAAAACTGAATCTATCGCCTTCCCCTAAACACTCCCCCTAAACTCTTCCCCTACCCGACAGCCACCTCAAGATCTTCTTCTCATAGTTCCAGAAAAACTTAAACTGCCCAAAAAAGACAGAAACGATCAGGATAATAACCTGGTAGCCAAAGATGAGGACGAGTAGCCGGACGAGCAGCTTCCAGCCCCAGTGGGTTTGGTCCGTGAACCCGATCCAGCCGGGAAGGGAGCGGGAGATCCAGGCCGTCAGCGTACCGGTGACGGCGAAAGTGCAGAGGATGAGGAACAACTGGGTTCCATCTACCTTCCATTTTGCCTTTAGCTTTTCAAACATCAGCAACAGGGATAAAAATTTTTGTGGATGTGTTGACGGCGAAGGTATCAAAGGATATGAAACAAATCTGATTACAGTTCTCTGACAATCGCAACTACAAAGATTCCACAATCTGCGCAAATCCGCGCCAGCACTGCATTAAAAAAAATTAAATCATGTTGATATTTTGTTAGCATGGTACCTTATTTTTGCAGCCTAAGTGGAAATCTGACCGCTTATCATCAATCAATAGCGATTATGAGTCATCATCGATCCATTGTCTCATCTCTTTGCGCTGCAGTCGTTTTTGTGTTTTTGCTGACTTTTTCCACCGGGGTTCAGGCCCAGGATGGTAAGGCGCTTTTTCAACAAAAGTGTGCTTCCTGTCATGCGATTAATAAAAATTTGACAGGTCCGGCTTTAAGCGGAGTTGAAGACCGTTGGCCCAACAAAGCAGACCTTTATAGGTGGATTAGGAACAGTGCAGCGCTGATCAAGGAAGGTCATCCCCGCGCTGTTGAGGTGTACAACCAGTACAATAAGATCCAGATGACCGCCTTTCCTGAGTTGAAGGATGCGGACATCGATGCGATCCTGGCTTATATTAATGCTCCTGCACCTGGCCCCAAAGGAGGAGATCCAATTCCTGATACCGTCAGCAACAAAGCCGCTGAAAGCGACAGCGCCCTGATATTTGGCATCCTCACCATCATCCTTGCGGTGATCGCACTGATCCTGCTACAAGTGAACAGCAACCTGAAGCGTCTTTCTGATGATGCGGATGGTGTGGCTTCACCAGATCCCGTTCCTTTCTGGAGAAACAAAGCATACATCGCGCTGGGTGCCATCGTCCTCTTCATGTTCGGCGGTTACCTCCTGTTCCAGGGTGCATCCGGACTGGGCCGCTCGCAGAAATACCAACCAGAACAACCTATCTATTACTCTCATACCGTGCATGCTGGTGTAAACCAGATCAGTTGTTTGTATTGCCACAATGGAGCAATGCAAGGCAAGCACGCGAATATCCCCAGTGTGAATGTTTGTATGAACTGCCACATGGGTATCAATGAATATGCAAAAGGCCCCAAACTCTATCGTGAAGATGGAACCGAAGTAGATGGTACCGCTGAGATCCAGAAGCTGTATCAATACGCCGGATGGGATCCCGCAACCAAATCTTACAATGGCAAAGGTTCACCCATCGAGTGGGTGCGTATCCACAACCTGCCTGACCACGTTTATTTCAACCACGCACAGCACGTGACCGTAGGTAAGCAAGCTTGCCAGACTTGCCACGGTGAGATCCAGAAAATGGGCGAAGTATATCAATACTCAGACCTGAGCATGGGCTGGTGTATCAACTGTCACCGCGAATCCAAAGTTCAGTTCACCGATAACAAGTTCTACAGCATCTACGAGAAATTCCACGAAGACCTGAAGAACAAGAAAATGGACAGTGTGACCGTGGAAAAGATCGGCGGTACAGAATGTATGAAATGCCACTATTAATTCAAGACTGGTCTTAACCCGTCCTGAATTTCCTGAACCTAACTTCAACTTACAAGAGCAATATGGAGCAAAAAAAGTACTGGCAATCTTTTGGCGAACTGAACAAGAGTGACGCTTATGAGAACAGTATCCAGAATGAGTTCGCAGAGGACCTGCCTGTAGAACCGGGAGATGGCAAACTGTTGGATGCCAAGACCCCCAGGCGCGACTTCCTGAAGTATCTTGGTTTCAGCACTGCTGCGGCCATGGCTGCTGCGAGCTGCGAAATGCCCGTGAAGAAAGCGATCCCCTACCTGAATAAGCCTGATACCGTGGTGCCCGGCATTCCGGATTATTATGCGAGTACGGTAGTGCAAGACAATGAAGTAGTTCCTGTTGTTGTGAAAGTGCGCGATGGCCGCCCCATCAAAGTAGAAGGTAATGACCTCTCCACCCTCACCGGTGGCGGTACTTCTGCAAGGGTGCAAGCCTCTGTACTCAACATATATGATACGGCCCGTTTGACTTATCCTATGCAGAATGATGGCAAGGAATTCAAAGAGGTATCTACGTATGAAGCGTTCGACAAAATGGTTGGCGAAGCCTTTGCCGGCCTTGGCGGTGCTCCCGTGGTGCTCCTTACATCTTCTGTATCCTCACCCTCTACAAAACAAGTGATCGCCGATTTCCTGGCGAAATACCCTGGCGGAAAACATGTGCAATACGATGCACTGTCGTACTCCGGCCTGTTGCTGGCCAATGAAGCATCCTATGGCAAGCGCGCGATCCCTTCTTATCATTTCGAAAATGCGAAGGTGATCGTTAGTCTTGGTGCGGATTTCCTCGGTACATGGCTCACTCCCGTGCAGTTTGCGCATGCATACAGCAAGGGCAGAAGAGTGAATGCTGCAAATCCGGAGATGAGCAAGCACATCCAATTTGAAAGCATGCTTTCCATGACGGGTGCTAATGCTGATGAAAGGTATGTGCATCGTCCATCTGAAACAGGTGCTGTTGCCCTCAACCTGCTTTCTCGTTTAGGCGGCGCCGTTAGTGCACCTGCTGTTGCGGATGCAAGGCTGAAGAAAGGCCTGGATCTGGCTGCCAACCTGTTGAAAGCAGCAGGTGGTAACGCCCTCGTGGTGTCTGGCAGCAACGATCCCAATGTACAGATCGTAGTAAACGCCATCAACGAAGCCATCGGTGCCAATGGCAAAACCATCAACTGGTCCTCTACGCTCAGCGCAGTGCAGGCGGTTGATAAAGACATGGTGCAGCTGGTTGCCGATATGAATGAAGGCAAGGTTGGTGCGTTGTTGATCCATGATGTGAATCCTGCGTACGACTACTTTGACGGGAAGAAATTTGCCGATGGCATTAAGAAAGTAAAAGTCACCGTAGCGTTCAACGAAAGACTGGACGAGACGGCACAGCTTTGTAAATATGTAGCTCCGGATCATCATTACCTGGAGAGCTGGGGAGATGCAGAAGCAAAATCAGGTTACCTGAGTTTCATGCAGCCCACCATCACACCGATCTTTAAAACACGTGCGTTCCAGACTTCTTTGTTGAAGTGGAGCGGTAACAATACAGACTACGGAGATTATTTCCGCAAGTATTGGCTCACTAAACTGGGTAGCCAGGAAGCGCTCGACAAAGCTTTGCAGGATGGTGTGATTGAAACTGCACCTGCATTTGCTGGCGCAGCATACAATGGTGGTGCACTTGCCGGTGCAGCTACTGCACTTGCTGGTGCCAAGAAAGGTGGCAAAGCAGAACTGGTGATCTATCCTAAGGTTTCCCTGGGTAGTGGTAAATATGCCAACAACCCCTGGTTGCAGGAATTACCCGATCCAATCACGAAGGCTACCTGGGACAACTATGCCATCATCTCTTTTGCAACGGCAAAAGAACTGGGCATTGCACTTGATGATAACTACGAAGTAGAAGTAACCAAACCCGTGATCACTTTGAAAGCGGGCAATAAAGAATTGAAACTCCCGATCCTTGTGATCCCCGGTATGCACCCCAATGTAATTGCGGTGGCTGTGGGTTACGGAAGGAATGAGAAGATTGGTCGTGCCGCTACTAATGTGGGACAGAACGTCTACCCATGGGTTGGTTTCAACGGTACAACCTTTGACTATCATGTGACGGACGTTTCTTACGCCAGCACTAAAGAAGTACAAAAGGTTGCCTACACCCAAACACACAATCAGTATGAGGGCCGTACCGATATCGTGAAAGAACTGACCCTTGGTGAGTTCAAGAAGAATCCAAACGTGATCCTTGATGCAAGGCATCACCTGGTGGAAGCGTATGCAAAGGAGACCGGCGATTATCGCGTGGAAGGTACTTTGTATCCCGACTTCCCTTATCCTGGTGCCAAGTGGGGAATGAGCATTGACCTTAACACTTGTATTGGTTGCGGAGCCTGCTCTGTGGCCTGTACAGCAGAAAACAACGTTGCCGTTGTAGGTAAGAGTGAAGTGCTGAGGATGCATGAGATGCATTGGATGCGTATCGATCGTTATTTCGCTACGTTCAGGGATGATTCAGGAAACGATGACCTGGATAACCTGAATGTGATTTTTATGCCGATGCTGTGTCAGCACTGCGACAATGCGCCTTGCGAAAACGTTTGTCCGGTGAATGCCACCAACCATAGTTCAGAAGGTATCAACCAGATGGCGTATAACAGGTGCATCGGTACCCGTTACTGCGCCAACAACTGTCCTTATAAAGTACGTCGCTTCAACTGGGCTGATTATTTGGGCGCGGATAGCTTTGCAGATAATCAGCGTCAAGTGCTGGATGATTCTGTAATGATGATGAACGATGATTTGACGAGGATGGTGCTGAATCCTGATGTTACGGTAAGGTCCAGGGGTGTCATCGAAAAATGCTCATTCTGTATACAGCGCACGCAAGCCGGTAAACTGACCGCGAAGAAAGAGAACAGGCCGCTTGAAACCGGTAAAGATGGAAAGTGGGATGTGAAATCTGCTTGTCAGCAAGCTTGTCCAACCAACGCCATTGTTTTCGGTAATGTGAACGATAAAGCAAGTGATGTTTATAAGGTGAGGATGGAAGAGCAGAAGAACCGAGTGTTCTATGCACTGGAACAACTGCACGCGCTGCCTAGTATCAACTACCTGGCGAAGGTGAGGAATACAGACAGGCATGTGGGAGTGGCTGGAGAACATCATGAGACTGCGGCAGCGGAAGGTGTGAAGAAGGAAGAGAAGATGCCTACGGGACACTAGGCAATGTGGCAATTTGTGAATGAGGCAATGCGGCAATGAAATACATTTAGATTATTAGACAATAAGATTTTCAAATGAGTTTAGTCAAATACGAATCGCCGATCAGGGAGCCGTTAGTAGATGGGAAAAAGACCTATCACGATGTGACGGAGGATATCTGTCACACGATAGAGGCCAAGCCTACACGGTTATGGTACATCGGATTTTTCATCTCCCTTGCGCTGCTGATGTTTGGTGTGTATTCTGTTTATCGCGAGGTGGTATACGGTATCGGCCAGTGGAACGTGAACCGCACCATCAACTGGGGTTGGGACATCACCAACTTCGTATGGTGGGTAGGTATCGGTCACGCCGGTACGCTGATCTCTGCGATCCTCCTGCTGTTCCGCCAGGGATGGAGAACAGGTGTGAACCGTGCGGCAGAAGCGATGACCATCTTTGCGGTAATGTGCGCGGGCCAGTTCCCGATCTTCCACATGGGACGCGTATGGATGGCCTTCTTC
>JBKCVJ010000262.1:0-14146 GCA_046317915.1 Sphingobacteriales bacterium
ATATCAACCGGCGTACCTGGTTCGTTGAAACCAATATGTCCCTTCATACCGATGCCAACTACCATCAGGTCTATGCCATGGGCCTGGATAACGGCATCCATCTTTGCACATTCCTTGCCAAGATCTGTTGCCAATGCATCAAACATATACACCTGCTCAGGTTGCAGTCCCAGCGGCTTGATCAACTTCTCATTGAAAAAGTACTGGCAGCTTCCTGTATTGTCCGGAGTCAACCCTACCCACTCATCCAAACCGATGAACGTCAGCTGCTCGTGATTGATTTGTTCCTCTTTTACAAGACGTACAAATATTTCGCAGGTTCTGGAAGGCGTATGGCCCGAGGCCATGCAAACCGTAAGGTTTGGATTCTGGCGCAATGCCTCAGCCATAATATTGGCCGTTGCATTAGACATCGCTTCATAGTCAGGGTATCGATGGTGCAGAAGTTGGTTCAGCTGCTAAATGTAAAACAAAAAAGCCTCCGTTTTCACGAAGGCTCTTTGCTTAACCATGATACTTTTCGGCGAACTGTTTCGCGACTGCTTCAAGCCTGACCTTTCCCGCCACCTCAGCACCCGAAGCAAAGAAGTCTGCTGCAATGGATCCATCGGCCATACCCCTCCCCATTTCTGCATACATTTCTGCAATTTCCAGTGGCATACCGGCTTGAGTCATCCCCCCTATCAATTGCTCATCGGTAAATGGTAACCATGGTAGTGAGGGATTCTGAATGGCAGTGCCCAGTGCACTGGCTACCGCAGATGCTGTTTGAAGATCACTGATCACGTATCGCACACCTGTGGAATGTAACAACAGTTCTTCTGCGGCGATCTGTGCAATATCGTCCGTATGCACCATTGCCATCTTCACGTCACCAGGAAAGTTGTTTCCGATAATCCCGGCGTTTTTGATCAAAGGAATATTATTGAAAAAATTGAGGTAAAAAAAACCCGCGCGCAAAAATCGCGTTTGAACCTCTGGTAACTGCGCATATAACTTTTCGACCTGGTGCAAGCCGGCGATTGGTCCATTACCGGAAGGTTTGTCGGCGCCTATGCTACTCAGCATCACTACTCTTTTTACACCTGCAGCCTTAACACCTTCAACAATGGCTGTTCCCGCTTTTATGGTATTGGCTACCACATTTACACCGCCGAGATTGGGAGGCGTCATGGCGTACACGGCATCGGCACCTTCAAATGCGGATGCATAAAACTCGCTGTCGAACAAATCCCCGATGGCCGCCTTTGCACCCAGCGCTTCAATATCCTTTTTCCTGTCTTGATTAGCACTAACAATAGTCAACGTATGTCCTTGCCTGAGCAGGATCTCTGCAAGTGGCTTACTAATGTTTCCCAATGAACCCGTGATCGTAATCTTCATATGTTTCATTTTTTTCTTGCACAAAACTAAATGAATACTTACTTTTGTACAAGTACTTACCCCAAAGTATGTATATATGGCAGCCATTAAAGCATCGTCCACGCAGCAGGAAAACAAACGAAAAGCACAACTCCAGTGTCCGGTGTCCTATGTCATGGAGAAAATAGGCGGGTATTGGAAGCCCATCATCCTTTACCAGCTGGCTGCCGGCACCAAACGCTACAGCGAGATCAGGAAGGCCATTCCCACTATCACGGAAAAAGTGTTGATCCAACACCTGAAACAACTGGAATCTGACCAGCTGATCATCCGTGAATCCAAGCCGGTTGTGCCGCCCTTTGTAACCTATACCCTTAGTCCTTCCGGAAAAAAATTGAAACCGATCATTGATGCCATGGCGGCATGGTCCGTAGATGATGCGAAACGAAGAATAAGATCCGGCATATAACAAAAAACCCGCTCGTGGAGCGGGTTTGAACTGTTTCCGGTGATCCGGCTGGGACTCGAACCCAGGACCCATACATTAAAAGTGTATTGCTCTACCGACTGAGCTACCAGATCTTATTATCATTCGATAACATCCCTTTTTGCAAAGGGAGTGCAAAAATAAGGGAAAAAATAAATCCAAACAAATCTTAAGGCATTAACATTATTTCCACAACAACGGTATTGGAACCCTTCCATTTCGTTGACACGTAATTGGTTACATTTGCGCATCAAATATATCGCATGGATTTTTCGAATAAGGTGGTGGTGGTAACTGGAGGAACAGAGGGCATTGGTAAAGCCTTGGTCAGGTCAATGCTGGCTTCCGGTGCAAAGGTGGCAACCTGCGGCCGCAGCCAGGATAAACTATATGCCCTTCAGATGGAGTACTCAGGCAGGCCCCTCCACACCGTTGTAGCAGATGTAAGCCGATATAATGATTGCCAGAAATTCATTCAATCAACGCTGGAGACTTTTGGAAAAATCGATATCCTGATCAATAACGCCGGCATCTCGATGCGGGCGCAGGTAAAGGACCTGGAACTGAGTGTTCTTGAGCGCGTGATGAATGTCAATTTTTGGGGCTCGGTGTATTGCACCAAACTTGCATTGTCGTCCATCATGGCAAACAATGGCACCATCGTTGGCATATCGTCCGTTGCTGGCTATCGCGGACTGCCGGGCAGGAGTGGATATTCGGCATCCAAATTCGCACTACAGGGATGGCTGGAAGCCCTGCGAACAGAATTGTTGGAATCAGGTGTCAACGTGATGTGGGTGAGTCCGGGTTTCACGGCCTCCAATATTCGCAATGTGGCCCTCAACAAAGAAGGCAAGGCCCAGGACGAAACACCATTGGATGAATCAAGCCTCATGACGGCGGATGAATGCGCACAACATATCATTCACGCCATCACAAAAAGAAAACGATCCATCGTACTCACCTTCACGGGTAAACGAACTGTGTTCATGAATAAATTCTTCCCCGGACTAACAGATAAACTCACACGAAACTTCTTTTACAAAAATGGAGAGTTGGTCAAATAGTTATTGAGTTATTGGTTATTGAGTTACTTTCGTAACTGCGCATTGCCGCACTACCGCATTTACTAATTGCCACATTTTCAAACTGTCCCATTGCCCCCATGCCTGTATTGACGCTGACATCGGATATCGGAAGTAAGGATTTCCTCGTTGGCGCCGTGAAAGGACAGATCCTGCAGGTGAACGACGGCATTAATATTATCGATATCAGTCATGACCTGACGCCATTCAACTATCCACAGGCGGCGTATGTGTGCGGAAATGCAATCCGGAATTTCCCTGAGAACAGCTTTCACATGATCCTGATGAACCTCTTCCATACCCGTCCGGAGTATTTACTGGTGGCGAGGCATGGTAGCCAATATATTGGTATGGCCGATAATGGCCTGATCAGTATGATCCTGGAAGGTCTGCCTGATGAGGTGGTAGGCATCCCGCTGGACCGAACCCAAAACCGCAACACCCTCTATTGTGCCCGGGTGCTGGCCCAGGCTTTTACAGACCTCCTTTCTGGGGTGAAACTTTCCAAACTTGGGGATTCCGGGCATCCCATCCAGGTCAAAAATGCGCTAAAACCCCTGCTGGGTAATAATTATATTGAAGGACAGATCATTTTCGTGGACCATTTTGAGAACGTGATCGTCAACATTACCCGGGAGGAGTTTGAGGAGCAACGAAAAGGACGCAGTTTTAAGATCATATTTAAGCGGGATGAGGTGATCGACAAGATCAGTGAAACATATGCCGATGTCAATGAGGGCGAAAAACTAGCCCTATTCAACTCAGCAGGTTACCTGGAAATAGGCATCAATAAAGGCAATGCGGCCGGCCTTTTCGGCCTGCAGGGCTATTCTGAGAAATCCCAGGCGCAATTCATGCAAACAAGGCTGTATTATCAAACCGTTAGGATACTGTTTGACTAATGCGGCAATGTGGCAGTGCGGAAATGCGGTAATGTAGGAAGGCGCGCCATGCGTTGCGGCGCGCCAGCAGTCACTCCGGGTGATTCCGCGCAGGCCGGCAACGCACGGCCGCGCTTCCAACATTGCCGCATTGACTAATTGTCTAATTGCCACATTGCTAAAAAAGGCTTTGCTCAAAGATAAAACCCGGGTAAAACCCGGCATTTTAACTTTGAGCAAAGCCTTTTTTAGCTTAGGTTTGCCCGTCTTTTTAAAATCCTGAACGCTGTATGAGCTTTAAGAAATTGAATAACATCACCGGCTGGGCCGTATGGTTGATCGCATCTTTTGTGTATATCATGACTGCCGAAGCGGGTGGTAGCCTATGGGACTGCGGGGAATTCGTATCCTCCTGTTTTAAACTCCAGATTCCCCACCCCCCGGGAGCACCACTTTTTGTCCTGATCGGAAGGATCTTCATTGTTGTCTTCGGCAATGATCCCCTGACGGCCGCCAAGGCCGTTAACGTGATGAGCGCCCTGGCCAGCAGCTTTACCATCCTCTTCCTGTTCTGGACCATTACCCACTTCGCAAGGAAAATCTATCATAAAGAGTCGAATGAACTCACCGGCCAGCAGATCTTTACTGTTATGGCTGCCGGCGTTGTAGGCGCCCTGGCCTATACCTTCAGTGATTCATTCTGGTTCAGCGCCGTTGAAGGCGAGGTATATGCCCTTTCTTCCATGTTCACTGCACTGGTGTTCTGGATGATGCTGAAATGGGAACACAGCGCCGATGAACCCGGCGCAGACCGCTGGATCATACTGATCTTCTTCATGATGGGTCTCTCCATCGGCGTTCACTTGTTGAACCTGTTGACTATCCCGGCCATCGTCATGGTCTATTATTTCAAACGCTACAAAGTAACCGCCTGGGGCACTTTCTGGGCATTCGTGATTGGCTGTGCCATTACAGGTATCACCCAGAAAGCAGTGATCCAGTACACTGTAAAAGGTGCGGGTAGTTTCGATATTTTCTTCGTGAACTCTCTCGGCTTACCATTCTTCAGTGGATTCATTTTCTACTTCCTGCTGCTGGGGGCTTTAATATGGTATGGTATCCGGATCTCAAACTCCTCTACCATCTCAACGTTGAAATTCGGTATCTGGTTATTCCTCATCCTGTTTACCGTTGCTTATCCGTTTATCGATAGTGGTTCATCCGGAGGCTTCATCTTTAAATTAGCATTGGTAGTAGCAGCTGCTTTCGCAGGAGCGAAATATGGCTACGAAGCACTCAAACGCAACCCTTATTTTCTCAGGCTTGCCATGTGGTGCTTTGCCTTTATGCTCATCGGCTACTCCACCTACGTCACTACCATGATCCGCTCCAACGCAGATCCTGCAGTAGACATGTTCAACGTAGACAATCCTATGTCGCTCGTAGGTTATCTTGGTCGTGAACAGTATGGCGATTTCCCCTTGATCTACGGTCAGGTATTCACCGCCTCGCCAACAGAGTATGCGGATGGCGATAAAAAATATGTCAAGGCTGACGGCAAGTATAAATTTACGAGTAACGACGTCGTTCCTCAATATGCGCCTGAAGACATGATGCTGCTGCCCCGTGTCTGGGATCACAGCAATGATCAGGGCCATGCCGATTTTTATAAGCGATGGCTCAACCTTGAAGATGGCGAGAAGCCCACGCAGGCCGATAACATCAAATGGGCGATGAGTTACCAGATCGGTTGGATGTATCTCCGCTATTTTGGCTGGAACTTCATCGGCAAACAAAATGACCTGCAGGGATTTGGAAACGTGCGGGATGGCAACACCATTACGGGCATCCCGGTTGTGGACAATACCCTTCTCGGCAAACAGGACAAAATGCCTGAAACCCTCCGGACCAATAAGGCCAATAATAAACTGTTTGCCTTGCCA
Source organism: Sphingobacteriales bacterium (assembly GCA_046317915.1). GTDB lineage: Bacteria > Bacteroidota > Bacteroidia > Chitinophagales > Chitinophagaceae > Pollutibacter. The sequence goes on from JBKCVJ010000262.1 coordinate 5,759, forward strand.
TTGATCCTGGGTCTCATCGGACTTTTCTATCAATACAAAAAAGACCAGCGGGATTTCCTCGTGACCTTCCTGTTGTTCTTCTTCACGGGCCTCGCCATTGTGTTCTACCTGAACCAGGCGGGTAACCAACCTCGTGAGCGGGACTATGCGTATGTAGGTTCTTTCTATGCCTTTGCGATCTGGATCGGTCTGGGTGTGATGCAGGTGAAAGAATGGCTGCAGCGTTTCCTTGGAGATAAGGGCTCCAACTATGCCGCTGCCCTGCTCTGCCTGCTGGCTGTGCCAGTGTTAATGGCTTCGCAGGAGTGGGATGATCATGACCGCAGCAAGAAGCAACTGGCGCGTGACCTCGCTAAAGACTACCTGGAAAGTTGCGCACCAAATGCCATCCTCTTCTCCCACGGAGATAATGATACCTATCCGCTCTGGTATGCACAGGAAGTGGAGGGTATCCGCAGGGACGTTCGCGTGATCAACTATTCATTGCTGGGTATCGATTGGTACATCAACCAACTCAGATATAAAGTCAATCAAAGTGATGCCATCGACGTGATCTGGGAACCGTCTAAAATTGAAGGATCCAAGCGCGACTTTATACGCTTCTACCAAAAACCTGGCCTCGATGCCAATACATACGTAGATCTCTACAGTCTGATGAAGGATTTTGTAGGCAGTGATGATCCCAACAATCAAGTACCCATGCAGGACGGTTCTTCAATGAATTACTTCCCTGTGAAAAAGGTAAGTGTTCCTGTGAATGTGAACATGGTTCGCCAAAACGGCACTGTGAATGCAAAAGACAGTGTGTTAAGCGAAGTGCGTTTTGAAATTGGCAGGGACCTTCTGATGAAGAATGACCTCGCCGTGTTGAACATCATCGCTGCAAACAAATGGAAGCGTCCGATCTATTTCACTTCACCCGGTTCGCAAGGCATCGGCTTTGATAACTTCCTGCGTGCTGATGGTCTGAGCTACAGGATGGTTCCCGTGGCCATGCAACCGGGCCCTAACGTGAACGCGGATTTTGCGAATAATGTAATGATGAACAAATTCGCTTTTGGTAGTGCAGACATCAAAGGGGTTTATTTCGATGAAGAAAACCGTCGCCACCTGTATGGCATACGTCAGGCTTATTTAGAAGCCGCGAATAGCTTATCAGCGCAGGGCCGCAAAGATGAAGCGAAGGCCTTGTTGCAGAAAGTAGACAAGGGTGTGGACGATGCCAATGTGCCTTATGGCATCACCAGCCGTGGCAACCAACACAATATGGTCAGCTCACAAATGGTGGATGCTGCCTATAAAGCCGGCGATCAGCAACTGGCTGCAAAGATCAACGCAAAGGTGCGAAAGGATCTTACCGAGCAACTCGGTTACTATGCATTCCTCGGTGATATGTCGGTCCCCGAACTCCGCCAAGCTGTTCAGGAGTTAATGGAAGGCAAGGGCGATAACCTCAACAACAGGCAGAAAAGCATGTTCCAGGAGATCCGCATGGCATTTGGCCTGCAGGAATACCTGGATAACATCGAGAGAACGTATAAGAACCCCACTCCTGCGGCAGAATTGCCGGGGGTAATTCAGAATAAGTGATCAGGGTGAGTGGATAGGGTGAGAAAAGGTGTCTGGATAACCAGACACCTTTTTTTATTTCCCGATGCGAACTTGCGACCAGCGAACTGCGAACTCAGTTTATTGTTAACTTCAATGTATGAAGGGTTTCCGTTTCTCCAATTTTGATCCGAGGTCGTCTGGTAAAACCACTTTCGAACAGTTGATGGACCTTTTTATGCAGTTGCTGAACTATACGAGCGGCGATGCTACAGAAGCACTCAACTGGCTGACGCAGCTGGATAAAAAATATCAACTGACCAATGAAGAATATGGCATGGGTGATTTCATTGAGGACCTTAAAGAAAAAGGGTATCTCGATGAAAACAAAGCCAACGGTGAGATCAAAATCACGCCAAAGACAGAACAGGGCATTCGCAAACGCAGCCTTGAAGAAATTTTCGGCAAGCTGAAGAAAACAAGAAGCGGCGATCACCATACCTTCAAACCAGGTTTGGGTGATGATATCAATCCGGAGACCAGGCCATTTCAGTTTGGGGATATGCTGGAGCAAATTGATTTCGTGAACTCCATCACAAATGCGCAGGTGAATCACGGCATTGACTCATTCACGATGAACGAAGATGACCTGGTGATCCGTGAAACAGATTTCAAGACGCAGACGTCTACGGTATTGATGATCGATATCTCCCATTCCATGATCTTGTATGGGGAAGACCGGATTACGCCGGCCAAGAAAGTGGCGATGGCGCTGAGTGAACTCATCACTACCAAATATCCAAAAGACACACTGGATATTGTAGTGTTTGGTAATGACGCGTGGACCATCGAGATCAAGGATATTCCTTATCTGCAGGTAGGTCCCTATCACACCAATACAGTGGCCGGGCTTGAATTGGCAATGGATATCTTGCGAAGAAGAAAGAATCCCAACAAACAGATCTTCATGATCACGGATGGTAAGCCTACCTGTTTGAAAGTGGGAAGAAAATATTACAAGAACAGTTTTGGACTTGATCGTAAGATCACCAACCGCTGCCTCAACCTTGCCGCGCAATGTAAGAAATTGAAACTGCCGATTACAACGTTCATGATCGCAGAAGATCCATACCTGCAAAAATTTGTGACCGAGTTTACAGAAACCAATCAGGGCAAGGCCTTCTTCGCTTCCTTGGATAAACTCGGGGCATTTATTTTCAGGGATTTTGAGAGCGGCAAGAACAAGCGGGTATACTAGCTAATAGCTACTAGCTAATAGCTATTGAATAACTTTACATTATGATGAAAACCATAGGAGAATTAAGACGTTCAGGATATACAAGTAAATCCGTAAAAGAAGAGATCAGGCAGAACCTGATCAAAAAATTAGAGCAGGGAGAACCTTCATTTCCCGGTATCATCGGATATGAGGACACGGTAATTCCGGATACAGAGCGTGCATTGCTCTCGCGCCATAATATTTTGTTTCTGGGCTTAAGGGGCCAGGCGAAAACAAGAATGGCGAGGCAGATGACAGAACTGCTGGATGAATACATTCCAGTGGTGGATGGCTCTGAGATCAATGATGATCCGTTGCATCCTATGTCGAACTATGCTGTGCAACTCATCCGTGAGAAAGGCGACGACACGCCCATTGCTTGGATCCATCGCAGCGAACGCTATGGTGAGAAACTGGCGACACCGGATGTGAGTGTGGCTGACCTGATCGGCGATATCGATCCGGTAAAAGCGGCCAATCTTCGTTTGAGTTTTGCCGATGAGCGCGTGATCCACTACGGCATCATTCCGCGTTCAAACCGCGGTATTTTCGTGATCAATGAACTACCTGATCTGCAGGCGCGGATTCAGGTGGCGTTGTTCAATATTCTTCAGGAAGGTGATATACAGATCAGGGGATTTAAATTGAGGATGCCGCTTGATATCCTGTTTGTATTTACCGCTAATCCAGAAGACTATACCAATCGGGGTGCCATCGTCACCCCATTAAAAGACAGGATCGAAAGCCAGATCCTTACCCACTATCCGAAATCCATCGAGCACTCATTGGCCATCACAGAACAGGAAGCGAATATCCATCGGCAGCAGCAGGACCGTGTGGAAGTGAGTGACCTCGTGAAGAAGCTGATTGAGCAGGTTTCCTTTGAAGCAAGGACCAGTGAGTTTGTGGACCATAAGAGTGGCGTATCCGCGAGGTTGACCATTGCTGCATTGGAGAATGCGTATAGTGCTGCTGAGCGCCGGGCAATCCTCAACAAAGAGAAAAATACACAGGTATGGATCAGTGACCTGGTGGGCATCATCCCTTCCATCACAGGCAAGATTGAACTGGTGTATGAAGGAGAACAGGAAGGACCGTACCAGGTGGCTTACAACCTCGTTGAAAAAACTTTTAGGACACTATTTGCGCAATACTTCCCTATTCCGGAAACCAAAAAACGAAGGAATACGGCAAACACGCCAGACAACAATCCGTTCAGGCCCATCATTGCCTGGTTTGATAAAGGCAATAGCCTTGATATGGCCTTTAATACATTGGACGCCGAAAAGATCCAGCAATTGTATAAAGTGGAGGGCTTGTTTGGTCTCGTAAAAAAACACTATCCACAAGGCACTGAAAAAGAGCAGGCATTATTAATGGAATTCGTACTGCATGGCCTTGCCTCCTACTCGTTGATCAGCAAGAAAGTACTGGAAGCAAGGGTGGAATTCAAAGACCTGATGGGATCGATGCTGAACCTGGGAATAGGAGAAGCGGATAAAGACGATGATGAATTTGATGAAGACAATTTCCGTTGATCCGGAAACGTTTATTTTCATTAGTTTACAGTAACGCTTACGTATGAGACCCAACCTTTTGAAACCTTTAGCCCTGCTATTGCTGTGTATACCGTTCAGTGTTACTGCGCAACGCATAGACGATATCCGTAAAAAGTTCCCTGACCAGGATTATGTGATGTTGAAAAACATCACCCAGTACAACATCTTCGTTGAAAACGACTCCGTTAAGGTGAACTCACGGGATATTGAAGAATTCCTGTTCCTGACAGAAAATGGCGCGATGCGCAAAGAAGGCAGGATCTACCACAGCGGATTTCATAAACTCCTGGACTACAAAGCCTACACCATCACAACCAATGGCAAGCAGCTGGAAGCTACGGATGTTAAAACAAAAACAAATCCTAGCTCAGGCATTTTTTATGATGATGCTAAAGTCACCACCTTTAATTTTCCGGGGCTTACGGCAGGTGCAATCTCACATGTAGAGTACACAACGCAACATGTAAACCCTTACCTCCTTTCCCCTGGCTACCTCATCCTCGGCGTACCGGTTATCAATGGTGAACTGAAGATCAGCTGTGATCCAAACATCAAACTCCGGTATCTGCTAAAAGGTGTTTCCAAAGACCTCGTGAAGGTGAAAGAAGAAAAAAAGAAAAATGAAACGGTGTACACCTTCACCGTGAAAGATGCCAAGAACGAAGACTACTATCCGGATGCACCGGACCGTCCGTACTGGGGGACCCATGTAGTGTTCCATATTGAACAGGTGAAAAAAGCGAATGGACAATGGACCAACTTTCTGTCTAGCCCGGCAGACCTTTACAGACTCTACGCCGGTTATGTCAGCAACATCAATAAAGAAACCGGAACGGAATTAAGTGCCGTCACGGATTCGCTGATCAAAGGGAAAACATCGGCAAAAGCCAAAGCCGAAGCCATCTATAGCTGGGTACAGGGCAATATCAAGTATGTGGCGTTTGAAGATGGCATGGAAGGCTTCATCCCCCGTGACGCCAACCTGGTATGCCATCGCAGATTTGGCGACTGTAAAGACATGGCAAGCATTCTAACCGTCATGCTACGCCATGCAGGACTAAAATCGTATTATACCTGGATCGGCACAAGAAAGCTGCCATATACCTATGAAGAAACACCTATGCCACTGGTGGACAATCATATGATCTGCGCCCTTGAGCTGGATGGTCAATACATATTCCTCGATGGAACAGATCCCAGTTGCGTGTTTGGCATCCCGGCAGATCATATACAGGGCAAAGAAGCGTTTGTTGGTATTGATCCTGCGAACTTTAAAATTGTAAAAGTACCGGTGGTGCCGAAAGAAGAGAACCTATATGCAGACACCACGGTGATGACGCTGGCAGACAAAATTCTAAAGGGCGATGTTCGCCTTTACCTCAAAGGGTACTACGCTACGGACCTGCGCACAAGACTCATGTACATGGGCACAACGGATAAGGAAAAGTACAGTAAGGAAATTGCCGGAAGGGCTTCTAATAAATTTGCAGCAGAAGGGTTTCAATACAACTTTGCATCGCTCAGCAAAAACGAAGCGGCATTCAGTTGTACGTTCACCTTACCAGATTATGGAAAGAACATGGCTGGGAATCTCTTTATCAATATGAACCTGATCAGGCCCTATGAACACCAGGAGATCGATTACCCCAAAAGAAAGATCCCGGTTGAGTGGAGTTATAAATTCACCAAACGTTTTGTGACCATCTTCAATATCCCGGAAGGATTTACTGTAGACTACCTTCCTGCCAATAAATCCTACAAGCAGGATGGATTCGGGTTTGTTTTCACCTACGAAAACAAAGGAAACCAGGTGGTGTACACACAAGAATTTTTTAACGACTACCTGATCCTGCAGCCAGAAGGATTTTCCAACTGGAACAAAGTACTGGAACAATTATTCCCGCAATACAAAGAAACGGTTAGCCTCATCAAAAAATAAACCTCATGAAACGCTTGTTGAGCCTTGTTCTCACCTTCCTGGCCTTCACACCGTTGAAAGCGCAGCTATCCATGGATACCTGGAAAGAGAAGCCGGCATTTATAAAATTAGACACCACATATGCCCGCGAATCAGCCATTTTCCTGTTGGATGCGCGGCGTTATGAATTTCAGGATGAGACGGAAAACAACCTGGGTTTATTTAAAACCATCCATAAGATCATTCAGCTGAATGACGATAAGGGTATTGAACTTTTCAACAAGATATATCTCCCCGGCGGCGATAAAACGATGATGGTGGCTTTAAAAGCCAGAACCATTCTGCCTTCCGGCAAGGTGATCAATTTTGACTCCACTACCGTGAAAGATGTTACCGATGAAGATGGGAGTCCCCAACGCATCTTTGCATTACCTGGACTAGAGAAAGGCTGTCAGGTTGAATACCTGTATACGTATAAGAAAGAGGCATCCCTGTTTGGAATGGATGTGTTGCAATTCAGGATACCCGTGCTGCGTAGCATTGTACAGATCGTTTCGCCAGAGCGGTTGGTATTTGACGTCAAGAGTTTCAATGGCCGGTCCGTGGTGGAACGTAAACAAGATTCCAACTTCCGGGTGGTCAACTGTGTTTCGCCAGATCTCAAGCCGGCTGAAGAGGAAAAATACAGTAACCTCACTGCACAATTGTACCGCGTTGAATACAAACTATCATACAACACAGCCAGAGATTCTTCCGCCCGTTTGTTTACCTGGGATCAGCTTGCAGAAAGACTGAATGAAAATTACCAACAATTTGAAGAGAAAGAAACCAAAGCCATCCAGGACCTCATCAATACCTTGAAGTTGAGTAAACTGACCTCGCCGGAAGAGAAACTGATGGCGCTGGAGAATCACCTCAAGAAAAACGTAATGGTCAATAAGGATGTGGAGTCAGAATCCGCATCACAGATAGACCAGATCCTTCGGACACGCATCGCTTCTGAGTTTGGCATCGTTCGTTTGTATGCGCTTGCATTGGGCCAGCTGAATATTCCTTACCAGTTGGTGATCACAGGAGATCGATCAAACTATGTATTGGACAAGGAATTTGAAAACTGGAACAATGCTGACAATATGCTGCTGTACCTGACCACGCAGAAAAAATACATTGCACCAACCAGGGCTGAGTTTCGGTATCCATGGATCGCTCCGGAATGGGGCAATCAATTAGGCATTCATTGCAAGTCGGTGACTGTTGATGGAAAACCCAGTGCCGTGGCTGAATTGAAAAATATCGATTTGCTGGACTACGCACAGACCTCGCATAACATGGAATCAAAGATCAGGATCTTTCCTGCGAAAGATTCCGTTGTGGTAGAATCCAAACAGATCTTCACGGGCTATACCTCTTCCATGTACAGGTCTGCCTTCAATTTTTCTTCGCCTGAAGACCAGAAAAATATCCTCAAGCAGATCGTAAAGTTTGGGACCAATTCTGAAACGGTGCTGAACTCTAAACTGGAGAATGCAAGTTTCGATGAATTCGGGAAGAACAAACCGTTTGTGATCAACGCTTCGGTACGCGCCAATGAACTGATGGAAAAAGCGGGCAATAAGATCTTGTTGAAAGTGGGAGACATCATCGGCCCGCAGGTGGAAATGTACCAGGAAAAGCCCAGGGTATTTCCTATCGAAATCATTTATCCGCACGTGCTCTACCGAGACATCACTGTAGAAATTCCGGAAGGTTATGTAGCCAAGAATCTGGAGAGCCTGAACATTCAGCAGAGCTATCCTGCAACCGGTGAGCCAACCATGTTTTTCCGCTCGGGATATGAGCTCAAAGGCAATCAACTCAAGATCACGATCAGGGAAGAATACCGCGTGGCAGATTACCCCATAGACCAGTTTCAACCATTCATCAAAGTGATCAATGCAGCTGCGGATTTTAATAAAGCGGTGATCCTGCTGGAAAAGAAATAAGGCCCGTCAAGGGATGATATTCACTTCACGTTCGAGGTGCACACCAAAATGGGCATCGATGCTGTGAAGGATTTCTTCACTAAGTTGAAAAATTTCATCGCC
>JBKCVJ010000263.1:0-3665 GCA_046317915.1 Sphingobacteriales bacterium
CTCTACATTATCAAGGATCCACCTGATCTTGGTGGCCGAGAAATATGCATCGATCACCAGTCCGGTTTTCTTACGGATATCCGCTTCATGGCCATCGGCTTTCAACTTATCACAAAAATCAGCCGTGCGCCGGTCCTGCCATACGATGGCATTGTACACCGGCTTGCCCGTACTTCGGTCCCACATTACAGTGGTCTCTCGCTGGTTGGTGATGCCAATCGCGGCAATATCCCTGACCGTAAGTCCGGCCTTGGAAATGGCTTCCGCCGCAACACCCAACTGTGTACTCCAGATCTCCGTGGGATCATGTTCCACCCATCCCGGTTGCGGGAAAATCTGTTTGAATTCTTTTTGCGCCAGGCTCACCACCTGCCCGCCGTGATCAAACACAATGGCGCGTGAAGATGTGGTGCCTTGATCCAGCGATAAAATAAAATCTGCCATTTATTTTAGTGTGTAAGTATAGAAATGTGAAGGTGTGATAATTCAAATACACCCGAAATAAATATACGGCATTTGATGCTATATCAGATATAACAAGCGGCCCACACCTCCGCATTGCCGCACTTCCACATTGCCGCATTAATTACGTACCTTGCCGCTGTAGTTATGGAGAAGTTTATCGTTTCCGCGAGAAAGTACAGGCCGCAGAATTTTTCAACCGTAGTGGGGCAGCAACATATCACCACCACGCTGAAAAACGCCATCCGCAATGAGCAGCTGGCGCATGCTTTCCTGTTCTGCGGTCCGCGCGGTGTGGGCAAAACCACCTGTGCGCGGATCCTCGCCAAAACCATCAACTGCGAAAACCTCCAGCCCGATGGGGAGGCCTGCAATACCTGCCAGAGCTGCGTGAGTTTCAACGCAGGTTCGTCTATGAACATCCATGAGCTGGATGCCGCCAGCAACAACTCGGTGGAAGATATCCGCACACTCACGGACCAGGTGCGCTTTGCACCCCAGGCTGGTAAATACAAAGTGTATATTATCGATGAGGTTCATATGCTGAGTGCATCGGCCTTCAATGCGTTTCTGAAAACATTGGAAGAGCCGCCGCCTTATGCCATTTTTATCCTCGCCACTACGGAAAAACATAAGATCCTGCCCACTATCCTGAGCCGATGCCAGATCTTCGATTTCAAGCGCATCACCATCCAGGATACGGTGGAGCACCTTGACGAGATCTGCCAGAAAGAAGGGATGAAGGCGGAGAAAGCGGCCCTGCAGGTCATCGCCCAGAAAAGCGAGGGCTGTATGCGGGATGCCCTGAGTATTCTCGATAAGATCGCCAGCTTCACCAACCACGAGATCCAATACCAGAATACCCTCGAGCACCTGAACATCCTGGACGAGGATTATTATTTCCGCCTCCTCGGATTTATGCAGGACCAGAAACTCGCTGATGCCATGTTGCTGTATGATGATATCAACCGCAAGGGTTTTGAGGGCGAGATGGTCATGAACGGCTTCGCCGAGTTCCTCCGCAACCTGATGGTATGCCGGGATCCCAAGACCGCAGAGCTGTTAGAGGCCGTGGAAAGTTTCCGCGCGAAATATATCTCCACGGCCCAGAAAGTGTCGCTCAGCTGGCTGATTAGTGCACTCAACATCCTCAATGAGGCTGAGATCAACTATAAACAAGCCCGGAATAAAAGACTGCACGTGGAGTTGGCCTTGATAAAACTCACTTACCTGCACCAGGCCATCGAACTGGCCGGGGATGGCAGTGTAAAAAAAAAGCTTGACAACTTCCGCACCGTAGGTTTCCGGCCCATCCCCAGCCTTGGCGCACAGGGGAAGGCCATCGATACCAAACCAACGGCCCCGCCCCAGCCGAAACTCGTGATCGAAGATCCGGTGGATGAATATATGCCACCCCCGCCCCAGCCGCAGCGGCAAGTTCCCAAAGAAGAGGCCAAACCCAACAAGACTCTGGGCGAGATCCGAAAACTGGTGGCCAACAAGCAAAAGACCGTGGATACGGTGCTGGACATCACGGAGGAGCTTCTTCAACAGGCCTGGGGGCAGTATATCGACCGGCTCCAGGAGATGAAAAACCCTTCGGCGGTGACCAATTTCCGGGTGGCGCAGCTACGGATCGTGGATGCAGCCAATTTCGAGGTGGTGACGGAGAGCGTGATCCAGCAGAAATTCATTGAGGCCGAGCGGGGACCATTGATCGAGCACCTTCAGCAGTTCTTCCGCAACCGCCAGCTCAAGTATACGCTGATCCTCGAGGAAAGGCCCGATGAGGACCATGGACCGAAGGAAAAGCCGCTCAGTTCCAGGGAACAATACCTGAAAATGATCGAAATATACCCCGCAATAAAGGATTTGCGGGACAGGTTGGGTCTTGAACTCGATTATTAGTTAGAAGTTATTGGTTAGCGGTTATTCGTAATAACTACTAACCAATAACCCATAACGAATCCCCTTTTTCTAAGTTTTTTTGGCTTAATTTCGGCCTCCAAAACAAAAATTGCCCCTGTATGGCAGAAGTGATCAGAATGCCGCTTTTGAGCGATACCATGACCGAAGGGAAAATCGTCAAGTGGAACAAAAAAGTTGGTGATAAAGTGAAGAGTGACGACGTACTTGCCGACGTGGAAACGGACAAGGCAACCATGGAAGTGGTGGGTTATGCCGATGGCACATTGCTCTACCTCGGTGTGCCGGAAGGAAAGGCGGCACAGGTGAATGAGATCATTGCGATCGTTGGGAAGGAAGGGGAAGACATTAGTGGCCTGCTGTCCGCAGGTCAACCGGCAACAACGCAGCCGGTTAGCAACTCAACAACTCAGCCGGTCAGCCAGGCAACAACGCAACCCGCGGTAGAATTAAGTGCCGATCAAAAAGCAGCAACAGTTATCAGAATGCCGCTGCTGAGCGATACGATGACTGAAGGAAAGATCGTGAAGTGGAACAAAAATATTGGCGATAAGGTGAAGAGTGACGATGCCATCGCGGATGTGGAAACAGACAAGGCTACGATGGAAGTAGTGGGTTATGCCGATGGCACCCTGCTCTACATCGGCCTGAAAGAAGGCGAAGCCGCGAAAGTGAATGAGATCATCGCGATTGTTGGTAAGGCGGGAACGGATGTGACGCCATTGCTAGTTGAACAACAAGGTAGCCAGGCAACAACTCAGCCGGTTAGCCAGACAGCAACGCAACAAACAGCAGATCAGCAACCTGCAACCCCCAACGCCCAACCTGCTGCAGAGACGCATTCAAACAACGGTCGCGTTAAAGCGTCTCCGCTTGCCAAAAAGCACGCACAGGAAAAAGGCATTGATATCGCTGCCATCGCCGGTAGCGGAGATGGTGGAAGAATCATCAAAAAAGACGTAGACAATTATACGCCAGCAGCAAAAGCTTCAACCTCCAACGCTCAACCTGCAACCTCTAGTGTGAAGCCATTCACACCGGGTGGTCAGGAAGGTTATACAGACACGCCGCTGACCAGCATGCGCAAGACCATCGCGCGCCGCCTTGGTGAGAGCATGTACACCGCGCCGCATTTTTACCTGACCATGACCATCAACATGGACAATGCGATGACGGCCCGCACTGCCATCAACGAAGTAAGCCCCGTGAAAGTGAGCTTCCAGGATATGCTGATCAAAGCTTGTGCCATTGCATTGCGCCAGCATCCCGGTGTGAAC